>CALUOW010000099.1 GCA_944322365.1 uncultured Bacteroides sp.
AGGCTGCGTTTAAACTTTTTCTAAGACTTACGCCGTTTTTCCTACGGACACGACAGGTTTTTCCGCAGACTTTTCTTCGTCTTATCTTACACGCTCAGCGAATGTATTGTACCGCCGCTTCGGCGCAACGCTCGCCGTCGATGCCTGCCGACACAATGCCGCCGGCGTATCCTGCCCCTTCGCCACAGGGGAAAAGCCCGCGCAGGCGGATGTGTTGCAGGGTGTCGCGGTTGCGGACAATGCGGACGGGAGCCGACGTGCGGGTCTCCACGCCAATCATCACGGCTTCGTTAGTCAGGAAACCACGGGCATTGTGCCCGAATAGGCGGAATCCGTCGGACAGACGTCCGGCTATGAAAGGCGGCATCCAGAAATGGAGCGGGGAAGCTACCAATCCCGGCGCGTACGAACTGGGCGGCAGGTCGGCGCTGAGGCGCCGGCGGCAAAAGTCGTCCATGCGCTGGGCAGGAGCTGTCTGGCTGCGGTTGCCTTGTTGCCAACAGAGGTGTTCCAATTGTGCCTGGAAGCGCATCATGGCCAAAGCCGGGTGAAGCGGTTCCTCCGGTTGTCCGGCGGCAATCTTCAAGGATGGGGCAGCCAAGTCTTCGGGGCGCAACTCCACCACCATGCCGCTGTTGCTCCACTGCGAACCCCGGTTGCTGGGACTCATGCCGTTCACCACAATTTGTCCGGGACCGCTGGCGGCAGGCACCACAAAGCCCCCCGGACACATGCAGAAACTGTAAACGCCCCGGCCTTCCACTTGGGTGACGAAACTATATTCGGCGGCGGGCAGATACAGGCCACGGCCATTCTTGTTATGATACTGGATGCGGTCTATCAAGGCGGCGGGATGCTCCAAGCGGACTCCCACGGCAATGCCTTTGGCTTCTATCTCCACGTCGTGCGCGGCCAACCAACGGTAGACATCGCGGGCAGAGTGTCCCGTAGCCAGGATGACCGGGCCTGAAAAGGTCTGTCCCGTGTTTGTCGCAATGCCGGTTACGCGGTCTCCTTCGGTCAGCAGGGCCTCCATGCGGGTTTGGAAGTGAACCTCGCCCCCGCATTGCAGGATGGTATGCCGCATGTTTTCGATGACGCGGGGCAACTTGTCCGTGCCTATATGGGGATGCGCGTCTGCCAAGATGTCTGTCGAGGCTCCGTGTTGGCAGAAAACGGAAAGGATTTTCTCCACATTGCCCCGCTTTTTGCTGCGGGTATAGAGTTTACCGTCGGAGTAAGCTCCTGCCCCGCCTTCGCCAAAGCTATAATTGGATTCTGGATCTACTTCTTGGCGCCGGCCTATCAAAGCCAAGTCTTTCTTCCGCTCGCGGACATCCTTGCCTCGCTCCACGACGATGGGGCGCAATCCCAATTCTATCAGCCGCAGGGCAGCAAACAATCCGCCGGGGCCTGCCCCCACGACAATGACCTGTGGCCGGTTGTCCACCATGGGGTAGGCTATCGGGCGGAAGAGGTCTTCTGTCGGCTGTTCGTTCAGGTAGACGCGCACCGTGAGATTGACAAATACCGTCCGATGGCGGGCGTCGATGCCTCGGCGGAGGATACGTATATCTGTGATGTCATGCAAGTTCAAGCCTTTCTCCCGGCAAAGATATTGGCGGAGGCATTGTCCGTCGGCGGCGTCTGCGGGAAGAAGGCGGAGGGAGTATTCTTGAATCATCTTCTATACATTAATAATAGGGGTTGGCGCATCAAAAAGCATAGCCGAAGCCCACGTTCAGGTAGATGGGATACATGGCGAAGGTAATGGTGTTGAAGTCCTTTTGGAAGATGTCGTTCAACCCCCATTGCAAGTCGGCATGGACATTCAGGTGCTTGAAGGCGCGCCAAGTGACTCCCGCCTGCACGCCCCATTGGAAGGTACGCAACTCTTCGGAGAAGTCATATGGCGCCACGCTCTCGCCCTCGAACACTACCTTGTTGCCCGTAGGGTCGCCTTCGCGCAAGTAACCGTCGAATACGTGGCCGGAGAAGTCGCCGCTCGTCTTGAACGAGACGTATGGGCCGGCACTGAGCCGCACGCGTTCGCTCAGCTTCATGGCGGCTAGGACGGGGACGCTGAAATAAGAGGCGCGGTACTTGGTCTTGACCATGCCCGTCCAGTTGCCCGACATGCGTTCGCCGCCGTCGCCAATGATTTCCATGCTATAATTCTTCGTGCGTGCCTCGGCTTCCATGCCTTTGGTTTCCAAGCGCAATCCGATGATGAAGCCCCATTTCTCTTGCTTGCCCAACCATTTGATGATGTCGCCGCCCAAAGCCAGGTTGATGTTGGGCGAATATCCCGTCAGGGCGCGGATTTCCTGCGGCAGGGGCAGAGGCGTGGTACCGCCGATGTTGATACCTGCCCGGACTTCATATTCCAATCCGCGCAGAGCCGATTGGATGATGCCTCGGTTGCGGTCTTCCTGCGCTTGCAGGGTGTTGGCGGCTCCTGCCATGAGGAGGAGGGCCATTAGGATATGTTTCAGTTTCATTGCTGTCTATGTTTTAGGTTTACGATGTAGGTTATTCTGCATCAATCGCTTCTTCTTCATACGTCAGCTCCACCTCGTCGATGCACAGGGTGCTGCCCGGCGCGCCTTCGAAGTAGTCGCCCCGGATGCTGGAAGCAAAGACGATGGCCAAGCAATAGCGTCCGGCGGCCAACTTGTCAGGATCTACCGACTTGCCCGGGCGGTAGGTGAAAGGTATCTCGAAATAAGTCCATTCCGTCGTGGGCAATACGTCGTCTTGGTTCACCACGGCGGTGGAGATGACTTGGGGATTGTCTTCGGCCAAAGCGTCCGTGGCGTCGAGGATGGGACGCTCGTCGGTGCTCTCGTAGAAGATGGCGTAGATATTGGGCTGATCCTTCCGTCCGGGCACGGGGCGGAGTTTGTCTTCGGCCGTTTTATCCAACTCGTAGAAGGTTTCGCCCGGCGTGTATTTGTAATAACCGCTGAGTTTTGTCGGCACCGATTCAAACTGCATGCCGAATTTGGTGGACAACAACGGGTCAATCAAAGCATTGAGCAAATCGAACTCGCCGATGAACAAGTTGCCCGAAGCAATGGGCATATTGACGCTTTCGGCCAATCCGCCGGCGCGCCTCGTGATAAGCGTCAGGCACTTGCCTTGATAGCCGTCCTCGCCTTGGAAGGTCGGGAAGTTCAGCGGATTCCTTTCGTTGGCATCCGTCAGTGCGAATCCGGGGTTGCCGCTTGCCCAAGCAAAGGTCTCCACGCCCAATTGGTCTGTCTCGTAGAATATGTGGTATTTGCCTTCACCGCCCAAGCGGACATTCTCAAAGCTATATTGCGTGTTGGACAAGCCGCTGGCGTTGACGGCGATGCGGTAATGGCGTTGCCACTGGCCGTCTTGCGACGTGACTACGTAGTCTTGCGGGCGGGTAAAGTCCAATACCGTGCCGCTTTCGGGCATGACTGTGGCTCCTTCGGTCAAAGTCAGTTGGGGAGCCAACTTGCTGACGTCGGTGCCTTTCTTTACATACAACATGACGGGATACACCTTGCTGCCGTCGCTTTGGGTGATGGCGTCGCCGAAGACGGCCGGGCGGTTCATGACGTTGCCTTGCAGGACGACGTTTTCGATGTCTGCCTCCGTGTTGAGCGCCTCCTCGCGGATGCACGAGGCCAACACGCCGGCCAAGGCCAGCAGGCAGAGAAGAGTAGCTTTCAATCTCATAGTGTGATGATGAATATTCTGTAATTGATTACTTTAATCGGGCGCAAAGATACGCAAAGATTCCTTATCCCTGCCTCTTGACCAAGGATTATTTGCCGCCGGACGCATCAAGATGTCCTTTTCGGGCGTTTCCCCCGAAGTCATTTGTCTGTCAAAGTTGCGCGTAGGGAGCGTCAAGGTTTGGCAATGGATGGGTTAATGTTTGGCGGAAAGCGAGGCATCTCTTGCGCGCTTTCCATGAAAAAAAACGGGAGAAGGTGCGACTTAGCCGGATTTTGTGTAGCTTTGCAAAGTCAAATAGGCGAAACAGACATACATTTTACTATTTATAGTTTATGGATTTACAAGAAAGACAACAAATCATAGCCTTGGTGAAGCGCGAGGTCGTGCCTGCCATCGGCTGTACGGAGCCAATGGCCGTTGCGCTCTGCGTAGCACGTGCCACCGAGATTTTGGGCTGCCGCCCCGAACGGGTGACTGCCCTGCTCAGCGCCAACATCCTGAAAAACGCCATGGGCGTGGGCATTCCCGGCACGGGCATGATTGGCCTGCCCATCGCCATTGCTTTGGGCGCCTTGATAGGCAAGTCGGCCTATCAGCTGGAGGTGCTGAAAGATTGTACTCCCCAAGCGGTGGAAGAAGCCAAACTTTTCATGGACGAGCGCCGCATCCAAATCAACTTGAAGGAGGGCATCAGCGAAAAGTTGTACATTGAAGTGGTTTGCGAGGCCGGGGAAGACAAAGCGGTCGCCATCATCGCGGGGGGGCATACGGACTTCCGCTACATTGCCCGCAATCATGAAGTATTGTTGGACAAGCAAGCCGCCACTGCCGCCGAAGCGGAAGACGACGAACTGCAACTGAACTTGCGCAAAGTGTATGACTTTGCCTTGACTGCGCCGCTGGACGAAATCCGCTTTATCTTGGAGACGGCCCGGCTGAACAAGGCTGCGGCCGAGCAATCCTTCCGAGGCGACTACGGGCATGGCTTGGGCAAGATGTTGCGCGGCAATTGGGAGCATCGGATTATGGGCGACAGCGTCTTTTCGCACATCTTGTCCTATACGTCGGGAGCTTGCGACGCGCGTATGGCGGGAGCGATGATACCGGTAATGAGCAACTCGGGCAGCGGCAACCAAGGCATCTCGGCCACTTTGCCTGTCGTGGTGTATGCCGAAGAGAACGGCAAGACGGAAGAAGAATTGATTCGCGCCCTGATGCTGAGCCATCTGACCGTGATTTATATCAAGCAAAGCCTGGGGAGATTGTCGGCGTTATGCGGCTGCGTGGTGGCAGCCACCGGCTCCAGTTGCGGCATCACGTGGCTGATGGGGGGGAGCTACCGGCAAGTGGCATATGCCGTCCAAAACATGATTGCCAACCTGACGGGGATGATTTGCGACGGCGCCAAACCCAGTTGCGCGCTGAAGGTGACGACGGGCGTGTCTACCGCTGTGCTGTCCGCCATCATGGCCATGGAGAACCGCACGGTGACTTCGGTGGAGGGCATTATTGACGAGGATGTGGATCAAAGCATCCGCAACTTGACCCGCATCGGCTCGCACGGCATGAACGAGACAGACCAAGTGGTGCTGGACATCATGACGCACAAGTAAAAGGACGGGCTGAAAACAAAGAATGAAGGATGACAGGTCCGATGCCGGAGCGTAATCCTTCATTCTTCGTTTTTATTCATCAAGTTTATTGGCAGTCGCCACAGCATCCGTCGCCGCAACTGTGGTCGCCGCATCCGCCGCCACAACTGCCGCAACCGCCGCCGCATCCGCCGGAGAGATGGCGCACAATCTCGGCAACTTCTTCGTTCGTGGCAGGACGGCTGGTGACTACTTGCCCTTGGAAATTAAGGTCGCATCCCGCCAAGGGGTGGTTCATATCCATCACCACAACATCGTCTTTTACCTCCACGACAGTGCCATTGACGCGCTGCCCGTCGCCGGTCATCAGGGGGACGATGGCGTCGGGGACAATACGTTCGCCGTCAAACTTGCCGTCTATGAGGAAGATGCTTTTGGGAAGCTCCAACACGTGCTCCTCGTCATATTCGCCATAGGCATCGGCGCAAGGGATGGTGAAGTCGAAGGTATCGCCGGCTTGAAGGCCGCTGACGGCGCTCTCGAAGGCATCCAATGTCAGGCCCAATCCCGAAATGAATTGGAAGGGGTGTTCTACAGGGGCTTCTTCGCCCAATTCCTTTTCACCGTCTTCCACCATATACATGCGGTAGGCCACGGCGATGTACTTGTTTTCTGTTTGTTCCATGAATGTGTCTATTGCTATGTTAAATGATTACTTTATCGGGGTGGATGAATCTCACTTCTTCACCTCGACGATGTGGGTAGGCGGCATCTCCACGTTGCGCTTATCCACTTGTCGCACCACGGCGGCAGCCAATTGCAGGAAGGCGCGGCCCGTCACCGTGTTTTCGTCCACGGCGGCAGGCTGTCCCTCGTCGCCGCTCTCGCAGATGCTTTGCACCAAGGGGATTTGTCCCAACAAAGGTACACCCAGTTCGTCGGCCAGCTTCTTGCCTCCTTCCTTGCCGAAGATGTAGTACTTGTTCTCCGGCAGTTCGGCCGGAGTGAACCACGCCATGTTCTCCACCAGACCCAGGATGGGGACGTTCACCTTGTCGTTGCGGTACATGTCAACGCCTTTCCTGGCATCGGCCAAAGCCACTTGTTGGGGCGTGGTGACGATGACGGCGCCCGTGATGGCGAGCGTTTGGAGCAGCGTCAAGTGGATGTCGCTGGTGCCCGGCGGGGTATCAATGACAAAGTAGTCCAGGTCGCCCCAGTCGGCATCGCCCACCAGTTGTTTCAGGGCGTTGCTGGCCATGCCTCCGCGCCACAAGGTAGCTTGGTCGGGATTGACAAAGAAGCCGATGGAGAGGAGTTTCAGCCCGTACTTCTCGACAGGCTCAATGAGGTCGCGCCCATCCTTGCTGACGGCATACGGGCGGGCATCCTCCACTTGGAACATCTTGGGCATGGACGGGCCGAAGATGTCGGCATCCAACAGTCCCACCTTGTAGCCCAGCTTGACGAGGGCCACGGCCAGGTTGGCGGCTACGGTGCTCTTGCCTACGCCGCCTTTGCCGCTGGACACGGCGATGACGTTCTTCACCTGCGGCAGCATCTTGCCCGGTTCGGGGCGGGCGGCCTGTCGGCTCTCGGTGGTGATAGTCACTTCCACGTCGGGCGAGACGTAGGTGTGGATGGCGGTCTCGGCGGCCTTCACCATGGACTTCATGAAGGGGTCGGTGGACTTCTCGAAGACCAGCGAGAAGCTGACCTTCATGCCGTCGATGCGCAGGTTGTCGGCCACCATCTCCGCCTCGACGAGGTTCTTCCCGTTGCCGGGATAGCGCACGGTGGCCAGTGCGTCGTGTATCAGTTTGGGATATAAAGTCATAATCTATACTCTTTAATCTTTACAATTCATACATCGTGCAGGCAAAGTCCGTACTTTGACACAACAAAGGTGGCACCTTTGCCTATTAAAGGTGGCACCTTTACCTATTAAAGGTGGCACCTTTTTATGCCCTAATCCAGATAGAGTGATAATCAAGCTGTTACAAAAAAAGTCAAAAAACCATACAAACGAGGCTTTATCTTGACACTTCCAGCCCGCTTCGCTTGCTGCGGCCATAGCTGCGGTAGTCGTCCAAGGGGATGTCCGCCTCAGGTTCTGCCAACTCTCCTTCTTGGGGAAGCCGGAAGCAGATGTACTTGATGGTCATGCCGCGGTCCAGCCATTGCTGCTCGTAGTAGGTGCGGATGTCGGTCAGCACGCCGCCGCCGAGGGGCGAGGCATAGAGGTCGTCCGTCATCGCCTCCACGGGTAGGGCATTGCGCTCCGCCATCAGCCGGGTGTAGGTGTAGAGGAAAGGGCTGTCCGTCTTGACGTGGATGCGCCCCCCGTCGCGCAGGAAGCGGCGGTAGCGCGTCAGGAAATACGTGGATGTCAGCCGCTTGGTAGCCTTCTTCATCTGCGGGTCGCTGAAGGTGAGCCACAACTCGTCCACCTCTCCGGGGGCGAAGCATTGGTCGATGGCCTCAATGCGGGTGCGAAGGAAAGCCACGTTCTTCAGCCCTTCCTGCAAGGCGTCGGTGGCTCCCGTCCACATGCGGGCGCCCTTGATGTCGATGCCGATAAAGTTACGCTCCGGCATCCTCCGGGCCAAGCCCACGGTATATTCTCCCCTGCCGCAACCCAGCTCCAGCGTCAAGGGCTGCCCGTTGCGGAAGAATTGCGCGTCCCATTGCCCTTTCATCGCAAAAGGCACGCCTTCGGGCCCCGCATAGGGATGCTCGAAGACGTGCGGATAGGTGGCCATGTCGGCAAATTTCTGTAGTTTTCCTTTTCCCATAGAGGATTTGTTTTAGTCCAATACAGTCACCCAGTTGTGCGTATCCGGTTCGTCGCCATACTGGATGGCACGCAGCTTGTGGTACAGTTTTGTAGAGATGGGTCCCGGCGTACCATCTTTGGTGAAGGTGTACGAGCGGTTGTTCTCCGGGTCGTCAATGTGGCTGATGGGGCTGATGACGGCTGCCGTGCCGCAGGCTCCTGCTTCCTCGAAGGTGCTGAGCTCCTCTTCGGGGATGGGGCGGCGTTCCACCTTCAGGCCCAAGTCTTCGGCCAGTTGCATCAGGCTCTTGTTGGTGATGCTGGGCAGGATGGACGTGGACAGCGGCGTGATGTAGGTGTTGTCCTTGATGCCGAAGAAGTTGGCGGCGCCGCACTCGTCCATATACTTCTTCTCCTTGGCGTCCAAATAGAACTCGGCGGAGTAACCACCCTCGTGCGCCTCCTTGCTGGCGCGCAGGCTGGCGGCGTAGTTGCCGCCCACTTTGAACGTGCCGGTGCCCAAGGGAGCGGCCCGGTCGTACTTGCGGGTAATGACATACGGCGTGGCGGCAAACCCGCCCTTGAAATACGGACCGACGGGCGTCACGAAGATGACGAAGAGAAACTCATTGGCAGGCTTCACGCCGACTTGTGCCCCGGTGCCGATGAGCAGGGGACGGATGTAGAGCGACGCGCCGCTCTCGTAGGGCGGGATGAAACGTTCGTTCAGCTTCACCACCTTGATGACAGCCTCGCGGAAACGCTCGGTGCTGAGTTCGGGCATCAGTATGCCCCGGCA
>CALUOW010000100.1 GCA_944322365.1 uncultured Bacteroides sp.
CGGTCCATCGCCTCGAGGTCGCTCTCCGAGTTCTCCAACGCCTCGCGGACAGAGGTCAGCCATTCGTCCAGGCCGCTTTCGCCCTTGATGCCCTTGTAGCGCCAGTGGGCGGCCAGTCCGCGCTCGGCGATGTCGTCCATGCGCTCGGTGCGTATCTGCACCTCCACCCACTTGCCTTCGGGGCCCATCACGGTGATGTGCAGCGACTCGTAGCCGTTGCTCTTGGGCACGGACAGCCAGTCGCGCAGCCGCTTGGGATTGGGCTGATACATGTCGGTGACGATGGAGTAGACCTGCCAGCACTCCTGCTTCTCCTTCTCCAGCGGCGAGTCGAGGATGACGCGGATGGCGAAGAGGTCGTACACGCCTTCGAAGGGGCACTTCTGTTTCTTCATCTTCTGGTAGATGGAGTGGATGGACTTCGTGCGTCCCTTGATGTGGAAGTGCAGCCCGGCTTCCTCCAGCTTCCGTTGGATGGGGGCGATGAAGTTGGCGATGTAGCGGTCGCGCGAGGCCTTCGTCTCGTTCAGCTTGTCTTTGATATGGTAATATACATCGTGTTCGGTGTATTTCAGCGAGAGGTCCTCCAGTTCCGACTTTAGTTTGTACAAGCCCAGTTTGTGGGCCAGGGGGGCGTAGAGGTATGCCGCCTCGTTGGCCACGCGGAGGCGCGCCTCGTCGTTCTCCGCATCCTTTATCTGGCGCATGACGTTGACGCGGTTGGCTATCATGATGAGGATGACGCGCATGTCCTCGGCAAAGGTCAGGAGCAGCTTGCGGAAGTTCTCCGACTCGATGCTGGGGCTTTTCAGGTACAGCTCTTGCACGCGGATGAGGCCCCGGATGATGCCCGCCACGTCTTCGCCGAAGTCGCGCGACACCTCGTCGGTGGTATAGGCCCCGCTGCGCACCGAGTCGTGTAGCATCACGCCCAGGATGGACGCGCGTCGCATTCCTATCTCCTCGGCCACGATGACTGCCGTCTGCATGTCCTTGACGACGGGGTTCAGGCCGAACACGTCGCGCGGCAGGGGCGTTTCCTGCATGGAGCGTATCAGGCGTTCTTTCAGCCGCCGGCAATCTTCCTTCTGCAAGGTGTCGCCGGAGAGGCGCAATAATTTGCGGTACAGGGCGAAGAGTTGTTTCCGCTCTTCGGGGGTAAAGAAATCGTTTGTTTCCATAATCCTCGGTTTTTGTGGCACAAAGATAGGGAATTTATTTGTTATGTTGACACATTGACCGGCTTCTTTTTTTTCTTGGGGGCTTGTCCGCGGCCGGCGGGAGGGGGCTTGTTATTTAAAAACATTCTAAATTGTTTGCGGCGTGCGAAGTTATCGCTATCTTTGCGCCCGATTAAGCATGGAATAGGAAAGGTTTTATTAATAGAAAAAGATGATATATGCGTTTATCTGAACTGAATACCGGCGAAAAGGGAGTCATCGTGAAGGTGCTTGGCCACGGGGGCTTCCGCAAGCGCATCGTGGAAATGGGCTTCATCAAGGGCAAGACGGTGGAGGTGTTGCTCAACGCCCCCCTGAAGGACCCCATCAAATACAGCGTGTTGGGCTATGAGATTTCGTTGCGCCGGCAAGAGGCGGACATGATCGAAGTCGTCAGCGAGCAAGAGGCCAAGCAGGCGGACTTGCAACCCGATTTCCGAGGCGGACTGCCCGAAGACGTGCCCGTCAGCGAAGAAGAGATGAAGCGCCTGGCCTTGGGCAAACGCCGCGCCATCAACGTGGCCTTGGTGGGCAACCCCAATTGCGGCAAGACGTCCTTGTTCAACATCGCCTCCGGCTCGCACGAGCGGGTGGGCAACTACAGCGGCGTCACCGTGGATGCCAAGGAGGGGTATTTCGACTTCCAGGGCTACCACTTCCGCATCGTCGACCTGCCCGGCACGTATTCCCTCTCCGCCTATTCGCCCGAGGAACTCTACGTGCGCAAGCACATCATCGACGAGACGCCGGACATCATCATCAACGTGGTGGACTCGTCCAACCTGGAGCGCAACCTCTACCTCACCACCCAGCTGATAGACATGAACGTGCGCATGGTCATCGCCCTCAACATGTTCGACGAGCTGGAGGCAAGCGGCAACAAGCTGGACTACCTGACCCTGGGGAGGCTGATGGGCGTGCCCATGGTGCCCACCGTGTGCCGCACGGGCAAGGGAATCGAACGCCTCTTCCACGTCATCATCAATATGTACGAGGGGGGGGACTTCCTGGACAAGGACGGGAACATCAGCCCGGAGATTCAAAAAGACATGCAGGACTGGCACAAGGCATACGCCCCCGACCACGACTTCGGCGCCGACGAGGAAGAGAAGCATCCCCACCGCGTCTACCGCCACATACACATCAACCACGGCCCCGAACTGGAGCGCAGCATCGACGAGGTGAAGCGCGCCATCAGCCGGAACGAGAGCATCCGCTATAAATACTCCACCCGTTTCCTGGCCATCAAGCTGCTGGAGAACGACAAGGACCTGGAGCAGGTGGCGCGCGCCTTGCCCAACGGGGCGGACATCCTGGCGGCGAGGGACAAGGAGGAAGAACGCCTGCGCCGCGTGCTGAACGAGGAGAGCGAACAGGCCATCACCGACGCCAAGTACGGCTTCATTGCCGGAGCCTTGCGCGAGACCTTCGTGGACAACCACCGCGAGAAGTCGCGCGCCACGCACTTCATCGACGCCATCGTCACCCACCGCGTCTGGGGCTATCCCATCTTCTTCCTCTTCATGTACCTCATGTTCGAAGTCACCTTCACCCTCGGCCAGTATCCCATGGACTGGATAGAAGCGGGCGTGGCCTGGCTGGGCGAGTACGTCAGCCTCCACATGCCCCCCGGACCCCTGAAGGACATGCTGGCGGACGGCGTCATCGGCGGCGTGGGCAGCGTCGTCGTCTTCCTGCCCAACATCCTCATCCTCTACTTCTTCATCTCGCTGATGGAAGATTCGGGCTACATGGCGCGCGCCGCCTTCATCATGGACAAAATCATGCACAAGATGGGCCTGCACGGCAAGTCGTTCATCCCCCTCATCATGGGCTTCGGCTGCAACGTGCCCGCCATCATGGCCTCGCGCACCATCGAGAACCGCAAGAGCCGCCTCGTCACCATGCTTGTCAACCCCCTCATGTCGTGCAGCGCCCGCCTGCCCATCTACCTCGTGCTGACGGCCGCCTTCTTCCCCCGCCATGCCAGCCTGGTGCTTCTCTCCGTCTACGCCCTGGGCATCGTGCTGGCCATCCTGATGGCGCGCCTCTTCTGCCGCTTCCTCGTCAAGGGGGACGACACGCCCTTCGTCATGGAGCTGCCGCCCTACCGCCTGCCCACCTCGAAAGCCATCTTCCGCCACACCTGGGAGAAAGGCGCCCAATACCTCCGCAAGATGGGAGGCATCATCCTCGTGGCCTCCATCGTCATCTGGGCCTTGGGCTATTACCCCCGCCATGCCGAGTATGAGACCGTGACCGAGCAGCAGGAGAACTCCTACATCGGACGCATCGGCAAGGCCATCGAACCCGTCATCGAGCCCCTAGGCTTCGACTGGAAACTGGGCGTGGGCATCCTCTCCGGCGTGGGAGCCAAGGAACTGGTGGTCAGCTCGCTGGGCGTGCTCTATGCCGACGATGCCGAGGCCGACGCCGCCAGCCTGGGCGAACGCATCCCCATCACCCCCCTGGTGGCCTTTGGCTACATGGCCTTCGTCCTCATCTACTTCCCCTGCATCGCCACCCTGGCCGCCATCAAGGGCGAGACGGGCAGTTGGCGGTGGACCCTCTTCGTCGCCGCCTACACCACGGCGCTGGCATGGGCGGTCTCCTTCGCGATATACCAGGTGGGAGGCCTGTTCCTATGAGCGGCTGGCAAGACTGGGCCGTCGCCCTGCTGCTGCTGCTCTGCGCGGGCCGGATAGTCTGGGGCGTCTGGCGGGCCTTCCGCCGCGCGGGCCGGGGGGAAAGTCCCTGCGGAAGCTGCCCAAGTTGCTGCCACGCAGCCTCTTCGCCCGCAGGCAAACGCGCCTCCTGCTGCCGCGGCAAGAAAAAAAAGAAGAAAAGTTGCGCGGAATAGTTGCAGATTCAAAAAAAAGCATTACCTTTGCACCCGCAATCGAACGATAAGAGAACACTGCTTCGACGCTTGTCGTTCCCTTCGGTACCTTGGATGAGTGGCTTAGTCAGCGGTCTGCAAAACCGCGTACGGCGGTTCGAATCCGCCAGGTACCTCTTCTTTTTTCCAAAAACGGCAGATCGGCTAATCGCAACGTCAAGAGCGTGTGGTTAGCCGATTCTCTTTTTGTTCGCGGGGGGCTTAGCCGAACAGGTCTTCGTCCTCGCCGCCGTCGCCGCCCGTGCCGGGTTCCGTGCCGCCGCCGGGGGTAGAGCCGCCGCCGGTTTCTTCGTCCTTCACCGTGTCATAGTTCAGCCACTCGATGCCCGTGGGCACCAGGGCGCGCGTGGCCGTCGAGCCCTTGGTCTGCGCCCCTTCGCGCGTGGGGGTGAAGCTGACGCGGATGGCCCGCAGCTGCTGCTGGAAGTCGAATTCCTCTTCCGTCGCCACGCCCTTGGCGGAGAGGGTGTAGCGGAAGGTGCCGAGGCCTTCCAGCCTTACGGATTTGCCCTGCGCCATGTAGTCGGCCAGCACGCCGGGCAGCTCGCCCAGGACGGCCATCACGTCGGCATACGTCACGGTGGACATCGCGCTGAGCCGTTGCGCGATTTTCTTGGTTTCGACGGGTTGGCCCACGGTCTGCGCCAGCGGGTACCACACGCCATACTTCTCGTTGTAGATTTTCTTGTAAAACGCCATAGTCTTAAAATGTGTTTTAGTTTGTGTTTGTAAAAAGTTGTTTGTTTCTCTCTCGGCTTGGCATCCGCACGTCTGCCTGGTACTGTCGGCACTGGTTCAGCGTGTTGCGCGCATCGGTTGCTTTTCTTGCCTGCGATACAAAGGTAAGGATTATTTTTGAGGTGTGCAAGGGACGGGGGATTTATTTTTGAAATTTTTTTTTGGCGGCAGGGCGTGTGTGACGTGTGACATTGTGACAATGGTGGAATGGGTCTCCTGTCAAAGAAAGGGGTCGTGTTTTGTCAAAATTTTGTATGCGTATCGGCGCGTGTGTACCGGAGGGGTTAGTATATTATATATATATATTTATATATATAATATACTAAGGGTATTGCGCTTAGTTTTCGTTTGTTGCAGGATGAAGTCAATAAAATAGAAAGAAAAGAAATAAAACAACAATAAATCGGTTGGAATATCTTAGTATTTGCTAATAAGACAACGTCTTAAGAAAACGTTTGTTTTCGTAAGTGCTTAATGATGTGTGTTTTTCAATGTCACAATGTCACACTGTCACGCCGGAAAAGAAAATTTGGAGTGTGTGGCAAAAAAGTTTATAAAATATTTGGTGGTTAGAAAAAGTCGTCCTATCTTTGCGGCGTTATAAAACCTAATTTCTATATGACCCAAATAATAATTTTCGAAAACGTCAAGGACACGACGCCTAGACCCGTGTCCATCGATGAATTGTTGGGCAGAATGGCCAACGATGAGTCAATGAAGAGAGTGTTGAACGGCATTCGTGTGTACTACGACCGTTATAGGGCGGGCGATTTGGTGTGGGAGGAATATAAGAAAGCCTATGACCCCCTGAAGAGGCAGTTGCCCGCCGTGGCTTGGCAGGCGCGCGAGTTTACGGACGGGCGGCGTCATGCCGAGACTGCCGTGCCCAGCGGGCTCTACATGCTGGACGTGGACCACATGGAGCAGGACCCCAAGGAGTTCTATAATGCGCATATATGCGGGCATGAGAAGGAGTGGGGGGTATTGTATGTCAGCGGCACTCCCTCGCGCGTGGGGTTGCGTTGCGTGGGCGTCTTGCCGCAAGGCATGGACATCCCGCAGGCGCAAGAGTGGCTGGCCGGCAAGCTGGGCGTGCGGCACGACGAGGCGTGCAAGGATCTCAGCCGGTTGTCGTTCTTGGTGGGCATGGACCAGTTGTATTACATCGACAAGCTCGCGCTGGACAAGGGGGAGTGGCAGCAGCCGGTGGCGGAGCGCCCCGCCCCGTCCGTCGCCGCCCCGCCCTCGGCGCAGCCTTCTTCCGCCGGGCCGAAGCAGTATCCCACGGCGTACAGGGGCATCCCCTACGTTGACATCCTTGTGAAGCTGAACGAGCGTTGGGGCGGCGAGCCTGCCGAGGGCGGCCGCAACACGCGGGAATATGAGCTGGCCAAGGAGCTGGCCCCCATCACCGACCGCAACGTGGAGTGGCTGCAGCAGATCATCCCCAACTACGAGCAGGACCCCCGCAAGTGGCAGGAGGCTTTGGCGTCGGGGGCGAAGAACGGTTTTAAGAGCCCGTCGGAGAGGCTGAAGGCAGTGTTGGCGGAATTGTCCGCGCCCAAGGGCGGAGACGGCAGCCTGGAGCCGTTGCCCAAGCATTTGCCTCGGTCCCTCAAGATTTTCCTCGAATATGAGCACAAGGACTCGTGGAAGGTGGTGTCCACGGCCATATTCCCCGCCCTTGCGACGCTTTGGGGCGACTCCGCCTCCGGCGATGCCACCTACCGGGGCGACGACAACCGCCTGCATCGCCCTATCCTGGAACATGGCGTCGTGTCGCGCACGGGCGACGGCAAGAGCTACATCGAGCGGCCCTGCAACCTCATCCTGGCTTCGGTCAAAGAGACGGACGCTGTCAACCGCAAGCGTTTCGATACATGGCAGAAGGAGAACCGCAAGCGCGGCGAGAATCACGGCCAAGTCCCCTACCCGGAGAATTGCCTCATCCGCGTTTTGGGGACCGATGCCACCAATGCGCAGCTTCTCCGCATCTGGAAGGGAAATTATCCTTGCTCTTCCTATCTCTATGCCCCTGAAATCGAGATGTTTGAGAGATTTGGCGACCGCAAGGGGAGGAGCTATTCCATTTACCACATCATGAGGCTTTCTTTCGATGATTCAGAGTGGACGGTGGAGCGCGCCGGTATCCAGTCCGAGTCGGGTGTGGCTCATCCGCGGATGAACGTATCCTTCGCGGGGACGGCGGGGGCCATCTACCAATCCTTCCGTCAAGAGGTGACCACCGGCACTTTCCCCCGCGTCTATCTGAACACGTATGACCAACACTCGGACGAAGTTAGCCTCTTGCCCAAGTCTCCCGACAACTATCCTGCCGACATGGCCGCGCGGGTGGAACCTTACCTGCAACGCCTGCGCGACGTTCAAGGCGAGCTTGCCTGCCCCCAGCTGCTGCGTTTCATGACCCGGCTACGCGGGGAGCTTGAGGAGAAATATGCGGGGGACAATACGCGCAAGATGTACGCCAAACGTTCCTTGGCCATCGTCGAGCGTATGGGCATCATCCTCTGGGTCATGGAAGACCGCCAATGGAGCAAGGCCATCGAGAACTTTATGCGTTGGGCCATCCTGCGCGACGTGGAGCTGAAGATGCGCCTCTTCCCCAACGCCTTCGACGAGGATGAGCAAGTGACGCAACGCCTCCGTGGCCATCGGCCGAGCCAACTGTCCCAACTGCCCGACACCTTCACCGCCGACGAGTTCGTCCAATTCTATGCCGCGCGCGGCAAGACGGAAAAGCAAGCCCGCGCCATGCTGCGCAAATGGAAGTCGCGCCGCGAGATTGAGCAGCTGGAGGACGGACGCTGGCATCGAAAGTGTGACAACGTGACATTGTGACATGGCAACAGACAGGGGTGGATACTGCCAAAAATTCAGCCTCGCACTGACAATGGCAGCCATCCCCCCTTTTGGCACGCTTTTCGCTAGGAGACGGGCGGGTTCGCCGCAAGAACCCGGAGCTAGTAATAAAAATATGTATAACATAAAAAACAAAACGAGAAATGACTATGAACATTAAACCCTTGGCAGACAGAGTCGTGATACTCCCTGCCCCCGCTGAAGAGAAAACCGTAGGCGGCATCATCATCCCCGACACCGCCAAAGAGAAACCCCTGAAAGGCGAAGTCGTTGCTGCCGGCAATGGCACGAAGGACGAGGAAATGGCGCTGAAGGTAGGCGACCAAGTGCTCTATGGCAAGTATGCCGGCACGGAACTGGAGCTGGACGGCACGAAGTACCTCATTATGCGTCAGAGCGACGTGCTCGCCGTTTTGGGATAATCAATCATTTATCAATCAATCTATTAAAAAACTGAACAATCATGGCAAAAGAGATTTTGTTTAACATAGATGCCCGCGACCAACTGAAGAAGGGCATCGACACGCTGGCCAACGCCGTCAAAGTAACCCTGGGCCCGAAAGGCCGCAACGTCATCATCGAAAAGAAGTTTGGCGCGCCCCACATCACGAAGGACGGTGTGACGGTGGCCAAGGAAGTGGAACTGGCTGATGCTTACCAGAACACGGGCGCGCAACTCGTCAAGGAAGTGGCCAGCAAGACCGGCGACGATGCCGGCGACGGCACGACGACGGCTACCGTCCTGGCTCAGGCCATCGTCAACGAAGGCTTGAAGAACGTGGCTGCCGGCGCGGCTCCCATGGACTTGAAGCGCGGCATCGACAAGGCCGTGGCCAAGGTGGTGGAGTCCATCAAGAACCAGGCCGAGATGGTGGGCGACAATTACGACAAGATTGAGCAGGTGGGCACGGTTTCCGCCAACAACGACCCGCTCATCGGCAAGCTCATCGCCGACGCCATGCGCAAGGTTTCCAAGGACGGCGTCATCAC
>CALUOW010000101.1 GCA_944322365.1 uncultured Bacteroides sp.
CTGTCCACGATGGGGCGGATTTGCAGGAGGTAGAAGGTGCCGGTGCGGTCTTTCTCGCGGCTCAGGTTGGCGGCGAACTCAATCTCCACGGGACGGCGCATCTCGGCTTGTCCATGTTTCAGGGCCAGTTGCAGGATACGGGCCAAGGGGAATACGTCGTGTTGCAGGATGTTGGCAAAGGTGATGACCTTGCGCCCGCCGGGGTAGAGGCCGTCGCGGATGATTTGGTCGTAGGGGTCGTAGGTGGAGGCGATGTAGTTCAACGCTCCGTCTTTTTCGGCCTCCTTTACGTTCAGCTTCAGCAGGTTGAATCCGTCGTCGATGGAGAAGTCGTGTCCCGCGTTGCTCAGGTCGAGGGCGTAGAAGCGCGTCTGCGTCTCGCGCAAGGCCATTTCCAGCTCGCTGGTTTGCAACACTTGGTTGGGGTGGTAGGGCGAGAAGCGCAGGGTCATGCCGCCGTCCACGATGTACTTGCCCAGGCCCAGCGCCAGGTTGACAATGCCCTCCTCGGCCTGCTCGTCGCCGATGGGGTAGTAGTTGAGCGAGCGTGCCACGCCGGACATGGACGGGTAGTAGCGGTCGCCGTACTGGTTGCCCACGACTTGTTGCAGGATGACGGCCATCTTCTCTTGGTCGATGACGTTGCTCGTGGCCTGCATGTAGGCCTTCGAGTCGCGGAAGAATACCGAGGCGTACACGCCCTTGATGGCGTCGGACAACATGCGCAGCATTTCATACTTGTCGTCCAGGTAGGGGATCATGTACGTGTTGTAGATGCCGGCGAAGGGCTGGTAGTGCGAGTCTTCCAGCAGCGACGACGAGCGGATGGCGATGGGCGATTTCACCACGTCGAAGAAGGTGAAGAAGTCTTCCACCAGCCGGTCGGGCAGCTTGGCTTTGAGGAAGTAGCGCAGGATGACGGCATCGTCCGCGTCCGACAGGGCCACTTGGTAGAGGTTGTTCGTGTCCATGAACTCGTCGAACACGTCGGTACACAGCACCACGGTCTTGGGGATGGCCACGCGGGCGTTCTCGAACTCTTCGAACTCCGCATGTCGTTTCACCAGGTTGTCGATGAAAGCCAGGCCGCGCCCCTTGCCGCCCAACGAGCCGTCGCCGATGCGGGCGAAGTTGGAGTAGAGGTCGAAGCGGTCGCGCTTGAAGACGGCCACCACGCCTTGGTTCTTCATCTTCCTGTACTTCACGATGGCCTCGAAGATAAGCCTGCGGTGGGCGTCCACGTCTTGCAGGCTGTTCCAAGTGATGGGTCTCAGGAATTCCGCGATGGGGAACATGGCGCGCGAGTAGAGCCAGCGGCTGACGTGGTTGCGGCTGATGTGATAGAGGAAAGACTCGGCTGGCACGGCAAACAGGATGTTCTGCAATTCCTTCAGGTTCTTGACGCGCGCAATCTCTTCGCCCGTTTCGGGGTTGCGGAAGATGAAGTCGCCGAAACCGAAGTTGTCCACCACGGCGCGGCGCAAGTCCACGTCCATCTTCTTCGAGTTCTTGTTGATGAAGGCGGTGCCGTATTTGGCGGCGTAAGCGGCGTTTTCCGACTCGCTGCTCTGTATGATGAGGGGCACGAAGGGGTCTTCCTTGCGGATGGCGGCGCAGAGCTTGATGCCGCTCAGCGCGTCTTTCGGGCCCCCGTCCGTGCGGGGGAAGCGCACGTCGGTGATGACGCCCAGCAGGTTGTTCTTATACTTCTCGTACAGCCCGTAGGCCTCTTCGTAGGTGCGCGCCAGCACGATTTTGGGGCGGCCCCTCATGCGCAGGGTGCGCTGGTGGGCGTTCAGCGCCTCGGTGCTGAACTCCTGGCTCTGTTGCAGCACGAACTTGTAGAGGTTGGGCAGGGCGGAGGAGTAGAAGCGCACCTCGTCTTCCACCAGCAGGATGACCTGCACGCCCACCTGGCTGACGTCGTGCTCTAGGTTCATCTTGTCCTCTATCAGCTTGATGATGGACAGCATCAGGTCCGTGTTGCCCAGCCAGCAGAACACGTATTCGAAGGCGCTGAGGTCCTCGTTGGCCATGCGCTCGCTGACGCCGTGGCTGAAGGGGGTCAGCACGACGATGGGGATGTGCGGATAGTCCTGCTTGACGCGCCGGGCGGTATCGAAGATTTCCGTCTCGCCCGTGCCCGGCATGCAGATGACCAAGTCGTAGGTCATGGATTGCAACTGGGCCAACGCTTCGTCGCAAGTAGTGGCTTGGGTGAAGCGCGGGGGCGAGCTCAGCGAGAGCGAAGCGTATTCGTTGAAAATCTTTTCGTCGATGCGCCCGTCGTCCTCCAGCATGAAGGCGTCGTAGGGGTTGGCTATGAGCAGGACGTTGAAGATGCGCCGCTTCATCAAGTCGGCAAACTGGGTGTCCTTGAAGTAGAGCTGGTTGAGTTTGAACTTGCTTAGCATAGGGCCATGGTGTGTATGCGTATGTATATATACGGGTCAGTCTGTGATGTCTTTCGGGTTTAGCATGGTGCAAAGATACGCATTTTTTTTTGAGACATGCAAATTTTCATGCCGATAAAATGGGTACGCCCGCTCGTGCCTGCTGGTCCGAGAACACAGAGCGTTACAGCATCACAGTTATCTCAAATCTCAGTTATCTCAGATCTCAGTTTGCAAAAATCAAGTTTTGCATCGTTGAGTAGCATAGCTACTATGTATAATATATATTATAAGATTAGCCTTCTGTCCATTGGCTGCAAAATCATTTTTGCAAACTAAGATCTGAGATAACTGAGACGAGACATGGCATGAGGCTGTGTCAAAAAAAACATGGAAAGGATAGTCTTTTAGGCGCCTAAAACCAAATGTGAACAGTTACTTATCGAAAAACGACTGAATAAATGCTTGATTGTCAATGCTAGAATCATTTTTCTCGAATCCTGACAGGAAAATAGCCCCAAAATCGCCCCTGGAATTTGGCTTTGCCGCGCATTGTCCCTACCTTTGTCATGTCGAGGGATAGGCAATGAGAAAGTCCGAGGAGGGCGCTGCGCGCGCGGGATGCGTACACGGGGGGTGCCTACGCCTCTAGAGGTAGAGAAGGGTCAGAAGTTTGTTCAGCCATGTCCAGCGGAAGCGGAACCAGCGGCGGGTGCTGGTTTGCTTGCCGCCGAAGCGGAGGACGAAGTCGCGGTAGCCGTGCCGGCGGTAGGGCAGGCCGACGTCCATGAACTCCAGGTGGCGGCAGCCGCGCTGCTTGGCGTCGGTCAGGGCGCCCCACACGGCCAGGATGCCGGGGTAAAGCCAGGCGAACGTCTTGCGCATCCCGCCGGAGAACCACAGGTAGGCCGTCGTGCCGGAGTAGATGCACGCGCTGCCGCCGATGATGCGCCCCTTGTAGGTGACGATGAAGATGCGGCCGTGCTCTCCGCGGGTCAGCTGCTGCTCCAGCTCGCGGAAGAAGCGCAAGCTGGGGAAGTGGCGGCGCACCTTGAAGGAGTAGACGCGGTGCAGCATCCGGGCGAAGGCCTGAATCTCGTCCGGCGTCCGCGCGGGGCGCACTTCGGCTCCGTTCTTCAGCCCCTTCTTGACTTGGCGCAGGCGCGACGGGCTGAAGCGCGCTTCGGCAGGACGGTCGTCGTGCAGCGAATTGCGCACGCGCAGCCAGTTGACGGGGACGTAGCGTTGCCGGCGGAAACAACGGTAGCCGAACTTGGCGTCCTCCAGGTTGCGGAACTCGATGAGGAACGAGCGGCGCAGGGCTTCCCGCGTCAGCCGTTGCAGCATGGCGTCGAAGAGGGCCTCGCGCTCGTCTGCCGGGACAAAATACTCGCCCGTGCCATACACCTCGCACCGATGGATGAAGGCGGGCGGCGTCAGGCGGACGCTGCGGCGGACGACGGCCAGCAGCTTAGCAACGGGGCGGCCGTCGCGTTCGGCCACAAGCAGCAAGGGATTGTAGCCGGGCGTCGCTTCGTAGATGCGGAACAGCTCGGCGGAGTGGAAGGTGTCGCTGCCAGGCAGGGCGGGGACAAGGCTTCCGGCGCGGTATATGGTTACTTGCAAAGGCATCGGGTTGCAAATTTAGGAATAATCTCTTGCAAGTCGTACGCCGCAGGGCAAGAATCTTGCGCCGGACATAGATTTTTTTCCGGATACCGGCATGGCCGGCCGTTTTCCTCCCCGCCGCAGCCGCTGCTTGGTGACAAATTGCTGCTATTTTTTCTTTGCGGGTAACTTTTTGCCAAGAATATTTCTTTGTTTGAAAATTAATGCCTACATTTGCCGCCGAACCATTAAATACCGAGAAGATATGAGCAACAAGAGAAAAAGATTCATGCTGGCGGAGGAAGAGATTCCGCGCTATTGGTACAACATACAGGCCGACATGGCGAACAAGCCCTTGCCGCCTCTTAACCCCGCCACCCACGAGCCGCTGAAGCCCGAAGACCTCTATCCCATCTTTGCCGAAGAACTGTGCCGGCAGGAGCTGAACCAGACGGACGAGTGGATCGAGATCCCCGAACCCGTGCGCGAGATGTACAAATACTACCGCTCCACCCCCCTCGTCCGCGCTTACGGCTTGGAGGAGGCGCTGGGCACCCCCGCGCACATCTACTTCAAGAACGAGAGTGTCAGCCCCATGGGGTCGCACAAGCTGAACTCCGCCCTGGCGCAAGCCTACTATTGCAAGCAGGA
This sequence comes from uncultured Bacteroides sp., assembly GCA_944322365.1. GTDB lineage: Bacteria > Bacteroidota > Bacteroidia > Bacteroidales > Bacteroidaceae > Bacteroides. The sequence goes on from CALUOW010000101.1 coordinate 4,653, forward strand.
GGGCGTGACCAACGTCACCACCGAAACCGGAGCCGGGCAGTGGGGAGCCGCCCTGTCCTATGCCGCCCGCCTCTTCGGTCTGGAAGCTGCTGTCTACCAGGTGAAGATTAGCTACGAGCAGAAGCCCTACCGCCGCAGCATCATGCAGACGTATGGAGCGCAGGTCACCCCCTCGCCCTCCATGTCCACACGCGCCGGCAAGGACATACTGACTGTCAACCCCAACTACCAAGGTTCCTTGGGCACGGCCATCTCCGAGGCCATCGAGCTGGCGCGCACCACGCCCAACTGCAAGTACACCCTTGGCTCTGTCCTGAGCCACGTGTCGCTGCACCAGACGGTCATCGGCCTGGAGGCGGAAAAGCAGATGGAGCTGGCGGGCGAATATCCCGACATGATCATAGCTTGCTTTGGCGGCGGATCCAACTTCGGCGGCATCGCTTTCCCCTTCATGCGCCACACCATCCTCGAAGGCAAGCAGACGCGCTACATCGCTGCCGAACCTGCTTCCTGCCCCAAGTTGACGCGCGGCAAGTTCCACTACGACTTTGGCGACGAAGCCGGATACACGCCCCTCTTGCCCATGTTTACCCTGGGTCATAACTTCGCCCCCGCCCACATCCACGCCGGAGGCTTGCGCTACCACGGCGCGGGAGTCATCGTCTCGCAACTCCTGAAAGACAAGCTGATGGAGGCCGTGGACATCCAGCAGTTGGAGTCGTTCGAAGCCGGCTGCCTCTTTGCGCGGGCGGAGGGCATCATCCCCGCGCCCGAGTCGTGCCATGCCATAGCCGCCACCATCCGCGAGGCCAAGAAGTGCAAGGAGACGGGCGAGGAGAAAGTCATCCTCTTCAACCTGTCCGGACACGGGCTTATCGACATGGCTTCGTATGACAAATACTTGGCCGGCGACCTTGTGAACTATGAGCTGTCCGACCAGGAGATAGAGAAGAACCTGGAGGAGATAGACAAGTTGTGAACCGCCCCGCCGGTTACGAAAAAAAGAGAGTGGCGTCCGCGATGCCGCTCTCTCTTTTTTTTTGTCCGTCTCGTCTGTCCGCTTGCGGCTACATCAGGTTGCTGGCCAGTTCGCTCAGTTCGCTTCTTTCGCCTTTCACCAGGTTGACGTGTGCAAAGAGTTTCTGCTCCTTCATGCGGTCAATCATGTAGACCAAGCCATTGGATTGGGTGTCCAGATAGGGTTGGTCTATCTGCTGTATGTCTCCCGTGAAGACCATCTTCGTGCCTTCGCCGGCGCGGGTGATGATGGTTTTGATTTCGTGGGGCGTCAGGTTCTGCGCCTCGTCGATGATGCAATAAGTCTCGCTCAGGCTGCGCCCACGGATGAAGGCCAACGCCTCTATCACCAGCTGCCCGCTCTTCTGCATGTCGTCCAGCCGCTTCAAGTCGGACGAAGTGGGCGAGAACTGATGCTTGATGACGTTCAGGTTGTCAAACAGCGGCTGCATGTAGGGTGCCACCTTCTCTTGCGCGTCGCCGGGCAGGAAACCGATGTCCTTGTTGGACAGCGCCACGATGGGGCGCGCCAGCAGGATTTGCTTGTATTCGCTTGCCTGGCTGAGGGCGGCGGCCAGCGCCAACAGCGTCTTGCCTGTGCCGGCTTTGCCCGTCAGGGCCACCAGCTTGACGTCTGGGTCGTCCAGTATCTCGAAGGCGAAGCTCTGCTCGGCATTGCGCGGTTCGATGCCATAGTTCTTCGACTTCTGCACCCGTTTGACGGTGCCGCTGAAGGGGTTGTATCGGGCCAGCACACTGTTGCGGTCGCTCTTCAGGATGAAGCATTCGTTGGGATGCACCATGTCCTTGATGGTGAACTCGCCAATGTCTATCCCCTCCCTCGCCGAGTATATGCGGTCTATCAAGGCGGGGTCTATGCCTTCGTAGGTCTCGTTCGCCTTCTCGAAGATGTCCACGTTCAGCACCTTGTCGGTGATGTAGTCCTCGCACAGCAGGCCGATGGATCGAGCTTTCATGCGCAGGTTCACATCTTTGGTGACGAGGATGGTTTTCATATCCGGGTATTTGCGGGTCAGGCTGTCTGTCACGGCCAAGATGCGGTGATCCGGGATATGCTCTGGGAAGGATTCGTACACGCGGGGCGCATCCACCTGGCCGGTGATGACGAAGAGCCGCCCCCTGCCTTCGCCCAAACTGGCGCCCTTGGTGAATAGATTGTCGTCGGTCACCAGGTCCAACTCACGGACAAACTCGCGCGCGTTGAAGTTGATTTGTTCATTCCCTTTCTTGAACTTGTCCAGCTCCTCCAAGACCACTATCGGAAGATAAATGTCGTTCTCCTGGAAGTTCTGGAGACACTTGTAGTCGTGCAGGATAACATTCGTGTCCAACACAAAGTTTTTCTTGGTTCCCATATACGTTAGATTTAAATAGTTAGTACTATATTTGCCGTCGCTAAAGATAACAATTCTGCGGGCCAAACAGTTTAGCCTGCACGTTAATTATTATGAAAGATGGACTATAAAGACACTTTAGAGTATTTGTATAACAGCGCGCCGATGTTTCAGCAAGTAGGCGCGGGAGCCTACAAGGAAGGCCTGGAAACTACGCGGGCGCTTGACCGGCACTTCGGCCACCCGCATCGTCTGTACCGCACCATCCACGTGGCAGGCACCAACGGCAAGGGTTCCTGTTCGCACACGTTGGCTGCCGTCTTGCAGTGCGCCGGCTACCGCGTGGGACTCTACACGTCGCCCCACCTCGTGGACTTCCGCGAGCGCATACGGGTCAATGGCGTGCCCGTGCCCCAGGATTACGTCGTCCGCTTCGTCGAGGAGGAGCGTGCCTTTTTCGAGCCGCTGCATCCCTCGTTTTTCGAGCTGACCACCGCCTTGGCCCTGAAGTACTTTGCCGACGCGCAGGTGGACGTGGCCGTCATAGAAGTAGGCTTGGGCGGTCGCTTGGATTGCACCAACATCATCCGTCCGGACGTGAGCCTCGTCACCAACATCAGCTTGGACCACACCCAGTTCCTGGGCAACACGCTGGCGCAAATAGCAGGGGAGAAGGCAGGCATCTTCAAGGAAGGCGTCCCCGCCGTGGTGGGGGAGACTACGCCGGAAACCCGGCCTGTTTTCGAGCAGAAGGCACGCGACGCGCGTGTCGCTTCCCTCCGCTTTGCCGAGGACGAAGACCACGAGGCGGACTATCCCTGTCTGGAATATGAACTGAAGGGACTCTATCAGGAGAAGAACCGCCGCACTCTGTTGACTGTGCTGCCCATCCTCCGCGAGGCGGGCTACCGTTTTACTGAGGCGGACGTGCGCAAGGGATTTGCCCACGTGACGGAACTGACGGGCCTCATGGGGCGCTGGCAACGGCTGAGGGAATGGCCTACGGTGGTGTGCGACACGGGCCACAACGTGGAAGGCATGGCCTACCTGGCGCGACAGTTGCGCGCGCAACACTGCCGCCGGCTGCGCATCGTGCTCGGCATGGTCAACGACAAGGATGTACGCGGCGTACTGGCCCTGCTGCCTCAAGAGGCGGACTACTACTACGCTCAGGCGAGCGTGCGCCGCGCCCTGCCCGCGACGGAGATGGCCCGCTTGGGACACGAGGCGGGATTGCGCGGGTCGGCTTGGCTCGACGTGCCTGCGGCGGTGCGCGCGGCACTAAAAGAAAGCCTCCCGGAAGACTTCATCTTCGTGGGAGGCAGTACCTTTGTGGTGGCGGATCTCTTAGCGAACCGCG
>CALUOW010000102.1 GCA_944322365.1 uncultured Bacteroides sp.
ACCTCCCTGTTGACTTTCACGGCTTGTAATGACTTCTTGGAATTAGAGCCACCCTCGAACGTGACTCCGGAATCCTACTTCCAGAATGACGAGCAGCTGGGTGCTTACTCCATCGCCCGCTACAGCGACCTTTTCACTACCCCGTCCGGTTGGGGACAAGGCTCCATTATCAATGCTGACGCCGGCACGGACAACATGGCCGCCACCAGCCCCAACACTAGCCGCTTTACCAAAGATCTTTGGCTGGTGCCGCACAGTGGCGACCTTGGATTCCAGCAAATCCGCTATTGCAATTACTTCTTCCAGCAGGTGCTGCCGAAGTATGAATCCGGATTCTATACATCCTATCCCGATGCAGAGCACTACATTGGTGAAATGTACTTCCTGCGCGCATGGATTTACTTCTCTCGCTTGAAGACATACGGCGACTATCCCATCGTGTCCGAGGTTGTAACAGACAACAAAGAAGACCTGATAGCACATGGCACGCGTATGCCGCGCAACGAAGTAGCAGACTTTATCCTAAGCGATTTGGACAAAGCCATCGAGATGCTGCACGACAAAGGCTTCCAAGCCAACAACCGCATCAACAAGCAAGTTGCCTTGCTGGTTAAATCGCGCGTAGCCTTGTATGAAGCATCCTACGAGAAGTATCACCATGACACCGGTCGCGTGCCGGGCGATGCTAATTGGCCTGGTTCCCGCGTCCACCCCAACTATTCGTTTGATGTAGACGCTCATATTAACGATCTGTTGACACAAGCCATGGAGGCAGCCAAACAGGTGGCTGACAATATCCAATTGACAGAGAACACCATGGTGACGGATCAGGATCCTGCCAGTCCGGGTAGCGGATGGAATCCTTACTTCGAGATGTATGCCAGCATGGAACTGTCCGGCGTAGACGAAGTCCTGATGTGGAGAGATTACGGCACCGTAGGTACTTCTACCGTGCAACACGGTGTGCCCGCCTACATTGCCAGCAGCGGTGGCATCGGTTTGCTAAAAGGATATGTAGAAAGTTTCCTGATGGCTAACGGTCTGCCTATCTACGCAGCCGGTTCGGGCTACCAAGGCGATGAAACTATAGATAATGTAAAGGCCGACCGCGATGGACGCTTGCAACTGTTTGTCTTCGGCGAAAGCAACTACTTGCCGTTCACAACCAACAACCGCGAAATCATCTATAACTTTACACCGGTATTGGCTCCTACACGTACCGACCAAATGGGTGACGTAACCGGTTATCGCATCCGCAAAGGTGAAAGTTTCGATTGGCAGCAGAACAGCTTTGGCGACGGCTACAGTGAAACCGCCCAAATCGTATTCCGTGGTACAGAAGCCTTGCTGAACTACATGGAAGCCGACTACATGCTCGACAACAACTTGGATGCTACTTCACAAAACTACTGGCGCGCCATCCGCACCCGTGCTGGAGTAGACACAGACTTCCAAAAGACTATCAATGCCACGAACATGAACGAAGAAGCCAAGGGCGACTGGGGAGCTTATTCGCAGGGTGCATTGGTTGATCCTACCTTGTATAACATTCGCCGTGAACGCCGCTGCGAATTCGTAGGCGAAGGTATGCGCTGGGATGACTTGGTTCGCTGGTGCTCTATGGATCAATTAATCAACACTCCGTATATTCCTGAAGGCGTGAACTTCTGGACCAGCATGTACCAAACCGCCACGTGGACAGAGATGCACACCGAAGCCACCTATGTAGAAGGTCCTACGGATCCGGATGCCAATATATCCTCGCGCGAGGAAAGCGTATACGTACGTCCGTACCGTATCACTAGTGGCAGCGAAGTATTTGATGGCTACACGTGGATGAATGCACACTACAATTCTCCACTGCCCATCCGCGAAATTCAATTGCTCTCTCCGGATGAAAATGTAGACACTTCTGTACTCTACCAGACGTGGGGTTGGCCTACGCAATCATCTATGCCTGCCGAAGAATAAACGCAGACGCGTAAGCACGATTCGTTCTCCAAGGACGAATCCAAGTGAGATTTTCCCCGTCGCCCATCCGGCGACGGGGATTTTTTATGCCCGAAACCTGCCAAAGGCATGAAAAGACTTTCCGCTCCGCCGGAGAGAACCTGACAATGTTTGGATTGTAATTCATCTTTAGGTTACAGATATGTATCTGTAAGTTACAGATGCGCATCTTTAGGCTAAAGACAAACATCTGTAGCCTAAAGATAGAGCTAAATCCGTGCTTCGACAAACTTTATGCCGACACTTCCCAAGTCTTTCAAGCTCCTTCCCTTGATATTTCCGAAAGAGCTGTAGTGTGTACTGCGTTTGCCTTAAGAAAATAATCCCGATTTGCTTGCAAACCAACTAAAATCAGTTTACTTTTGTCCAAAATAAACAGAAAACAAAGGAGGAAGGCTGCATGAGCAATTATTACCGGCACTTGGACAATATCGTAATCTTGCGCGACAATATCTTTACGGAACGTGCGGAAAGACGAGCAGAAGGACGTGCGGAAGGCCATGCCAAAGGTTTCGACGAAGCCAATCGAAAGAATGCACGCAGTATGAAAGCGAAAGGCATTCCCGCCGAAGTCATTGCCGAAATCACCGGACTTTCTATTGACAAAATCAACCAACTGAATTGAACTAACATTCCATCTCAACGCCAATGATCAACCAACAACTTCTCCGCCCCGAAAGCATCATCGTCGTCGGTGCCTCCAACAACATACACAAGCCGGGAGGCGCCATCTTGCGCAACCTGCTGAACGGACACTACGCAGGCCAACTATATGCCGTCAACCCCAAAGAGACGGAGGTGCAAGGAGTCAAAGCCTATCCCACCGTGCAGGACGTACCCACGGCCGACCTCGCCGCGCTGGCCATCCCCGCCGCCGCCTGCCCCGACGCCGTAGAGACGCTGGCCGAAAAAGGCGTGAAAGCCTTCATCATCCTTTCGGCGGGATTTGGCGAAGAGACGCACGAAGGCGCCCTGCTGGAAGACCGCATCCGCCAGGCGGTGGATGCCCACGATGCCGCCCTCATCGGCCCTAATTGCATCGGCTTGCTCAACACTTGGCATCACAGCGTCTTCAGCCAACCTATCCCCCCGCTGCATCCGCAGGGCGTGGACCTCATATCCAGTTCGGGGGCCACGGCCGTATTCATCTTGGAGAGCGCCGTCAGCAAGGGCTTGCAATTCAACTCCGTCTGGTCCGTGGGCAACGCCGCCCAGATAGGCGTGGAAGACGTGCTGGCCTACATGGACGAACACTTCGACCCCGAACAAGACTCGCACATCAAACTACTATACATCGAAAGCATCGCCGACCCCGACCGCCTGCTGCTGCACGCTTCGTCCCTCATCCGCAAAGGATGCCGCATCGCCGCCATCAAAGCGGGAAGCAGCGAGAGCGGCAGCCGCGCCGCCTCGTCGCACACGGGAGCCATTGCCAGCAGCGACTCCGCCGTCGAAGCCCTTTTCCGCAAAGCAGGCATCGTACGCTGCTTCTCGCGCGAGGAACTGACCACCGTGGGTTGCGTCTTCACCCTGCCCGAACTGCGGGGACGCAACTTCGCCATCGTCACCCATGCGGGCGGACCGGGCGTTATGCTGACCGACGCCCTGAGCAAGGGCGGCCTGAACGTGCCCAAACTGGAAGGTCCGTTGGCGGACGAACTGAAGGCCCAACTCTATCCGGGCGCCGCCGTGGGCAACCCCATCGACATCTTGGCCACAGGCACGCCCGAACACTTGCGCCTCTGCTTGGAGTATTGCGAAGAACGATTCGACAACATCGACGCCATGATGGCCATCTTCGGCACGCCGGGTCTGGTGCAGATGTTTGAAATGTACAACGTGTTGCACGAGCGGATGCAAACTTGCCGCAAACCCATCTTTCCTATCCTGCCCTCGGTCAACACCGCCGGTGCCGAAGTGGCGGACTTCCTGGCCAAGGGACACGTGAACTTTGCCGACGAAGTGACCTTGGCCACCGCCCTGTCGCGCATCGTCAATGCGCCCCGCCCCGCCGCCAACGAGATTGAACTGTTCGGCGTAGACGTGCCCCGCATCCGCCGCATCATCGATTCCATCCAGGACGACGGCTACATCCCCCCCTACCAAGTCCAAGCCCTGCTGCGCTCGGCCGGCATCCCCGTGGTGGAGGAATTCGTATCCATCAAGAAAGACGAAATATTGGCCTTCGCCCGCCGCACAGGATTCCCCGTAGTGGCCAAAGTCGTAGGGCCGGTACACAAGTCGGACGTGGGCGGCGTAGTGCTCAACATCAAGACCGAGCAACATTTGAGGTTGGAGTTCGACCGCATGATGCAAATCCCCGGCGCAACAGCCGTCATGGTACAACCCATGCTGAAGGGAACAGAACTGTTCATCGGAGCCAAATACGAAGAGAAGTTCGGGCACGTCGTCCTCTGCGGCCTGGGCGGCATCTTTGTCGAAGTGCTGAAAGACGTCTCGTCCGGCTTGGCGCCGCTGGGTTACGAAGAGGCTTATTCGATGATCCGCTCCCTGCGCGCTTACAAAATCATCCAAGGCACGCGCGGGCAACGGGGCGTCAACGAGGACAAGTTTGCCGAAATCATCGTCCGGCTGTCTACCCTGTTGCGCTTCGCCACGGAAATCAAAGAGATGGACATCAACCCCTTGCTGGCCACGGAAAAACACGTCATTGCCGTGGACGCCCGCATCCGCATCGAGAAGAACCGGGATAGCGACGAAGAGAACTGAGAATAAGACCAGGCGCAAGCACGCCCTATATCCCCCGCCCGTCGGCCATATATCGCCGGCAAGCGGGGGATATATCGTTTGGAAACGGGAGATATATCGCCCGGAAACGGAAATAGAAAGCACCCCGGACGGGGAAAGAGGAGAGGCTAACGCGATGCCCAATCCTCACGGTCCAAGTTGCGATAGCCGATAGCCTCGGCCAAGTGGACAGGAAGAATGACCTCGCTCCCTTCCAAGTCGGCAATGGTGCGGGATACCTTGAGAATGCGGTCGTAGGCGCGGGCCGAAAGGTTCAGGCGATTCATGGCCGATTTCAGCAAAGCCAGGCCGGCATCGTCCGGACGGGCAAAGCGAGCCAGCAACCGGCTGTTCATCTGAGCGTTGCAATAGATGCCCTGTTCGGCCGCATAGCGTTCCTCCTGGATGCGGCGGGCACGGACCACACGTTCGCGGATGACGGCGCTGGATTCGCCGGGGCGGGCATCGGCCATCTTCTCGAAAGGCAAAGGTGTCACTTCTATTTGCAAATCGATACGGTCCAGCAGAGGGCCGGATATGCGGTTGAGGTAGCGTTGCACCTGGCCGGGCGTGCATACGCAGGGCTTGGTGGGATGGTTGTAGTAACCGCACGGACAAGGATTCATGGATGCCACCAGCATGAAACTGGCCGGATATTCCACGCTGTATTTGACGCGAGCCACCGTTATCTTGCGGTCCTCCAACGGCTGTCGCAACACCTCGAGGACGCTGCGGCTATATTCGGGCAATTCGTCGAGAAAGAGGATGCCGTTGTGCGCCAAACTGATTTCCCCCGGCTGGGGATTGGCGCCTCCGCCGGTCATGGCCGTCATGGAGATGGTGTGGTGCGGATCCCGGAAGGGACGCTTCGAAATCAATCCGCCTTCGCTGCCCAGTTTGCCTGCCACGGAATGGATTTTGGTGGTCTCCAAACTTTCGCCCAACGACAAGGGAGGCAGGATGGAGGGCAGACGCTTGGCCAGCATGGACTTACCGCTGCCCGGCGCCCCGATGAGCAATATGTTGTGCCCGCCTGCCGCCGCCACTTCCAGGGCACGCTTCACGTTCTCCTGGCCCTTGACTTCGGCAAAGTCATAGTCGAATTCGCATTGGCGGGCAAAGAACTCTTCGCGGGTGTTGACAACGGTAGGCTCCAAATCACACTGCCCGTTGAAGAAGTCCGCCACTTGGCGCACATTGTCCACGCCATAGACCTGCAGGCGGTTGACCACCGCAGCTTCGCGTGCATTGGCACGGGGAACAATCATGCCCTCGAAACCTTCTTCGCGCGCCTTGATGGCCATGGGCAAGACACCCTTGACGGGCTGCAACGTGCCGTCCAGGCTCAGTTCGCCCATCAGCAAGAAGCGCGACAGGCGGCCGCCTTCGTCGCGTATCACTTCCGTGGCTGCCAGCATGGCGATGGCCAACGGCAAGTCGTAGGCCGCCCCCTCTTTACGGATGTCGGCAGGAGCCATGTTGATGACCAAATTGGTCATGGGCAGGCGGCAACCGCTCTCCTGCAAGGCCGAGAGGATGCGTCGGTGGCTCTCCTTGACGGCCGCGTCGGGCAAGCCGACCAAATAAAACATACAGCCTTTCGTGCTGTTGACCTCGATGGTAATGGGAATGGCGTCGATGCCCAAAACGGCCGCGCCGTAAGTCTTTACTAACATGGTATCAGAATCAAAACATCAATTCTACTTATTATCTTTTTCTTTCTTGATTTCCTTCTCCACCTCGTATGGCATCAGGTTGAAGCCCAAGATGCGTCCCTGAGGGCTTACCAACACGTTGTAGGGCAACGAACGAACACCCAATTTCTTCACCACGTCGGCCTCCCAACCCTCCAAGTCGCAGGCTTGGTCCCAATCCAACGTATCTTGGCGAACAGCCTCCAGCCACATGTCCCGGTCCAAGTCCAAGGATATGCCTAGCATGGCAAAGGATTTGTTCTTCTTCTGCCGCTTGTAGAGCGCGCGCAACGAATCGTTGACTATGCGGCTGGCTTCGTCCCACGAGGCCCAAAGGTGCACCAACAGGCATTGGTCCTTAAACTGCGTGCGCACCACCCGCTTGCCGTCGGCATCGGTGGTTTGGAAAAAAGGCAACGTGCGCCCTTCGCGGATGTCATCGTCCTCCTCCAGGATGGTCAGCAGGTCATTCAGGTACGGACGGTCTTTCAAGTCGCCCGTCAGCGGCTCGGCCAGGCGGACGATGCGGTTGCGATCCGGGTTGGGAATCTGTACGAAATACTTATCCAGCAAATAAACGCTGACCAGCGATGCCGGATGCTCTTCGATGAAACGCTGAGCCTCACGGCGCAAAGCTATGGACGAAGGATAGTCCAGACTGTCCAGCCCGCGCTGGAAAGCCGTCTGCTCCTCGTTGGCCAAGTTGCCCGACACCTCCAGCAACGACAAGCTGTCGGCCGAACCGCGCACGCTGATATGTTCGCCCCGATCCATGTAGAGCGGATGTTCGGCCCCGTTGCCAAACAACAGGCGGACCGCCACCAGCGTATCTACCGACAAGGTATCGTCGAACTTGTCGGCACGCACCACGAGCGTATCCACACGGTCGAAAAGCCGGTCCATCCCGACCAGGTAAAGCGTATCGTCGCCCAATCCTTTGATTTCGCCGCTCAGGCGGACAACATTCGTTGCCGTCTTCTTGCCGCAAGCAACCAGTACAAGCAGCAACAGGCAGAAAATACAGTATCTCTTCATTGTCAATTTGATATTCTCTGTTCTACTTGCGCACAAAGATACGTTCTTTTGCCTAATATTCCGTCGTTTTCCTTTGACTTTCCCCATAATTCATCATTCCATTCAAAGGAAGTTACCCCACGCTCCCCTCCAGCGACACGCTCAGCAGCTTCTGCGCCTCCACGGCAAACTCCATCGGCAGCTTGTTGAGCACCTCCTTGGCGTAGCCGTTGACGATGAGGCCCACGGCGTCCTCGGTGTTGATGCCGCGCTGGTTGCAGTAGAACAGTTGGTCTTCGCTAATCTTCGAGGTCGTGGCCTCGTGCTCCACGATGGCCGTCTCGTTGTGGATGTCCATGTAGGGGAAGGTGTGCGCGCCGCAGCGGCTGCCCAGCAGGAGGGAGTCGCACTGGCTGTAATTCCTTGCGTTGTCAGCACGCTGGCCCACTTTCACCAATCCCCGGTAGGAGTTCTCGCTCAGCCCGGCGGAGATGCCCTTGCTGACGATGGTGGAGCGGGTGTTGCGGCCCAGGTGAATCATCTTCGTGCCCGTGTCGGCCTGCTGGTGGTGGTTGGTGACGGCCACGCTGTAGAACTCGCCCACGGAGTTGTCGCCCGCCAGGATGGTGCTGGGGTACTTCCACGTGATGGCGCTGCCCGTCTCCACCTGCGTCCACGACAGCTTGCTGCCCTCGCCCTTGCAGAGGCCGCGCTTGGTGACGAAGTTGTAGACGCCGCCCCGGCCCTCGGCATCGCCGGGATACCAGTTCTGCACGGTGCTGTACTTCACTTCGGCGCGGTCGTGCACCACGATTTCCACGATGGCGGCGTGCAGCTG
>CALUOW010000103.1 GCA_944322365.1 uncultured Bacteroides sp.
TCAGCCTGGAGCTGCTGACCAAGGGCCGCAAGCTGGCCAACCAACTGGGCTGCCAACTGGAAGCCATCGCCGCAGGCACCGGCCTGGCAGGCGTAGAAAAGCAAGTGATGCCCTACGGGGTGGACAAGCTGCACGTGTTCGACGCGCCGGGTTTGTTCCCCTACACGTCCCTGCCCCACTCGTCCATCCTCATCAACCTCTTCAAGGAAGAGAAGCCGCAAATCTGCCTCATGGGCGCCACGGTCATCGGACGCGACCTGGGTCCCCGCGTGTCCTCCGCCCTGACCAGCGGACTGACCGCCGACTGCACCGCGCTGGAAATCGGCAACCACGAGGACAAGAAGGAAGGCAAGACGTATGAGAACCTGCTCTACCAGATTCGTCCGGCCTTCGGCGGCAACATCGTGGCCACCATCGTCAACCCCGAACACCGCCCGCAGATGGCCACCGTGCGCGAGGGCGTGATGAAGAAGGAAATCCTGGACGAAAACTACCAGGGCGAAGTCATCAACCACGATGTAGCCAAATACGTGCACGAGACGGACTATGTGGTGAAAGTCATCGACCGCCACGTAGAGAAAGCCAAGCACAACCTGAAGGGCGCGCCCATCATCGTGGCAGGCGGCTACGGCATGGGCTCGAAGGAAGGCTTCGACATGCTGTTCGAACTGGCCAAGGAACTGCACGCCGAGGTGGGCGCCAGCCGTGCCGCCGTGGACGCAGGCTTTGCCGACCACGACCGCCAGATAGGCCAGACAGGCGTGACCGTCCGCCCCAAGCTCTACATCGCCTGCGGCATCAGCGGACAAATCCAGCACATCGCCGGTATGCAGGAGAGCGGCATCATCATCTCCATCAACAACGATGAGAACGCGCCCATCAACACGATTGCGGATTATGTCATCAATGGCACGGTGGAAGAGGTTATTCCCAAAATGATTAAATACTACAAATCACACAGCAAATAATTATGGACAATTTCTATACCGAGATACCTGAGTTGCGCTACCACCTGAACAATCCTTTGATGGAGCGTATCTGTGAACTCAAAGAACGCAACTATAGAGATAAAGATCAATATGACTATGCCCCGCAGGATTATGCCGACGCTTTGGATTCTTACGACAAGGTATTGGAGATAACGGGTGAAATCACCGGACAAATCATCGCCCCCAATGCCGAAGGCGTGGACGCCGAAGGCCCCCACTGCGCCAACGGCCGCGTGGAGTATGCCAGCGGCACGAAGCAGAACCTGGACGCCATGGTGAAGGCCGGGCTGAACGGCATGACCATGCCCCGTCGCTACGGCGGACTGAACTTCCCCATCACGCCCTACACCATGTGCGCCGAGATTGTGGCCATGGCCGATGCCGGATTCGGCAACATCTGGTCGCTGCAAGACTGCATCGAGACGCTCTACGAGTTCGGCAACGAAGACCAGCACAGCCGTTTCATCCCCCGCATCTGCGCCGGAGAGACGATGTCCATGGACCTGACCGAACCCGATGCCGGCTCCGACCTGCAAAGCGTCATGCTGAAAGCCACGTATGATGAAGAAAACAATTGCTGGCGACTGAACGGCGTGAAACGCTTCATCACCAACGGCGACGCCGACCTGCACTTGGTATTGGCACGCAGCGAAGAAGGCACCCGCGACGGCCGTGGCCTCTCCATGTTCATCTACGACAAGCGCGACGGAGGAGTCAATGTGCGCCGCATCGAAAACAAGCTGGGCATACACGGCTCGCCCACGTGCGAACTGGTGTACAAGAACGCCCGTGCCGAACTCTGCGGCGACCGCAAGCTGGGTCTCATCAAATATGTGATGGCCCTGATGAACGGCGCCCGCCTGGGCATCGCCGCCCAATCCGTCGGCCTCAGCCAAGCCGCCTACAACGAGGCATTGGCTTATGCCAAAGACCGCAAGCAGTTCGGCAAGGCCATCATCGAGTTCCCCGCCGTGTATGACATGCTCTCCACCATCAAGGCGAAACTGGATGCCGGACGCGCCCTGCTCTACCAAACGGCACGCTACGTGGACATCTACAAGGCTTTGGACGACATTGCCCGCGAGCGCAAGCTGACGCCCGAAGAACGCCAGGAGCAGAAGAAGTATGCCAAACTGGCCGATGCCTTCACCCCGCTGGCCAAGGGCATGAACTCGGAGTATGCCAACCAGAACGCCTACGACTGCATCCAGGTGCACGGCGGCAGCGGCTTCATGCTGGAGTATGCCTGCCAACGCATCTACCGCGACGCCCGCATCACCAGCATCTACGAGGGCACGACGCAGCTGCAAACGGTGGCCGCCATCCGCTACGTCACCAACGGCGCCTACCTGGCCACCCTGCGCGACTATGAGCAAACGCCCTGCTCGGACGAGATGAAGCCCCTGCTGGAGCGCGTGAAGCAGATGGCCGACAAGTTCGAAGCCTGCACCAACCTGGTGAAGGAAGCTGCCGACCAAGAACTGCACGACCTGATGGCCCGCCGCCTCTACGAGATGGCCGCCGTCTGCGTGATGAGCCACCTCATCATCCAGGATGCCACCCGCGCGCCGGAGCTGTTCGCCCAGTCCGCCAAAGTGTATGTCAACTATGCCGAAGCCGAGGTGGAGAAGCACAACCGCTTCGTCCAAGGCTTCCAAAAGGAAGAGCTGGCTTGCTACCGCAAGTGATCCTAACTAAATCATAAATAACCAAGGGGGCAGGGAACGCTACCATGCAATGGCCGAATATCCTTGCCCCTCTTTTTATAACAAAAACTTTCATTTATGCTTATGCAACGTATGAACAAAACCGCACGCCTCGCCTGCCTCCTGTTTTTCTTGGCCCTGTCCGCAGGAAGCTATGCGCAAGTAGAGCGAAACGTCATCCACCCGGTGACAGTCGGAAGTTTCGACTACACCCCCAAAGAAGAAAAAGCGCCCAAAGTAGGCAAAGTATTGGGACACATGGCCAAGAACATGATTGGAGGCAAATCCAGCCAACAGCAACCGGACTATGCCAACGACGTGCAAGCCGCCATCGTCAAGGGATTCGGCAACGTCGTCCGCTTCCGCACCGTCGAAGACGCCCAACTCGACACGGACGAACTGGCGCCGGACGAAACCGCCTTCTACGTGGACGGCAACATCTCCAACATCAGCACCACCCTGCGCAAGGGCTCCCTCAAGGAAAGCATGAAGTCGGGCACGCAACCGGAAGAGAAATACAACTGCCTGATCAACGTCACCATCAACCTGAAAGACACCCGCACCCATGAAGTGGTGGACAGCCGGATGTTCAACATCACCGAGTCCGACGGAGGCTGGATGTCGTCGGTCGAGAACGCCATTGCCTCCTCGCTCACCAGCCTGGCCAGCCTCATTACCGACTACTACAACGAACTCTTCCCCCTGAGCGCCTCCATCATCGAGAGCGGAGAGGCGAAGAAGAAAAAGCAGAAGACCGTCTACATCGACCTGGGCACCACGTTTGGCGCTTACGAGGACCAACAGTTCAACATCTACTCGCTGAAAACCATTGCCGGGAAAGAAGCCCGCGTCGAAATAGGCCGGCTGAAAATAGAAGAAGTGCTGGGCGAGGAAGTCAGCCTCTGCAAGGTGACCCGTGGCGCCGAAGAAGTCAAGACAGCCCTGGACAAAGGCGAGACGCTTGTCGTGACCACCCGTTAAGCCCCGCCGGGGGATACAAAGAAAGCAGGCGCAACCCGCACCCGGAAGGACGAATTTCACTGCACAAACCGTCAGTCCTTCCGCATGTCGCGAGCCACACCTGCCCCGTCAATTTCCGCTCAAGAATGCGTCACTCGCCGGAGGTATAAGAATAAACCGTCCGGCTTGTATTGACATTCTTTACCGTATAAACAAACGAAACGCCCTCCAAGTCCATGGCCTCCACCACGGCTTCGGCTTCCTGGCAAGCCTGGAGAACCTGCGCGTCGCATTCCTCCACGCTGCCTGTCAACGTAAACGAATCGTCGGATACGTTCAGGGCATCCAGATAGGCTTTCTCCACAGCCTGCAGTTGGAGAAGTCCCCCCGCTTCGGTGATAAAGGTTTCGTCTATGCCGGCAACGTAGTGGATTTCGCTTTCCTCGTCGTCCGAGCAAGCCGTAAATACAGTTCCAAACAAAGTCAAGGCTACCAACAGCCCCAGTGCACGCCAAGCGCGCCATTCGCTAAAAATTGCTTTCATTTTCATTGTTGCTTTAAAATGGTTAGTATTTCATTTGCCAAAAACGGCCGCAAAAGTAGCCAATATGTCCGGTCCAAGAAAAGAAAAGGCGCCCGTACAAGTCCAGTTTTATCAGGCAAGGAGTAGCGATTTATCACTTTTCGCAGTCTTTCCCGCTGAGATTCTGCGCTTTGCATTTTCCTACCAGCAATGAGGGCCGCCCAAAGAAAAAGCCGGTTCCTCCCCCTGTCCATAGGCGAAGAAACTGGCTTCCTCCCAAAAAATCCCGCGTCATTCCGCGCCGAAGAAACGCAGCTTGTTGCGCAGGCGGTCAATCTCCTGTTGCATCTCGTCCATCCGTGCCAAGAGGTGGCGGATAGCATCGATGCCCTCCAGGTTGATGTCCAAGTCGTAGTACAGGCGGCTGTACCGCTCCACGTCGGGCAGTTGCGCGCAAGGCAGGCAACGCCTTCCGTCCTCCATCTGCGTGTCTATCAGGTCCCAGTCCTCCAAGATGTCGATGAACGACGGGTCTATGTGGCATTGGTCACAATAATCTGCGATGATAATCCATTCGTTTTGCATGGCGTCTTCCTCCTCTCTTATCCGTTCAAGTTCTTCATTTGTTGCAACAAGTCACGCTGCCGCTCGGTCAGGTTCTCGGGCAAGTGCACCCGATAGGTGACGATGAGGTCGCCCGCCTGCCCTTCTTGCTTGTACACCGGGAAGCCCTTGCCCTTCAGGCGCACTTTGCTGCCGGGCTGCGTGCCGGGCTTTACCTTCAGCTTCACTTGCCCGTCCAGCGTGCCCGCCAGTTGCTCGCCGCCCAGCAAGGCCGTGTAGAGGTCGATGTCGACATCCTCGTACAAATCGTCGCCCAACCGCTTGAACACCGGGTCGTCGCCGATGACAAAGGTGATGTAAAGGTCGCCTGCCGGGCCTCCGTTCATGCCTGCGGCCCCATAGCCCTTGAGCTTGATGACTTGTCCGTCGGCCACGCCCGCCGGGATGGTGATGCGCACCTGCTTGCCGCCCAAGTCCAGCACCTGCTTGTGCGTCTGTGCCGCTTCGCGCAAGGAGAGGCGCAACTCCGTCTGGTAGTCCTGCCCACGGAAACCGCCGCGCGAGCCTCCCGCACGTCCGCCGGCCCGGTGGCCGAACAATTCTTCGAAGAAGTCCGAAAAGCCCCCGGCGCCGTGCCCCGTGAACTCTTGCCCGTCCGACGAATACCAGTACGTGCCGTTGCCGTCCGTGTGGAAGCCTTGCCCGCCGAAGCCCCCGGCCTGTTGCGCCCGCCGTTGCGCCTCGAACTCGTCGGCATGTTTCCAATTCTCGCCATACTCGTCATACTTCTTGCGCTTCTCCGGGTCGCTCAACACTTCGTTGGCCTCGTTGATGGCCTGGAATTTCTCCTTGGCCGAGGGGTCGTTCGGGTTCAGGTCGGGATGATATTGGCGCGCCAACTTGCGGAACGCCTTCTTGATGTCGTCCTGCGAGGCCGACTTGTCCACGCCCAAGACTTTGTAGTAATCAATGTATGCCATAGTTTCCTCCTTTCTTTAGTCATGGAAAAGGCGCGCAAAACGCACGCCAATCCCTCGATATAACCGTTAAATATGTCAAATGCCCAAGCACTTCCGCACGGTGGCGACCAGGGCGGCAATGTCCTCGTCGGTGGTGTCGAACGAAGCGACCAAGCGGATTTCGTCGGCGGCCTCGTCCCAGAAGTAGAAGAAGTAGCTCTCCCGCAACTTGTCGATGACCGGACGGGGCATCACCAGGAAAAGCTGGTTGCTCTCCACCGCCTGCGTGAAGCGCACGCCGGGCAATTCCTTCAGGGCTTCGTACAACTTCCGTGCCATGCGGTTGGCATGGGCGGCGTTCTTCAGCCAAAGGTCGTCCGTCAGGTAGGCCGTGAACTGGCAGGACAGGTAGCGTTGCTTGGAGGCCAGTTGCGCCGACTGCTTGCGCACGAAGGGAGCCTTGGCCTTCAGGGCGGGGTTGAAGAGGATGACGCTCTCCCCCATCATCAGCCCGTTCTTCGTGCCGCCGAAGCTCAGCACGTCCACGCCGCAATCCACCGTCAGTTCCTTGAAGGACTTGCCCAACGCCGCACAGGCATTGGCCAGGCGCGCGCCGTCCATGTGCAGGTACATGCCGTGGGGATGAATCTCGTCGGCCAGGGCGCGGATTTCCTCCGGCCGGTAGACGGTGCCCAGCTCCGTGCATTGCGAGATGTACACCGCCCCCGGCTGCGAATGGTGCTGCTCGCCGAAGTTGCAGAGGTAGGGACGGATGAGTTCGGGAGTCAGCTTGCCGTCCGGCGTCTGTATGGGGCGGATCTGACAACCTGTCAGCCGTGCCGGCGCGCCGCACTCGTCCACATAGATATGGGCGGTCTCCGCACAAAGAATGGAGTTGAAGGGAGACGTGCACAGCTGCAAGGCCACGACGTTGCTGCCCGTGCCGTTGAACACAAACAGCGGCTCGCAGTCCGGCGTGAATGCCTCGCGTATCTTGCTTGTCGCCTCCGCCGTCCAAGGGTCGTCGCCATAGCCCGCGGCATGGTCTTGGTTGGCTCTCATCAGGGCTTCCATCACCAGCGGATGCACGCCCGAATTATTGTCTGATGCAAAACTTCTCATTGCTGTAAATGATAATTTAGTTGACGAGGGGACAAGTTGACAAGGGGACAAGTTGACTGAATCCTTGTAGCCTCGTTAACTCGTCAACTGAATCCTCGTTGCCTCGTTAACTCGTCCCCTTGTCAACTTCTAAATTCCTATTTCCCGCAAAGAACAAAAAACCGCGACACCCCATCGAGCGCCGCGGTCCTTTCTATCTGGAAATCAAGGGAAATCCATGATTACATCATGCCGCCCATGCCGCCCATGCCGGGATTCATCGGCAGTTCGGGCTTGTCTTCCTTCTTCTCAACGATGACGCACTCCGTGGTCAGGAACATGCCTGCGATGGAAGCGGCGTTCTCCAGAGCCACGCGAGTCACCTTGGCGGGGTCAACCACGCCGGCAGCGTGCAGGTTCTCGTAGACGTCGGTGCGGGCGTTGTAGCCAAAGTCGCCTTGGCCTTCGCGAACCTTCTGTACCACCACGGCGCCTTCCTTGCCGGCGTTGGCCACAATCTGGCGCAGCGGCTCCTCGATGGCGCGCTTGATGATTTCGATACCCGTCGTCTCGTCGGCATTGTCGCCCTTCAGGCCTTCCAGCGACTCCAAGGCACGGATGTAAGCCACGCCGCCGCCGGGGACGATGCCCTCTTCGATGGCTGCACGAGTGGCGCGCAGAGCGTCGTCCACACGGTCTTTCTTCTCCTTCATCTCTACCTCGGAAGCGGCGCCCACGTAGAGGACAGCCACGCCGCCGGACAACTTGGCCAGACGCTCTTGCAGCTTCTCGCGGTCGTAGTCGCTCTTCGTGGCGGCGATTTGGGCCTTGATTTGCTCGCAACGCTCGTGGATGTTCTCCTTGTCGCCGTTGCCGTTGACGATGGTCGTGTTATCCTTCGTGATAGTCACCTTCTCGGCGCTGCCCAGCATCTCGACCGTAGCCTGTTCCAGCTTCAAGCCCTTCTCTTCGCTGATGACCACGCCGCCCGTCAGCACGGCAATGTCTTCCAGCATCTCCTTGCGGCGGTCGCCGAAGCCCGGAGCCTTGACGGCGCAAATCTTCAGCTGGCTGCGCAGACGGTTGACAACCAACGTCGTCAGAGCCTCGCTGTCCACGTCTTCGGCAATGACCAAGAGCGGACGACCGGTCTGTACGGCAGGCTCCAGGATGGGCAGGAAGTCCTTCAGGTTGGAAATCTTCTTGTCGTAGATGAGGATGAGCGGGTTCTCCATGACGCACTCCATCTTCTCCGTGTTGGTGACGAAGTAAGCGGACAGGTAGCCGCGGTCGAACTGCATGCCTTCCACCACGCCGATGGTCGTGTCCGTGCCCTTGGCCTCCTCGATGGTGATGACGCCGTCCTTGGAAACCTTGCGCATGGCGTCGGCGATGAGCTTGCCGATGAGCGGGTCGTTGTTGGCGGA
>CALUOW010000104.1 GCA_944322365.1 uncultured Bacteroides sp.
AAAGCCGCAAACCATATTGATTTGCAGCTTTCTGTTCGTTACTGGCTCTTTCTGTCCACTATGTTCAGCGGAGAGACGGGGATTCGAACCCCGGATACCCTTTTGGAGTATACACGCTTTCCAGGCGTGCCTCTTCAACCACTCGAGCATCTCTCCTTGGTTGATTTTGCAGGCATTGCGCATGGCTTGTCAATGCCTCCCATTATTTTTCGGCTGCAAAAGTAGTTTATTTTTTTGTTTTTCGAAGCATTCTTACCGTATAAGGGTAGATAATTAACGTATTTTAAGCGATTGCATCCTCATCGGGGGATTCGGAACAGCTTCAAGGCATTCTCTGTTGTTGTTTGCGCCACGGATTCGGGAGATTCGTTTAGGATTTCGGCCAGCTTCAGCATGGTATCTTTCACGAAGGCGCTTTCGTTTCGTCTCCCGCGATGGGGGACTGGCGCCAAATAGGGGGAATCTGTTTCCAACACCATCCTTTCCAAGGGAAGTTTCCGCAATATTTCCGGGAGGGTGGATTTCTTGAATGTCACCACCCCGTTTATGCCAAATAAAAAGTTCGGGAAGGCAAGGACACGTCGAGCATCTTCTTCTGTCCCTGCGAAACAATGAAAGATGCCCCGCAATGCCGTATTCTGGTATGCCTCCATCACGTCAAAAATCTCTTCAAAAGCCGCGCGGCAATGGATGATGGCCGGTAGGTCATATTTCAAAGCCCAATGGAGTTGGCGGTCAAGCACTTCGCGTTGTTCTTTCTTGTAAGTCTGATCCCAATAGAGGTCCATCCCTATCTCGCCGATGGCTACAAAAGGGTGGGATTGGTTCAAGTGCCGCTCGACAATATCCAGTTCCGCTTGGTAATCTTTGTTCACCGATGTGGGATGCAAGCCTATCATAGGGAAGCAATAGCCGGCATAATCTGTGCAAACTTGCAGTAGGGGAGCCAGCGTCGTGCTGTCAATGTTTGGCATGAAGATATGTGTCACGCCTGCTTGCCGGGCGCGTTCTATGACTTGGGGCAAGTCTTCGGCAAATTCTTCCAAGAAGAGGTGCGAATGCGAATCAACTAGTTTCATACTTCTATTTTTGTTTGTTTCTTTTCGCCGGTGCGGTAATAGTAAATCATGCCATACGAGCGGCAAATCTCTAAACGCTTTTCCAAAGGTTGCACGTCCGCAAAAGATTTCTCTACTTGATTCCAGGCATCCAGTATCAAACGGTCCGCCTCCGCCCGCATGGAAGCCAGTGCCTCCAAGCTGCGTGCGGTCAGCGCTTGTAGGTTCTTTTGCCTTTCATAGCTGTCCCTGAAGATGTCGTAATGCACTTTCACCTTGGCGATGGTCGGGTTGTAAATGGGAATGCCTCCTTGCGATGTGCGTTTCCCTTCTCCGTCTATGATTTTCCGGCCCCATTCGGCCAATGCGTTTTCCGAAGCCAAGTCGGGCAGGGCGTTTTCTTTGGCATCCAGGCCGTACCATTCTTTCTGTGCAGGCCGGATTTCATTGCGTATCACCGCCAAATTCAGCACTTGTATGAAATGGGAAACATACAAGCGTGCCATCTTTGCGTTGCGGTGATGGACAGGAGCCGCTTGGGCTTGGCGTTCGTAACACTCCGCGTAGTACGCTTGCGCCGCTTCAAATTTGGGCACGAAATTCCGGATAGCCATCTGTGTCTTCAAGGAAATGGCGGGATCGATGGTTCCTGATTCCTCGAATTTCCGGCATGCGGTTTTCATGGCTCGTATGCGAGCCTGGTCGGTATTGGGCAATCGTCTGTACGGCATGGGTTGGGGACTGAAGGGCGTGTTTCTTATGGGCGTCAGATTTCCCGGTACATCAACTTTTCCATCAAGCCGGTCAAGGCTTGTTTCCGTTCTTCGGGCACTTCCACGGCTTGCAGGGCTTCTTGGGCCCGGGTCGTATATTCTTCTATCAGGCGTTCGCATTGGGTTTTCACGCCGATTTCGTCATACAAGGCCGTTACGGCGGATATTTTGGCTTCGGGCACATAGATTTTCGCATCTACCCAAGAATCAAGCATCCTGTGTTGACGTTCGTCGGCTTGTTCGAATGCCTTGATCAGCAGGTAAGTCTTTTTGTTGCACAAGATGTCGCCCCCGATATTCTTTCCAAATACGTTGGGGTCGCCATACACATCCAGCATGTCGTCCTTCAACTGGAAAGCTACGCCCAGGTTGATGCCAAAGTCATAGAGGCGTTCGGCATCTGCTTCCGGGGCATTGGCCAGCAAGGCGCCAATCTTCAGGCTTCCGGCCAACAATACAGACGTCTTCAGGCGGATCATTTGCAGGTATTCTTCTTCGGCGACATCTTTGCGCGTCTCGAACTCCATGTCCATTTGTTGCCCTTCGCAAATTTCGAGGGCCGTCAAGCTGAACAAGTCCATCACTTCTTTCAAACAAGCCGAAGGGCATCCGGCCATGAACTGATAGGCCAACACCAGCATGGCGTCGCCCGACAAGATGGCCGTGTTTTCATCCCACACCTTGTGTACGGTAGGTTTCCCCCGGCGTCGGTCGGCCTTGTCCATCAAATCGTCGTGAAGCAACGTGTAGTTGTGATACACCTCAATGCCCGTAGCGGGGGAGAAGATGTTTTCCACATCGTCCCGGTAGAGGTTGTAGGCCATCAGCATCAGCAAGGGGCGGATGCGTTTGCCGCCCAATGACAGTACGTAAGACACGGGTTCGTACAATCCTTTCGGTTGGCGCGTAAATTCCAATTGCGCGATGTGCCGGTTTATCTTCTCCAATAGTTCGTCCGTCGTATACATATAATATAGTTTTTGTTTATGTTTCTTTCATTATTGTAACCTGAACATCACCGGCAGGGTGTAGCGCACTCTCACCGGTTCTCCTTGCAAGCGTCCGGGCTTCCAGCGGGGCATGCTCCGGAGCACCCGCAGGGCTTCGTTGTCCAATGCCGGATGCACTTGCTGCAATACTTGTACGTCCGAGATGCTGCCGTCCGTATTTACGATAAATTGGCATAAGACGCATCCCTGGATGTTGCGTTGCTGTGCTTCCGCCGGATAGCGGATGTGTTGCGTCAGGTAGCGCATCAATCCCTTTTGTCCTCCGATGGGAAACTCCGGCAATTCGTCTACCCAGACGAAGACTCCGTCCGTTGCGGCCTCGGCCGGGGGAGTATCCGTCGGAAGTTTGTCGGGGATGGCTTCTGTGCCGATTTGCTCCGAGAGTTCGGGCAGGGTCTCTTCCGCTTCGTTTTCCACCACCATGACTTCTTCTTCTTTCACCATCGGCGGATTGGCCGAAGGGGGAGGAGGCGTCACCGTTTCGGGCTGGGGAAGGAGGGGCGCTTCAAGTTCTTCTTCGAAGAGCAGGTCGGAAATCATTTCCATGTCAAGGGCGGCGTCTGAATCGGAGGCCGTCCATTCTAATGCGACAAATAAGATGGAAAGCGCCACCGCATAGCCCACCAAGAGCCACGTGGGGCGGTATTGCTCCAAATCCGCTTCAGGCGATTTCTTGACTTCCATAATTCAACGCATCCTATCCGGTTATTCCCATTTCGGGCAAAAATAACATTTTTCTACTTATCCGCCTACACAAATCTGTTTTTTCTGCAAATAGACGGCGTTTTTGCCTGATATATCGCCCGCTTGCCGGGGATATATCAGCAGCAGACGGACGATATATCAGCAGCGGGCGGGCGATATATGGGCAGCAGGCGGGGGAAAACAGCCCTTTCAGAGCAGGACGGCGGCAACGAGATAAAGACCATAGGCCGCGCCTGCCAGCAGGACAAGGAATAACAGGGCGTAGGCGAACATCAGCAGCGTGCGCCAAAGGCTTGTCCACCACGAGCAGAGGTAGAGTTGGCGCAAATCCCACCAGAAGAGCAGGAAGATGACGCTCCACGGCAGGGCAAACACCTCGGAGTCGCTGTCCGCCCATCCGAAGGGCAGCAGCAATATGCTGAGCAGCATGATTTGTCCGGCGATGTAGGCTTGGATGAAGAAGTGCTCCATCAGGTTGAACCGTACCCGCTGCGGGTGACGGCGCACTTGCCACCGGCTTTGGAAGGACCAGTACGTGCCGATGGCAAAGAAAGGCAGGATGGCGACGACGTGCAGCGTCCGGTTGCCGTGGCTCCAGCGTTTCAGCAACTCCCATACGCGGTTGAGGAAGGGGACTTGGGAGATGAAGGAGTCTATCTGTCCGCCAATGCCTTTGCCTAACGCATAAGCGGTCTTTTCATCGGGCTTGAGCTTTTCGTTGGGTCTCAGGCTGTCGGCAGGCAAGGCTTCGGCCAGGTCTTGCTTCAGGGTCAATATGACGGCATCGGTCACGGTTGCCATTAGCGAATCGTCCACTCCTTGGGCCCGCTCTGCTTGCAGTTCGGCGATGGAAGCACGGATGTTCTCCACCCGTATGGTGTCGCTGGCGTCGGTCAGCTTGGGCTTTTCTTCCTGCAGCTTGGGGATGACCAGTTGCACGGCCAGCAGGTAGAAGGCGACGAGCAGGAACAGCGTCTGCAACGGCATGGAGTAGGCGGCGCGCCGGCCTTGCATGAAGCCGCGCATCATATGTCCGGGCCGGTAGAGCAGGGCGAGGAGCGTGTGCCCGAACTTGCCGTCCACGCGGAAGAGGCTGCGCAGGAGGTTGCCCGGCGCGTGCTTCAGCTGGAAGCGGTAGATGCCGCGCGACTGCCCGCAGCGGGGACAGAAGTTGCCCGTGAAGGTGTGTCCGCAGTTGCGGCACGTGCAGCTATGGGTGTTGAGCGGGGCGGGCACCTTGCCGCGTATCTGGCGGATGTGGAAGGCGCGGCAGCGAACGATGAGGGGATGCAAACGCTCCTTCAGCCAGTCCTCGGCCACTGTGGGCAGGATACGCCGTCGGCGCGCCACCTTCCACAGGTAGAGCAGGAAGAGGGTGAAGAATATGAAGGTGGACTCCTCGTCCAGCGGGAAACTCTCCGCCCAACTCAGCCATCCCAGGAAGAGCAGCAGCAGGATTTGCCGGATGGCGATGCGCCGCCGTGGACGAGGCTTGGCGGGCGGATCGTCCTCCAGCAGTTCTTCCAGCGAGGCCATGATGCGGCAGTGGGGATAGCAGGCCAGCTCGTCGGCGGTGGTGACGCCGTGGGTGACGCCCGCAAAGTCCACGCCCGCCGCCAGGGCCGTCTCGGCATCCACGGTGCTGTCGCCGATGTAGAGCACGTCCGTCTTCTCCACGCCCAGCTCCGTGATGGCGTGGAGCAGTCCCTCGGGGTCGGGCTTGGCGCGGGTGACGTCCTCGCCGCCCACCACGATGTCCAGGAAGTCCTCGGGCAGGTGCTGGTCCATGGTGTCGTGGATGCGGAAGCGGTACTTGGTGGAGATGATGCCCACCTTGGCGCCCCGCCCCTTCAGCCTGCGGAGCACGTCGAGCGTCTCGGGGAAGAGGCGGGTGTTGGGCGTCATGTGCACGTCGGCTTCCTTGCGGTACTGCTGCTTGAAGTCGGCCAGGCGGGCGGGGTCGGTCTCGCCCGTCAGGATGGAGAACGATTCTTCCAGCGTCTTGCCGATGGTGCGGCGGATGGCGTCGTCCGTCACGTCGGCATAACCGTTGCGCTCCAGCACGTGGCGGAAGCACAGGACGATGCCGCGCGACGAGTCGGCCAGGGTGTAGTCGAAGTCAAATAAGTAGGTCGTGTAGTGCATGAATGTTTGCTCGTTCATTTTTTAGACGCGGATTGAGCGGATGATGCGGATTCTCTTTTTATTTTAATCCGCTCAATCCGCTTTATCCGCGTCTAAAAGATTATTCTTTATGGTAGGGGTTCTACGGTGTATCCTTTCCCCTGCAATAGCTTAATGAGCCCTTGTTCGCCCGGCAGGTGTCCGGCGCCGACGACGAACAGCGTGGGCGCGGCCTGCATGATGTCGGGCATCTGGCCCACCCAGTTGTGGTTGCGGTCATACAGCAGTTGCGCCATCTCTTCGGGCGTGGGGTCGCACTTGGTGCCTTCCTTCTCTTCCAACAGACGGAGCACTGCGTCCAGGTCCTGCGCGGCATAGGCGGCGATGACTTCCTTGGCTTGGCGTTCGGCTTTGGCGGGGTCGCTGAGGAAGCAGTAGAGGTCTTCGGCCTGGCGGCGGAGGGGCTTGTTGAAGAGGATGTCCATCTGCGATTGCACCGTCTCCAGTCCGCCCACCTTCTTGCCTGCCTTCGTGGCTTCTTGCTGGAAATACGAATCCAGTTGCTCTTGCGGGTTATAGCCCGGCGTGTGTTTCAGGTAGAACATCACGGTGAGTTGCTGCATCAGGGCGGCAGGTTTCACACGCTCCAACATGGCGATGTCCACTTGGAGGTTTTCTTTCACCGCGTTGCCCAACAGTTCGTATTGTTCGGGGGTGAAGAGGCTCTTCAGCGTGGTGTCGGCGGGCAGCATCATCTGTTGCTGCATCTGCATCAGGGTTTCGGGCTTCATCATGTCGGCCATGATGATTTCGCCGTACACCTGCTGCACGTCCTGTTGCACCTGCGGCAGGGCGGCGATGCTGTCCTTGATGCCGAGGGACGCGAGGTGGTACGTGCCGAAGAGGTACGAGGGTTTGTCGAGCCCGTTGCCCGATACTTTCCAAAGCAGTTGTGCCTGGGCGCCCAGCGTGGCTGCGACGACCAGAAGGAGGGTGATAAGTCGTTTCATAATGGTTAATGATAAATGGTTGATTAAATGATAATTTAGTTGACGAGGAGACAAGTTAACGAGACTACGAGGACAGGGCATAATCAGGTCGTTTGTCTTGCCTTGTTGCCTCGTTAACTCGTCCCCTTGTCAACTTCTAAATTCCTATTTATAGCTTTAATTGACCCTTCCGCCCCGCATCCAGTGCTCGTCCCAATAGTCCTCGCTGAGGCGGCTGACCATGACGCCGCGGCTGGTGCTGGCGTGGATGAACTTGCCGTCCTTCAGGTAGATGCCCACGTGGCTGACGCGCCGCTTCTTCCGTCCGTGGAAGAAGACCAGGTCGCCCTCGCGCAACTTCCGGCGGCGGACACGGCGGGTGGCGTCCACCTGCTGGTCCGTGCTGCGGGGCAGGTCGATGCCGTAGGCGGCCTTGTAGACTTGGCGGACGAAGCCCGAACAGTCCGTGCCCCGGCGGTTTTGCCCGCCGCTGCGGTAGGGCGTGCCCAGCCATTCGGCGGCCTCCAGGTAGAGGGCGTGGTGATCCTTGGGGCCGATGTCCATGCCCAAGCGGTCGGCGGCGCGGACCAGGGCGCGGTAGTCCAGCGGGGGCGCGGCGGTGCGGCAGCCCGTCAGGCAGAGGGCGAGGAGGAGCAGGGGGAGAAGGCGTTTCATTACTCTTCCTCCGCCTTCAGGTTGAAGTATTCCTCCAGCTCCTGTTCCGCCCGGCCGTCGTGGTTGTCGATGTCGCGCAGGATGACGCCGTGCTCCAGCAAGGCGATGCGCGGGCAGATGTCCACCGTGTGGTTCAGGTTGTGGCTGGAGATGAGGACGGTGGCGCGGTGCTCTTCGTTGTACGCCTGCAGCAGGTGCTTGATGATGGCCTGGCTGGAGGGGTCGAGGAAGTTGAACGGTTCGTCCAAGATGAGCAGCCGGGGGCGGTGCAGCATGGCGGAGATGATGCCTATCTTCTGCTTGTTGCCCATGGAGTAGTTGCGGATGAACTTCTTCTGCCCCATCACCTCGCCGTTCATGAAGCGTTCGAAGGGGCGGAGGCGTTCGTCCACCTCTTCCTTTTTCAGCCCGTACATGCGGCCGATGAAGTAGAAGTATTCCTCCGGCGTGAGGTAGTCGATGAGGAAACTGTCGTCGATGTAGGCACCGGTGATGTCCTTCCATTCTTCGCCCAGGCTGACGTCGGCGCCTTCGATGGTGACATGGCCCGCGTCGGCCTTCACCAGGTCCAGGATGAGGCGGAACAGGGTGGTCTTGCCCGCGCCGTTATTGCCCACCAGGCCCAGCATGTCGCCGTCGGCGATGCTGTAGTGGGGGATGTCGATGGCCTTCTTTGATCCGTAGCTCTTCTGTAAGTCGTTTATTTCTATCATATACAGTCTGTTTTAGTAGTAAGTATATAGGTTGCGTTACATCCGTACTGTAACGCTGTTACATCCGTATTGTAACGCCGTTACATCCGTACTGGAACCGAGTTCCACCGGCGTTGGAACCGTCATCAGCGTTGGCGGCTGTCGCGGAAGCCCTCCATGTTCTGGTATCTCCGGCGCA
>CALUOW010000105.1 GCA_944322365.1 uncultured Bacteroides sp.
ACAAAATTCCTGCTTCCAATAAGAAGTGGGTGGGGGGATTATGTGCCTTTATCTAAGCTTAAATGAAAGAGCCGTGGACGGGAAATGGATTTGCGCGCTTCCGCTGCGGAAGTGGCCCTTCGGACGTTCTCGGCGGCATAGTCCGGGGAGTGCGACTTCCACGGCTTGGGAGCGAGACTGCCAAAACGAGGGAGCGCATTTGGTAATCCGTGCGGGATTTGTTCCCTGTCTGATACAAAAAATCCACCAAGCAAGTGGTGGATTCTTAGTTGTCCTTGTCGCGGTCAGGCCGTTGGTCATTCGTCTTCGTCCAACGTGTCGGCATAGTCCATTTCGCCTTGCACGACGAACAAGATGTCGTCAGGGGCATATTCGCCCATCTCGTCTTTGCGCGCCTCCTTGACGATGTAATCGACGATTTTCTCCAGGTCGATTTCGATGTAGCCGTCGGCATCGGGCTGCGCGTCGAGTATGCCGCTCTGGGCGTAATACTCGTCTATCAGGTCGAGGAAGTAATACAGTTCGTCGTCCGTGAACTTGTCTTTCAATTCCTGTGGCAGGTAGCTTTTGATGTGTTCGATGGTCTTTTCATCGTCCAAGTCTTCCTGCAAAAATTCGTCTTCTTGCTTCATGATTCGTTGTTTTTTAAGGGTGAATGGATCCGTCGCGGGGACTTTGGGGCTTAGAGCAGGGCTTCCAGCTTGCTGACGTATGTGGCTTTGGGAGCCGAGCCTATCTGCTTGTCTACCAATTCCCCGTTCTTGAAGAACAGCACGGCGGGAATGTTGCGGATGCCGTATTCCATGGCAAGGTCGTTGCTCTCTTCCACGTCGCATTTGCCGATGACGGCGCGTCCTTCGTATTCGGTTGCCAATTCGTCAATGATGGGGCTGACCATGCGGCAGGGGCCGCACCAAGTTGCCCAAAAGTCGATGACTACAGGTTTGTCGCCTGCCAAGAGTTCTTTGTAGTTCTTTTCATTAATGTTTAAAGCCATAGTCTTAAAATGTTAAAGGGTTATGCTTTGTTTTCCGATGCAAATATACTAATTAATGCGGAATCCCAATTCAGAATGCTCTTTTAAGTAAGAAATCAGTTCGCGGCCTACGCTCAGCTTGACGGGCCTTGACACCAAATCCACGGCCATGCGCGTGTCTTTGTCCGTCACCTTGAAGCATAGCTGCGCGTTGCCCGGAGACGACTTGGTCAGTTCGGACAACTCGGCAATCAGGCTCTTGTTCAGCACGCTGAGGGGGATGAATATGGTGATTTTTTCTATCAGCTTTTCTTTCACGTCGGGCAGCAGTTCGATGGAGGTCACCCGCAGTTCCAATTTCTCTTTCTTCCACTGGTTGGGCTGGCAGCGCGCTTTGATGAAGAGGAACATGCGCTCGCCCAAGTAGCTCTGCCACGTCACCCAGTCATTGCCGAAGAAAGGCAACTCGGCCGAACCCGAATAATCCTCGATTTTGGCAATGCCGTAGGGGTTGCCATTTTTGCTGATGCCCCTGCGCACGGCGGTGACGATGCCGCCCATGGTGATTTCGCGCCCGGCCAAGGCTTCTTTGTTTTCCAGTTCGGCCATGTGCGTGTTGCAGACGTTTTCCAATATGACGGCGTATTCGTCCAGCGGATGCGCGGAGAGGTAGATGCCCACCAGTTCGCGTTCCTTGTTCAGGCGGTCCAGGTCGCTCCAGCGTTCGGCAGGCAGGATTTCGGGCGTGGCCACTTCCACCAGGTTTTCGCCTCCGAACAGCGAGTTGACGGCCATGGCTTGGTCTGTTTGGTAGCGGCCGCCGTAGCGCACCAGCGTCTCAAGAAAGCTCTCGTTTTTGGCGTTCACGGCAAAGTATTGCTCGCGTGTCAGTTCGGGGAAGCTGTCGAATCCGCCTGCCAAGGCCAGGCACTCCAGGTTCTTCTTGTTGCAGGCATTCAGGTTGACGCGCTGTACGAAGTCGAAGATGCCTTTGTACGGGCCGTTCTTCCGGCGCTCTTCCACAATGCTTTGCACGGCGCCCTCGCCCACGCCCTTGATGGCGCCCAAGCCGAAGCGGATGTTGCCTTCGGCGTTGACGGTGAATTTCAGGTTACTTTCGTTCACATCCGGCCCCAGCACTTTCATGCCCATGGCTTTGCACTCGTCCATCAGTTTGGTGATGTCGGTGATGTTCGAGAGGCTTCGGCTCATCACCGCCGCCATGTATTCGGCGGGGTAGTTGGCCTTGAGGTAGGCTGTCTGGTAGGCCACCCACGAGTAGCATGTGGCGTGCGACTTGTTGAAGGCGTAGGAGGCAAACTTCTCCCAGTCGGCCCAAATCTTCTCCAATACCTTGGGGTCGTGGCCGTTCTTCTTGCCTCCCTCGATGAACTTGGGCTTCATGTGGTCCAATTTGTCGCGCAACTTCTTACCCATCGCCTTGCGCAAGGCGTCCGATTCGCCTCGTGTGAAGTTGGCCAACAGGCGCGAAAGCAGCATGACCTGCTCCTGGTAGACGGTGATGCCGTAGGTGTCCTTCAGGTACTTCTCCATGATGGGGATGTCGTACTCGATGGGCTTGCGGCCCCATTTGCGGTCGATGAAGTCGGGGATGTAGTCCATGGGACCCGGACGGTAGAGGGCGTTCATGGCGATGAGGTCCTCGAAGGTGCTGGGCTGCAACTCGCGCAGGTACTTCTGCATACCGGCCGATTCAAACTGGAAGGTGCCGACGGTGCGTCCGTCGCAATAGAGCTTGTACGTGGCAGGGTCGTCGATGGGGATGGTGTCGATGTCCAGTTCAATGCCCCGGTGCAGCTTGACGTTGGCCACGGCTTCTTTTATGATAGAGAGCGTTTTCAGCCCCAGGAAGTCCATCTTGATGAGGCCCGTATCTTCGATGACCGAGCCTTCGTATTGGGTGACGAGCATCTTCTCGCCTGTCTCCTTGTCGTCCGCCGTGCTGACGGGCACCCAGTCGGTGATGTCGTCGCGGCAAATGATGGTGCCGCAAGCATGTACGCCCGTGCCTCGGACGTTGCCTTCCAGCATTTTGGCGTATTTGATGGTGTCGCGCACACGTTCGTCGGGCGAGGCTTCGGCGGCTTGCAGTTCGGGCACGTAGGCGATGGCGTTGGGCAGGTTCAGTTTCTTGTCGGGGATTTTGTCGGGCACCAGTTTGCACAGGCGGTCGGATTCAGAGAGGGGCAGTTTCTCCACGCGCGCCACGTCCTTGATAGCCATCTTCGTGGCCATGGTGCCGTAGGTGATGATGTGCGCCACCTTTTCCTGGCCGTACTTCTCCGTCACCCAGCGCAACACTTCTCCACGTCCGTCGTCGTCGAAGTCCACGTCTATATCGGGCAGCGAGATACGGTCGGGGTTGAGGAATCGCTCGAACAGCAAGTCGTATTGGATGGGGTCGATCTTGGTGATGCCCAGGCAGTAGGCCACCGCCGAACCGGCCGCCGAACCACGTCCGGGACCTACGGACACGCCCAACTGGTTGCGCGCCGCGTTGATGAAGTCCTGCACGATGAGGAAGTAGCCGGGGAAACCCATTGTCTTCATTATATATAATTCGAATACCAGTCGCTCCTTCACTTCCTCGGACAGCGGGTCGCCATACAACTTCTTGGCGCCGTCGAAGGCCAGCTTGGCCAGGTAGTCGGCTTCCAGCTTGATGCGGTAGAGCTTGTCGTATCCGCCCAAGCGTTTGATTTTGGCGTTGGCGGCCGCTTCGTCCAGCACCACGTTGCCGTTTTCGTCTTGGGTAAACTCGTCGAAGAGGTCCTTCTCCGTGTATTTCTTTCGGTATTCCTCTTCCGTGCCGAAGTCTTCGGGGATGGCGAAGGTGGGCATGATGGGGGCGTGGTCGATGGAGTAATATTCCACCTTGTCGAGGATTTCGAGCGTGTTGCTCAGCGCTTCGGGCACGTCTTCGAAGAGTTGGTTCATCTCTGCCTTGGTCTTCATCCACTCCTGCTTGGTGTAGAGCATCCGGGTAGGGTCGTCCAGGTCTTTGCCCGTGCTGAGGCAGATGAGGCGGTCGTGGGCTTCGGCATTGTCTTCGTCCACAAAGTGCACGTCGTTGGTGCAGATGAGTTTGATGTCATATTTCTTGGCATACTCCAGCAATTTGGCATTGACTTTCTGCTGCAAGGGGTAAGCCTCGTGGTTGGCGCGCTCTACGGTGGCCTTGTGGCGCTGAAGCTCTAGGTAATAGTCTTCGCCGAAGAGGTTCTTGTACCAACGGATGGCTTCTTCCGCTTCGTCCAGGTGTCCGGCGGTGATTTTCTTGGGCACCTCGCCGCCCAGGCATGCCGAGCAGACGATGAGGCCCTCGTGATACTTCTCCAACTCGTTGCGGTCGGTGCGCGGGCGCATGTAGTAGCCTTTCGTCCACGCGCGGGAAACCAGTTTGATGAGGTTGTGGTAGCCCTTTTCGTTCTTGGCCAAGACGATGAGGTGCCAACCGCTTTGGTCGTGCTTCCCCTCCTTCTTGTCCATGGCGCGGCGGGCTACGTACATCTCGCACCCGATGATGGGCTTGAACAGCTTCGCTTCCGCCTCGATGACTTTCTCTCGGCAAGACGCCAGCTCCGCCTCGGATTGTTCGTCTCTTTGCGAAACTTTTTCCAACTCGGCGATGCGCTTCTTCAAGTCCTTGATTTCGCCGCGCGGGCCGCTGTTCTTC
Source organism: uncultured Bacteroides sp. (assembly GCA_944322365.1). Taxonomy (GTDB): domain Bacteria; phylum Bacteroidota; class Bacteroidia; order Bacteroidales; family Bacteroidaceae; genus Bacteroides. The sequence continues at coordinate 4,674 of CALUOW010000105.1, forward strand.
TTGTTGACGTAGTTATAAAATTCTTTCACGCCGAACATGTTGCCATGGTCGGTGATGGCGATGCCTTTCATGCCGTCCTTCATGGCCTTGTCCACCAGGCGGCTGACGCTGGCTTGTCCGTCGAGGAGCGAGTATTGCGTATGTACGTGTAAGTGAACGAAATCCTGCATAGGTTGATTTTTTCTTTCGTAATGAGCGCATAAAGGTACAACCTAATGCGGGATTGGACAAATTATTCTCGCAGAAAATCTTCCGCGCAAGCCCTAAAACCGCTTTGCACGCCCGCAAAGTTTAAACGCAGACTGCGTTTATATAAACTTAGGCTACGTTTTTATAAACGTAAGCTGCGTTTTTATAAACGTAGGTTGCGTTTAAACTTTGTCGGCTATCTTGAGCGTTTTTCCGGCGGACTTCGGGGATTTTCCTTGCGGGCAAGATGGGATTTCCCGGCAGATAGCGGTTTTCTAAACAATTTGCCTTGTCAAACTGCTATTTATCCAGCCGCATGAAGGAAATTCCATTTGTAATCACTATCTTTGCAAAACCAATGCAAACTGTTATGGGAAAAGATAGTCAAGTCATATTCGACCGCAATGTAGTGGAATTCGTCACCGTAGCTGCTGAATTCTGCAAGTATTTGGAGCAAGCCGAGGGTTTGCGCCGCCCCGTCTTTGTGGATACGACGTTGAAAATCCTGCCCCTGCTCTACCTGAAAGCCACGTTGTTGCCCCCATGCGAGACGATGGGCGAGGATATGCCCGAACAATTCGTCACCGAAGAAACTTACGAAGTGCTGCGCATGAACCTGGCGGGCATCCTGGCCGAGAAGGACGACTATTTGGACGTCTTCGTCGAAGACATGAAGTATAGCGACCAGCCTATCACGCGCTACATCTCCGAGGATTTGGCCGACATCTACCAGGACATCAAGAACTTCATCTTTGTCTTCCGCCTGGGGCTGAACGAAACGATGCACGACGCGGTGGCCATCTGCCAGGAGAACTTCCGCCTCTATTGGGGGCAGAAGTTGGTGAACACGCTGCGCGCCCTGCACGAGGTGAGGTATGCCCAAGGCGAACTTGACGAAGACGGGGACGAAGGCGAGGACATGGATGACGAATTGAACTCTGACGACATATTTTCCTGAAAAAAACCGATCCCCATACACGATGATAATAAAAAGAAGTATTGACAAAGAAACATTGAAGGACCTGCCCAAGGCGACCTTCCCCGGCCAGATACACGTGGTGCAGACGCCGCAGGAAGCCGAACGGGCAGTGACCTATCTGAAACGCTATCCTTTGGTGGGCATCGACAGCGAGACGCGCCCTTCGTTTGCCAAAGGACGCCCGCACAAGGTGGCCCTGCTGCAGGTCTCGTCCGAGGACCATTGCTTCCTCTTCCGCCTCAACCTGACGGGCTTGACCCTGCCCATCATCACGCTGCTCGAAAGTCCCCATACTACGAAGGTGGGCCTTTCGCTGAAAGATGATTTCATGATGTTGCACAAGCGCGCCCCCTTCGAACAACGCGCCTGCATCGAGCTGCAAGAATACGTCCGCCCCTTCGGCATCGAGGACAAGAGCTTGCAAAAGATTTACGGCATCCTTTTCGGCGAAAAGATTTCGAAGAGCCAACGCCTCTCCAACTGGGAAGCCGACACGCTGACCGAACCGCAAAAACTCTATGCCGCCACCGACGCGTGGGCTTGCCTCAACATATACAACCGTTTGCAAGAACTGAAACGCACGGGCGACTTCGAGATTGCAGACAAGGACGAGAAGCCCCAAGAAGGCCCGGCGACAGGAGCTGACAACGTGAATCCATAATTTAACCCCTCTCCGTTAAACATATATATTATATAATGTATAAAATCTACCTGAAACCCGGCAAAGAAGAATCGCTGAAGCGTTTCCACCCGTGGGTGTTCTCGGGCGCCATTGCCCGCATGGACGGCGAGCCCGAAGAAGGCGAAGTGGTGGAAGTATATACCGCTCAAAAAGAATTCATCGCCAAAGGCCATTTCCAAATAGGCAGCATCGCCGTGCGCGTTCTCACTTTCCGCCCGGACGAGAATATCGACGCCGGCTTCTGGCGACGCAAGTTGCAAACGGCTCTTGACATGCGGCGCGGCATCGGCCTCGTCGGACGGGCGGACAACAATACCTACCGCTTGGTGCACGGCGAGGGCGACAACCTGCCGGGGCTGGTGGTGGACATCTATGCCCGCACCGCCGTGATGCAAGCCCACTCCGCCGGGATGCACTTGGATCGAATGGCCATTGCCGAAGCCCTGTCCGAGGTGATGCAAGACGAAGTGGACAATATCTATTATAAGTCTGAAACCACCTTGCCTTACAAAGCAGACCTTTTCCCCGAAAACGGATTCCTGCGGGGAGGAAGCGCGGACAATATAGCCATGGAATACGGGTTGAAATTCCACATCGACTGGCTGAAGGGCCAGAAGACGGGCTTCTTTGTGGATCAGCGCGAAAACCGTGCCCTGCTGGAGCGATATGCCTGCGGACGACGGGTGCTGAATATGTTTTGCTACACAGGCGGCTTTTCCGTCTACGCCATGCGGGGCGGCGCCCTGTCGGTGCACTCGGTGGATAGTTCGGCCAAAGCCATTGACCTGACCAACAAGAACATCGCCCTTAACTTTCCGGACGACCCGCGCCATACGGCTTATGCGGAAGATGCCTTCAAATTCTTGGATCGCATGGAGCAAGGCGCATATGACCTCATCGTGCTGGATCCGCCCGCCTTTGCCAAGCACCGCGATGCCCTGCGCAACGCCCTCCAAGGCTATCGCAAGCTGAATGCCCGCGCCTTCGAGAAAATCCGGCCGGGCGGCATCCTCTTCACCTTCTCCTGCTCGCAGGCTGTCAATAAGGATCAGTTCCGCATGGCTGTGTTCACCGCCGCCGCCCAATCGGGCCGTAGCGTGCGCATCCTGCACCAACTGACGCAACCTGCCGACCATCCGGTCAACATCTATCATCCCGAAGGCGAATACCTGAAAGGATTGGTGTTGTATGTAGAATAAGAATACAAAGAAAATAAGCCTGAGAAACGCCGCAAAGAAGCCAAAGAGTCGATTTTCTGTTAAAAAGGGTTATTAAACAGAAGATTCTCTCCGAATTGTTTGGTAGGAATAGAGGAAACCCTTACCTTTGCA
>CALUOW010000106.1 GCA_944322365.1 uncultured Bacteroides sp.
CGTTCGATTCGGCAGAAGAGATGGTGAAACTTGCTGCAATAAGAATGCTGCTGAACAAAATTTAAACAGGCTCTAAAATAAATGAATACAAAGAGGCTTGCAAATATTGAGGTTTTGGAAATAGCCCTTGCAATTCTCAATCTTTTTTCATACCTTTGAACCGTCAATAGATAACAGCTATGCGATCATTGAAACAAGGTGAATTTGCTATATGGCTGATTCAGTGGCTTAAATGATTTTGAAGAGTATATAAATTGGTGTATATTAGGTAGATGGCTGTTTATGTTCATTTCCGGATGGAACCCGGTTCCAGTACGGATGGAACCCGGTTCCAATACGGATGGAACGGCCGGGAACCCTGCTTTCAGAAGGCGACAGGATATTCATCCGGCCAAACGCTTTCATGGCTACGACGAAACCTGTATATTTGCAACCAGATTCCATCATAACCTCATTCTCATTAATAGGCTTATGTACCAGAAATTCATTATTACCCAAGACGGCGTGCTGAAGTTCGGCCGCGTCTACCTGCACCGGGACCTCTTGTCGCAGGGCGAAGAATGCACCCACGGAGGCGGCTTGTGGAAGATTGACGAAGGACGCAGGGCCATCCTGCTATACGGGCGTTCGTTTGACTTCGGCACACCGGACTTCGCCTGCGTGCGCCGCATCGAGTGGTCGGGCATCGGCGGGCAACCCCTGCCTCTGTTCTTCCTGCCCCATTGGCCGGCCGAAGACCTTCTCCTGCCGGTATACGCCACTCCATAAGAAGAGGTCACAACTGCGAGAAACGCTTCCTGCCCCGCGCATAATATTGCCACAGGAGACTGAAACCGCGACGTTCGGGGATGTCGGGGCGGATAGTCAGGCGCCTATTCTCGGCACGCACGGCGGCATACGTCTCCTTCATGGCACGATAGGCCCGGCGCGCCCTCCACACCGCCCAAGCATTGGCCCACTGCCACCGAAGCACGTACTGCAAGGCTGCCGCATAATCCAGCAAGGCGCGCACGCGCAAGACGGGACGCAACTCCCGCTCAGGCAGGTTCTTGTAAAGCATCAGCAGATTATTGCGGAAGTTCAGGAAAGTCTTATGCGGATTCTCGCGCTTCAACGTGGCGGCTCCCACGTGATAGACCACGCTCTGAGGCACGCAAACCACCCCACGGTCACGGGCGCGAAGCCTCCAGCAAAGGTCTATCTCCTCCATGTGGGCAAAGAAACGCCCATCCAAGCCGCCCGCATCCAAATAGTCCTGACGACGGATAAAAAGCGCCGCGCCCGTGGCCCAAAAGACAGGAGCCACGGCATCATACTGCCCGGCGTCTTGCTCCACCTCCCCCAGCAGGCGCCCCCGACAGAAAGGATAGCCATAGCGGTCGATGTATCCGCCCGAAGCGCCGGCATACTCGAAACACTCCCTCCGGTGATAGCTACGTATCTTGGGTTGGCAGGCCGCCACCTCCGGATGGGCGTCCATATAGGCAAGCAACGGACGCAACCAATGCTCCGTCACCTCCACGTCCGAATTGAGCAAAACCACATACTCCGCCTCTATCCCGGCCAAAGCCCGGTTATACCCGTCGGCAAACCCGTAATTCCTATCCAACGTCGTGACCCGCACTGAAGGGAAGTCCCGACGAACCACTTCGACCGAATCGTCCGTCGAACCATTATCGGCCATCCAGACCACTCCCCCATCCTCTTCCGAGAAGCGGACCACTCCGGGCAAGAAACGGCGCAACATCCCGCACCCGTTCCAATTCAAAATAACAACAGCAACCTTATCCATACGCATATACTTGATTAATCAGCCCTGGCCTCCTTCATTCCGCAACGCCTCTCCCCCATCTGCCAATATCACTCCTTGCAACGCCGTGGCATCGGCATTGAAGTCTCCCAGACGGACCTGCACCACTTGATTGTCCAACGCATCATCGTGCGGCACCTCCACGCGAATGTAATTGGGCGTGAAGCCATGCATCGGCATGCCGGGCTTGGGACGCTCCAACAGCACCGGCACGACTTGCCCGACGTGAGCCTGATAGAAATTCCGCCACTTCTGCTCCGACATCTCCAGCAACCGCTGGCTGCGGCGATGTTTCTCGTCGGGCGAAACCACATGGTCAATCTTCAACGCCTGCGTACCCGGCCGTTCGGAGTAACTGAACACGTGCAACTGGGTGACGTCCAATCCTTGCAAGAAGCGGCAAGCCTGCTCAAAGTACGCTTCCGTTTCGCCCCTCGTGCCCACTATCACATCCACGCCGATGAAAGCGTCGGGCATCTCCTCCTTAATCCGCCGTATCTTATGGGCAAACAAAGCCGTATCATAACGCCGGCGCATCAGCCTGAGCACTTCATCGCATCCGGACTGCAAAGGGATATGGAAATGGGGCATGAAGCGACGGGAATGAGCCACGTAGTCAATGATTTCATCAGTCAGCAAGTTCGGCTCGATAGAGGAAATGCGATAGCGCTCAATGCCTTCCACCTCCTGATCCAACGCCTTCACCAAATCCAGGAAAGCCTCGCCCGTGCTGCGGCCAAAGTCGCCAATGTTCACGCCCGTCAGGACAATCTCTTTTCCGCCTTCGGCCACGGCACGGCGCGCTTGCTCCACCATCGAAGCGATGCTGCCGTTGCGGCTCCTCCCACGGGCAAAGGGGATGGTGCAATACGAACAGAAATAATCACAACCGTCCTGCACTTTCAGAAAGAAGCGCGTGCGGTCTCCCCGCGAACACGAAGGCGCAAAACTGCGAATATCCTTCAAAGCCGAGGTATGGACCTCTCCGCCATGCGCCGTCTTCTGCAAATCCCCCAAGTACTTCAGGAGGTCCTTCTTCTGCTCGGCCCCCAAGACCAAATCCACGCCATCGATATGCGCCACCGTATCCGGCTTCAGCTGGGCATAACAACCTGTCACCACCACAAAGGCGTCCGGGTGCTGCTTCACCAACCGGTGGATGGCTTGCCGGCACTTTTTGTCGGCCACTTCGGTCACCGAACAGGTATTCACCACGCAAATATCCGCCTTCTCTCCCCGACGGGCCGTGCGCACGCCCGCCTCTTGCAATATCCGGGCCATCGTGGATGTTTCCGAGAAGTTCAGTTTGCATCCCAATGTGTAATAAACCGCCGTCTTATCTTGAAAAACACTCGTATCTATCATAAATCTGCCTACAACTTCTATGTTGGGGCGCAAAGATACGGATTATTATAGTTTATCGGAAAAGAGGCCCAGCTTTTTCTTCGCGCCGATGTGGCAAAGCCGTGACAAAAAGACGACAAAAAGGCTAATTCCGAAAAAAAAGATAAAAAAAGTGGCAAGTTGTGATACAACCTATCTAAAAAGTCCCTACCTTTGCGCCGTTTTAATAAAGCAATTGATTGTATTACGTTTTAAAAAGCAAAGAAAATGAAAAAGTTAGTTTTGATGGCCGTAGCCATGGTAGCCGTATCTTTCGCATCTTGCGGTGGTAACAAAGCAGCTAATGCAGAAGCAACTGAAGAAACAGTTGTTGCAACTGAAGAAGTAGCACCCGCTACGACGGACAGCACGACGGTTGCTGCTGACAGCACAGCTACTGACTCTGCCGCTGTTGCCGAATAATACGTTTGGCCAGCCTTAGGCTTAAGAGAGAATTGAAAGTCTGACGTGCGCAAGCACCCAGACTTTTTTTGTATCCGATTTTAATCCGTCTCCCCCAACACTTCCCAACCGGTTCTCTTGCGCCTGCTTGCTTCGGCATCCCTTGACGACGCAACGGCCGCAATCTGCATCAGCCTCCCCAATTAGATAAATTTATTGTACAAAGAACAGCATACAAAGTCGTTCCAAGTTCGTTATTTGTTCGTTCCTAAGGAGACGAACTTGGAACGAACATGGAACGAACTTGGAACGAACATGTCCCGATGCCGTTTGAAGAGGGAAATAGATGGTTCCGGAATATTTAGACAGGTAAATAATATTTATATTCCAAATCCTCAACTCCAATAATCATTTGGAAGCCCCTCCCAACCTTTCCCGAAGAGGAGGAGTTCAGAGCATTCGATTTATTACCTGAATAGTTTGAGCAGGCTCATGCTTGAATTGAGAGAAATCTTTTCCACTATTCGTGTTTTTTGCGTATTTTTGCGGGCAAACAGATTCAAATTACCAGATAATGAGCGCCCCCCAATTTGACGGAATTGTTTTTGTCGATGCATGGCAAGAATTCAACGCCTCGCGGTATGTGGGAAGAGTAATCCATATTCTTTGCAGCAAAGGCAACATGGGATTTACTTTCCAAGACACCCATTATAATATTTCAGCAGGCGATTATGCCATCTTGCCCAATGCCGCGCTGGCATCCGGCTTTGCAGCGTCGGATGAGTTTCAAGGCATTCTGATGAATCTTTCGGAAGCATTCGTTACTTCGATTGCCATCCGCAGCAATTATGGCATCATCGGGCATTTGTCGCTCTTGCAAAATCCGGTCATGAAACTTTCTGAACGGGATTTCCGGATATGCGAGGCTGCTTTGCAATATCTTCGCATGCGCATGGAAGAAGAAGAGCATTTTTTCCGCGAAGAATTATTAGGCAGCCTGCTGACCGCACATATTCTTGACCTTTACGACATCCATGCACGTAGTCACAAGGACTTGCCAGTGTCGGAGCGCATCACCTCCCTGCTACGGAATTTCATAGAGTTGCTGTATAACGGCGAATATATCCGGAACAGAGACTTGGAGTTTTACGCCTCACGCCTTTGCATCACGCCCCATTATTTGTCGGAAATATGTAAAAAGATAAGCGGGAAACCTGCCTCTTACTGGATTGAACGCTTCACCATGCAGGAAATCGCCCGTCTGCTCCGACAAAAAGAACTCTCGCTGGCGGAAATCGCCGAACGGATGAATTTCTCTTCCGTGTCTTATTTCAGCCGGTATGTGCAAAAGCGAATCAATCTGTCGCCATCGGAGTACAGGAAAGACTGTTGACAGCGCGATGGCCCTGCCCATAAAGGTCTGTATACATAAAAAGAGGGAAATACCCGGCATGGCATTTCCCTCTTTCATTCTCCCGAAGGAGTATTCTTTTATAATCTTGCTTATGCTTCTTCCTCGGCTACGACTTCGAAAGGAATCTCCACAGACACTTCCTTGTGCAGGCGAACCAGGGCCTTGTAGCTGCCCAATTCCTTCACGGTCTCCTTGACGGAGATGAGCTTGCGGTCGATGTCGTGACCCAACTTGGCCAGTTCGTCGGCAATCTGAATGTTGCCCACCGAACCGAAGATGGTGCCGTTGGCGCTGACCTTCGTGGCAATCGTCAACGATACGCCTTCCAACTTGGCTGCCAATTCCTCGGCGTCTTTCTTGATTTTCTCCAACTTGTGGGCGCGTTGCTTCAGCTCTTCGGCCAACATTTTCTTGGCAGCCGGCGAAGCGATGACTGCTTTGCCCGTCGGGATGAGGTAGTTACGTCCATAACCGGATTTCACGGTTACGATATCGTTCTTATAACCCAAGTTCGCGATGTCTTCTTTCAAAATGATTTCCATACTGTCCTCCTCCTATTTATTTCATCAAGTCTGTTACATAAGGCAGCAAAGCCAAGTGGCGGGCTCTCTTAACGGCTTGAGCCACGCGGCGCTGATACTTCAACGAAGTACCCGTGATGCGGCGCGGAAGGATTTTACCTTGCTCGTTCAAGAACTTTTTCAAGAATTCGGGATCCTTGTAGTCGATGTACTTGATGCCGCTCTTCTTGAAACGGCAGTATTTCTTCTTCTTAACGTCTACAGAGGGCGGAGTTAAGTATCTGATTTCTGATTGAACTTGTTGTGCCATGATTAATCCTCCTTTTTAGTTGATTTTACACTTCTTCTTTTTGCAGCATATTCAGCGGCGTATTTGTCCTGCTTGAAAGTCAGGAAACGGATAACGCGCTCGTCACGACGGAAGTTTACTTCCAACTTCTCGATGACGGTGGGTTCTGCATTGAACTCAATCAGCTGATAGAAACCGGTAGACTTCTTCTGGATGGGATAAGCCAACTTTCTCAGTCCCCAGTTTTCTTCATTCACAATCTCAGCGCCCTCAGCAGTAAGGATGCCTTTGAATTTCTCTACCGCTTCCTTCATCTGTACATCAGACAAAACGGGAGTTAAAATGAAAACGGTTTCGTATTGATTCATACCTGTTTAAATAATAAATAAATATGTTTTGTTAAAAAGCGGTGCAAAGGTAGGCATTTTATTTTGAATGGCAAAGGGAGAAGCGGGATATTTTGGCTTAATCCGCCCAAAGGGGGTATTTTGAAGTGATGCGGCATTCCCTGGCGGGAAGTAGGATTTATTGCAAAGCGTCCAATATGCGCTTCATGGCTTCTACCAAATCCTCCTTGTTTTCCGACTTCAGAAGCTCATACACTTTTTCCAAATCCTCGGTGGTAATGGGGCGTTTGCACAGTTGGTTGTATCGCATGAAGTTGTCCTTGTCTTTCAGCATCAGGTAGACAGTCGCCAGTTTTTCGTTGATGTCGTGGAAGTCCGGTTCCACCTTCTTGACGTACTCCAATGCGGCCCGTGCCTGCTCCATGTATCCGTACTCCATGAAGCTGATGCCAATCTCGTGCCAAGTCTGCGCAGTGGGAGCAAACACCAAGGCTTGCTTCCAGCATCGGACACTTTTGTCAAATAGATGCTCTTCCAGATACATCCGCCCTTCCAGCAAGTAAAGCCCGGCATCCGTGGGGTCCAACTCGTGCGCCTTTTTCCAATAATGGCTTGCTTTTCTTTTCTGCCCCAACTTCCGGAAGCAAATGCCTGAGTTGGCATAGAGGGCCGGGAGGCTTATTTGCGCGTCGTCCTCATATTCGTCGATGGCTTTCAGCAAATGTTCCAAACCGGCTTCCCAATGCTCCTTCCCGCTTTCGCTCAAACCGGTGAAGGTATCGATGAAGCATTGCGAAACGGCTCCTAACCGGGCTGCTTCGCGAAAGTTTTCCAATCCCTTCTCGTCGTTGTCGAGGAAGAAGAAGGAGTGCCCCTTCAGCAGATAGGCTTCGGCAAATTCGTCATCGGACACAATGGCATAGTCGCTGGCCTCAATGGCTTTGTCGTACTTCTGCGAGTCGAAGTAGCAACGTGCCAAGCCAAACCAATAGACGGCAGAATAGGGGTTCTTGTCTATCAGCGCGTTATACGTATCGGTGGCTTTCTCCAACTCGCCGACTCCGTAATAAGCATCGGCCAATACGCCCAAGAAAGGTTCGTCGTCCTCGTATTTTCCCAATCCGGGTTTGAGCCACGCCATGGCCTTGTCGGGCTTATTGACGTTGATGTACATATAAGCCACGTTGATCATGGTGTCTATCTCTTCCTTGTCTTCAATCGTATCCAGCAGGCGGTCGGCTTCCTCTTCCCTCTCTTCCAAAATAAGGATCTGCGCTTGCAGGATTTTGGTGTCCGGCAGGTTTTCGTCCAGCAGATTGGCAATTTCCCTGGCGGAGTGCGTGTCATAGTCATCCAAATACAGATAGGCTTCCTCCGTCAAGAGGGCCGTGTTTTCCGGATGTATCTTCAGGCCGTATTCCACCACTTCGAGCGCCTGTTCTCTTTTTTGCCGGACGCTATACCAATCGGCCAAGTCGGCCATATCTTCCGCATCCAAGTAGATGCTTTGCCGGTTGGCTCTGGCGTTTTCGTATTGCTCGGCCATCTCTGCCAATTCTCTGTCTCTTCCTGACAGCAGGTTTTTCTTCATCATAGAGGTATGTTCAATTGCTTAATTGGGCTACAAAAATA
>CALUOW010000107.1 GCA_944322365.1 uncultured Bacteroides sp.
ATAATGTGATTGTTTTAGGCTTAAAAAAATTGGTTAATTCGGGACAAAGATAAGAATTTTTTAAACGGAACTTCACTTTATTGCAAAAAGATTGTAATAAGAGGGCTGATTTAACCTCTTTTTGCAATTTGAGCGGGCGGTTTTGTGCCTTTTGCTCCAACGCAGAGACGCGGAGACACAGGGTTCAGGGTTGTCGCCACAAGTCTTGCAGGGGCTGGTTTTTTGCCTCTCTGTAGTGGCGGTGGCCCAACCCGGGCTCTCTCAAAGGCACGGCGGCACATAATGAGTTGATGTATTTGATTGAATTTTAGAATAAATAATTCTTACTTGCAAAAGAAATCTTTTTGTATAAATTCGGGTATTCTCCTTGTTTGGGTTTTCTTTCTGCATTTCTCTTTTCGCAGCGCGACGAACGCCTCAGGGACAACAATCTGCCTGTCTAAGGCTCTGAAAACGCGGAAAATTGCCTAATTTTCCTCTTCAACTTCGTTATCCCTCCGTTATCCCTCTCTTATCCCTCCCTTATCTCGTTCTTTCATGTCTCTTTCCGGGCTTATCTATGAACGGCGATTTAACGGTTCGGCGAATATTTAAGAAAATGGTAGAAAGAATATTATGTAAAATATTTATAATAAATGAATAGATTTGTCAGTTTTAACGCACAAATGAATAGGGATAGAGCGGCCGGGAGTCGTAGGGGTTAAAAGGAGTTATCGTTTCCTAAAAAGGCTTTGTGCCTCTGTGCTTGGTTATAAGTAGATGTTGAAAATTACAGAATTAAATGAATTCGGAAGAGGCTGTGTCAAAACGGGGAAGGATAATCTTTTAGACGCGGATTTAGCGGATGGGGCGGATTATTAAGTTATGAACTATCCGCTGAATCCGCATTATCCGCGTCTAAAAAATAACAAATGGTCAGTCTCCTCTCTATTCGGCTCTTAGAAGAGGCTCCACGCCACGGTAAGCCCCGCCATGACGATGGCCACCATGCTCATCAGTTTCACCAGGATGTTGAGGCTGGGTCCGGAGGTGTCTTTGAAGGGGTCGCCCACGGTGTCGCCCACCACGGTAGCCTTGTGCACCTCGCTTCCCTTGCCGCCGAAGTTGCCTTCTTCGACGTACTTCTTGGCGTTGTCCCACGCGCCGCCCGCGTTGGCCATGAAGATAGCCAGGACAAAGCCCGTGCTCAACCCGCCGATGAGCAGGCCCATCACGCCGGAGATGCCGAAGATAAGGCCCGTGCCCACGGGCGCGATGATGGCCAATAGCGAGGGCAGCACCATTTCGCGCTGGGCGCCTTTGGTGGAGATGGCCACGCAACGCTCGTAGTCAGGGTCGGCACGGCCGTCGAGGATGCCTTTGATTTCGCGGAACTGGCGGCGCACTTCGGCCACCATGCGCGCGGCGGCGCGACCCACGGCGTTCATGGTCAGGCCGCAGAACAGGAAGGCCATCATCGAGCCGATGAACATGCCGGACAGCACGCGCGGGTTCATCAGCGTGACGTCGTAGTAGCGCATGAAGTCCAGGAACGTGGCGTCTTGCAGCGGCACCTGTTCGCTGCCTATCTGCAAGGTGGTGGTCCCCAGCCGGTCCAAGCCGATGCGGATTTCTTCTATATAAGAAGCCAGGAGCGAGAGTCCCGTCAGCGCGGCCGAGCCGATGGCAAAGCCTTTGCCCGTGGCGGCGGTGGTGTTGCCCAGCGAATCGAGGGCGTCGGTGCGGCGGCGCACTTCTTCGCCCAAGCGGGACATTTCGGCGTTGCCGCCTGCATTGTCGGCGATGGGGCCGTAGGCGTCTGTGGCCAGCGTGATGCCCAAGGTGGACAACATGCCTACGGACGCGATGCCGATGCCGTAAAGTCCCATGGCGACATTGCTAAACTCGAAGCCCGAAGCGAAAAGGTAGGACGCGATGATGCCTATGACAACGGCGATGACCGGTATGGCCGTGGACAACATGCCCAAGCCGATGCCCGAAATGATGACCGTGGCCGGCCCCGTCTTGCCGCTTTCGCTGAGGCGTTTGGTCGGTTTATAGGATTGCGAGGTGTAATATTCCGTGGAGCGGCCGATGACGATGCCTACCAGCAGGCCCACGATGACGGAGCAAGACAGCCACAGCCAGTTGTCGATGCCCAACAGCCAAAGGATGAGGAACGTGGCTGCCACGATGAGCACCGAACTGAGGTTGGTGCCCCACGACAGCGCGTGCAGCAGGTCTTTCATTCGCGCGTCTTCGCGGGTGCGGACGGCGAAGATGCCTATCAGCGAGAGCAAGATGCCCACGGCGGCAATCAGCATGGGGGCGATGACCGCCTTGAATTGCATCAGCGTGTCGTCGGCATGGAGGAAGGCGGCGGCGCCCAGCGCGGCTGTGGCCAGGATGGAGCCGCAATAGCTTTCGTAGAGGTCGGCGCCCATGCCTGCCACGTCGCCCACGTTGTCGCCCACGTTGTCGGCAATGGTGGCGGGGTTGCGCGGGTCGTCTTCCGGGATGCCGGCTTCGACCTTGCCCACCAAGTCGGCGCCCACGTCGGCCGCCTTGGTGTAGATGCCTCCTCCCACGCGGGCAAAGAGGGCTTGCGTCGAAGCGCCCATTCCGAAGGTCAGCATCGTGGTGGTGATGACGCAGAGCTTATGCCCCGGCGTGGCCAGGTCTGCGGGGATGACGGCATTGAGCAACAGGTACCAGAACGAAATGTCCAGCAAGCCAAGACCCACGACCACCAGCCCCATGACCGCGCCGCTGCGGAAGGCGATGCGCAGGCCCGAATTGAGCGACTTGCGCGCCGCATGGGCTGTGCGGGCCGAGGCTTGCGTGGCGGTTTTCATGCCCAAGAAGCCGGACAAGCCGGAGAAGAAGCCGCCTGTGAGGAAAGCGACGGGCACCCAAGCGTTCTGCACGTGGAAGCCATAGGCCATGATGGCGAACATGGCGGCCAGGCAGACGAAGACTATGCCGACAATTTTATATTGTTGCTTCAGGTAGGACATCGCCCCTTTGCGCACGGCGGCGGCAATGCGCATCATTTGGGGGGTGCCTTCGCTTTCCTTCATCATCTGATGATGGAAATACCAGGCGAAGAAGAGTGCCAGGACGGAAGAGACCGGCACCAACCAGAAAAGTGTTTGCTCCATGATAAAGAAGTTTTTGTTTATGGTAAATGCTCGTTGCAAGCGAAATTCGTCCCCGAATGTAGGGACTTCGCGCGAGATTAGCAAGGCTGTGCAAACTTCTTTAATAGTTTATCACGTTTATTGAGGGAAGGACGGCGGGCGTCGGGGAGGGGCGGGGGAGAAAAAAGGCGCGGATTGCGCAGGCTTGGCGGATGAGTCTTTTCGGCATCATCCGTGGAGTCCGCGTAATCCGCGCCGGAAGGAAAGGGCAATTTATTTGCTTACTGCACGATGCTCATGAAGTCGGCATCGGTGAAGTATTTGGCAAATTCCAAATCCGAAGCCGCCTTCTTGGCCAGCGTCGGGTCGGCGGCAACAGCCTTCTTCAGGTTGCTGGTCACGGCCGACGGGTTGTTGGTGCGTGCGCCCAGCACTGCCTTCAGGTAGTCGGTGTAGGCGTCGGCATTCTTCACGCCGTCCAGCGTGGCGCGTGCCTTGTTGTAGTCCTTGGCAAGGATTTGGGCCAAGGCGGCGCTGTTGGTCTTCAGGTCGCCAAAGGCGGTGACGGCTTGCGCGTATTTGCCTTGTGCGATGTAGAGGTTACCCAAGGCTTCGTTCAAGCCTTCGGCGCCGGCTGCCTTGCCCAGGTAGCTTTCGGCAGAGGCCTTGTCGCCTTTGACGAGGGCGATGAGGCCCAAGTTCATGTTCACTTCGGGAGCATCGTTGATGGCGGCGGCTTTCTTCAGGTAGCTTTCAGCCTTGGCCATGTCGCCCTTCTGGTAAGCCAGCTTGGCCAAGTTGTTGAAGGCGCGGTAGTCGTTGGGGAATTGTGCGGCGGCCTTCGTGTAGATGGCTTCCTGCTGTGCGGCGTCGTCGGTCAGCGTGGCGGCATAGAGCAGCTCTTCCACGTTCAGCTTGGACGGGTCGCTTTGGGCCAGGCTGCTGATTTCTTCGTCGGACTTGCCGATGATTTCATAGTTCAGCGTCAGGCGCGAACGGCGCAGTTGCGGCAGGATTTCCTCGGCCAGCGTGCTGTAGACGGCAGAGATGTTCTTGATTTCTTGTTCGCGCTGTTCGGGGTCGCTGTACATGGAGAGGACGCGCAGGATGAGTTCCTTGTCTTGGATGTTGGACTTGGAGACGAGTTCCTGGAATCCTTCCCAGTCTTCGGCTGTATATTCGGCATCCACCGGAGCTTCCACCTTGTTCTTCTTCAGTTCTTTGGCCAGGGCCTTTTCGGCGTTGTCGCGGCGTTTTTCAGCCAAGTTGGTGTTCAGGTCCAAGGCACCGTCGGGCGAAGCGTAGGCGCTGATTTGCACGTCTGTGATCTTCTTGTTGGCCGATTCGTTGATTTCCTTGGCCTCGGCGGTCAGGTTCTTGGCGTTCTTCAGTTCGCTGGCGCGGATGTTGGCCTGCTGGATGAGGAACATGATGTTAGCCTCGCTCTTTTCTTTGATGATGCGTTGGAAAGCATCTTCACCCAAAGCCGGCGTGGCGGTCTTCAGGGTCTGGTTCACCAATTCGGACGTGGAGATGACGCCGTCGGCAATCTTCACGGCGGGGATTTCCACCGTCTTCTTGCCTATCGTGGCGGTGAACTCCAGGTAGAGTTCGGACTTGGCCATTTCGGGCACGTAGTCAAACACGGTCTTCATCGTGTAGTTGCCGCCCATCTTATAGGAGATGGTTTGGTCGTTGCCTTGCACCTTTTCGCCTTGGAAAGTGGAGGATTGGCCTTTGGCCTCGCCGCCTTCCCAGCGCAGGACGGGGGTTACTTCGACAACGGCTTTCTTGTTGAAGTACTTTTCGGGGAACTTGCCGTTGATGGTGGCAGGCACCTGTCCGTTCACAGCCTCCAGTACTTGGGGCGTCACCGTGAAGTAGTCGGACGACAATTCGCCCATCTTCTTGCTACATGCGGTCATTACGGCCAGCATCAGCACCCCTAACAAGGGGAGATACATTTTCGTTTTCATTGCGTTAATGATTAATGTTTGAAAAGGTTCATATTATTGTTTGCTTATTTCAGATTCTTTCACTCGAATCTTTAACAAATATACCGCCTTCTGCTTCACTTGTTCAATGTGGAGACGGTTTTTTATTATAAATTAACAATAAGGCTCTTGCTTCAAGCGGGCGTTCTTTTCCTGCCGGGGCGAGGAAGCGTGGCGGGTTGTTTGTTAATTGGTTGATTATTAGGCTTGAATAGTCGTGGGGCGGGCGATATATGCGCCGCTTGCCAGCGATATATCAGCCGCCTCCCGACGATATATGCGCCGCTCGCTGCTGATATATCGGCCGGAAACGTGTCAAATAGGACTGCCGTTTTGGCAATTTTTTTCTCATTTGCGTTGCTCGTTGGCATACTTGATGTTGCGCGGGTGGTGGTTGATAATCTCCGAGCGCAGCATCTGGCGGTCGATGTGCGTGTAGATTTCGGTGGTGGCGATGGATTCGTGCCCCAACATGGCCTGGATGGCGCGCAGGTTGGCTCCTCCTTCCAGCAGGTGGGTGGCGAAGGAGTGGCGGAAGGTGTGCGGGCTGATGGTCTTGGCGATGCCGGCGCGTTCGGCCAGTTCCTTGACGAGGTGAAAGACCATGATGCGCGAGATGCGGTTTCCCCAGCGCGCCAGGAATACATAATCTTCGTTGCCCGGCTTGATGCGCCCGTGGCGGCGGTCGATGAGCCAGTAGTTGATTTCCTTGATGGCGCGGGGCGAGATGGGCACCAGCCGTTGCTTGTCGCCCTTGCCGATGACGCGGATGAAGCCTTCGTCGAAAAACAAGTCGCTGAGGCGCAGGTTGCACAACTCGCTGACGCGCAAGCCGCAGCTGTACAGGGTTTCCACCATGGCCCGGTTGCGTTGCCCTTCGGCTTTGTCCATGTCCACGGCGTCGATGATGCGGTCTATTTCTTCCACCGTCAGCACTTCGGGCAGGCGGAAGCCAATCTTGGGCCCTTCCAGCAGCTCGCTGGGGTCTGCCTCCAGGCGGTCTGTCAGCACCAGGAAGTGGTAGAACGATTTGACGCCGGACAAGATGCGCGCCTGCGAGCGGGGGTGGATGCCGATGTCGTGCAAGCCCGCGCTGAAGCGTTCGAGGTCGTCTGTCGAGACATCCAGCACATCGAGGCCCTCGGCGCGCAAGAAAGCCAGCAGCTTCTGCAAATCTTGTTGGTAGGCTTCCACGGTGTTGGCCGCAAGCGATTTTTCCAGCCGCAACCATTGCACGTATTCCTTGACAATCGAGGCTTGTTGCTCCATATTTGGCGATTCTTTTTCCATATTCTTATCTTTTTCCTATCTTTGCATCGGCAAAGTTAGTGCAAAAACAGGATAATATGAAGAAGATTCAAATCATCAACGGTCCCAACCTGAATTTGCTGGGCCGTCGCGAGCCGGGCGTCTACGGCGCCGCGCCGTTCGAGGGCTTCCTCGAAGACTTGCGCAGTGCCTACGGGGGACGCGCGCAGATTGACTATTTCCAATCCAACATCGAGGGCGAACTCATCGACAAAATCCATGAGACAGGCTTCGGCTACGACGGCATCATCCTCAACGCCGGCGCCTATACCCATACGTCCATCGCGCTGCAAGACGCCATCCGCGCCGTGCCCGCGCCGGTGGTCGAGGTGCACATCAGCAACGTCCATGCGCGCGAAGCCTTCCGCCATGTGTCTATGATTGCCGCCGCTTGCCGGGGCGTTGTCTGCGGCTTCGGGCTGGATTCCTACCGCTTGGCGCTGGAAGGATTGCTGAAGGAATGATATATAAATAGGAATTTAGAAGTTGACAAGGGGACGAGTTAACGAGGCAACGAGGCCTGTTAGCAAACAGATTTACAAGTGATAAGCCCTGTCCTCGTAGTCTTGTTAACTTGTCAACTCGTCAACTAAATTATCATTTAGTTTTAAACACTTAGTTAGACATTACTAGGATAACAACAAGGTAAAAGGATTATGTTACTGAAACAGACAAAGATTGTGGCCACCATCTCGGACAAGCGTTGCGAGGTGGATTTCATACGCCAATTGTTCGAGGCAGGCATGAACGTCGTCCGCCTCAATACCGCCCACTTGGACTTTGCGGGCTTGGAGAAACTGATAAACAACACGCGCGCCGTGTCCAACCGTATCGCCATCCTGATGGATACCAAAGGCCCTGAGGTGCGTACCACCACGCTGGAGGCGCCCATCGACTTCCACGCAGGCGACCGTGTGCGGATTGTGGGCGACCCTGAGCGCGAGACCACCCGCGCGTGCATCGCCGTCAGCTATCCCGACTTCGTGCGCGACGTCTGCACGGGCGGGCGCATCCTGATCGACGATGGCGACTTGGAGTTGCTTGTAGTGGGCAAGACCGACGAAGCCTTGGATTGCGAGGTGCAGAACGAGGCCACGCTGGGCAGCCGCAAGAGCGTCAACGTGCCCGGAGTGCGCATCAACCTCCCGTCGCTGACCGAGCGCGACCGGCGGAATATCCTCTTCGCCATCGAGAAAGACATCGACTTTATTGCCCATTCCTTCGTGCGCAACCGGGAAGACGTGCTGGACATCCGCCAAATATTGGACACGCACGGCGGCAGCGACATCCGCATCATCGCCAAGATTGAGAACCAGGAGGGCGTGGACAACATCGACGAAATCCTGGAGGTGGCCGA
>CALUOW010000108.1 GCA_944322365.1 uncultured Bacteroides sp.
ATCCGCAACGATGGACATGTCTGTCCGGATACTGCCCATTCCCACAATGCCAAGCGGTAGGGTTCCCTGCTTGTTGAGGTCGGACATCCGGCCGGCCTTCACCATCGTTACGTCGCCATTGTCTACCGATCGGCTGTAAGAGATAGAGACGGACGAACCGTTTTTGGAAGTGCTGTAGCTGACGGACGTTTGCGTGGGGTTGGACGCATTGGATTCCGCCGACGATGTAGCCTTGGCCTGTTGCTTGAGGTTGAAGTTCACCGGTATGGTGTATCGGACATCGACGGGCTTTCCATCTTGCGTGCCCGGCGTCCAAAGGGGCATGGATTCCACCACGCGGATGGCCTCGGCATCCAGCGAAGGCTCTATGCTGCGCACTACTTGGGCGTCGCGCACCTGTCCGGTTTTGTCCACCGTGAACTGAACAATGACGCGCCCCTCGATGCCTTTCTCTTTAGCGGCCTGCGGGTAGCGGATGTGCTCGCTGATGAATTTGTTCATGGCGGCTGTTCCGCCGGGGAATTGGGGTTGTTGTTGCACCACGCTGAAAACGCTCTCTTCCAGCTCGGCACTGCTATTGGCTGCGGAGGCAGAGAAAGCATGGGCAGGTTGCGAGAAATCCGCCATTTGGACATTGGAAAGCTGGTTGCTTACTTCCGAAACTTCGGGACGGGCAAAGGCGGCAACCGCTACGGTTGCCAGCGGCAGTACATACAAGAACTTGGCGCATGCCCACTTGTTTGATTTTTCTTTCATCATCATTGTGATACGCTTTTTAAGTTTACTGTGATTCAAACTATTGGCCATCGAGTAGCGTTTGCTGCCAACGGCTTTCTTTATCAATAGCAATTGGTATTCCTTGGCGTTTACCCCGGCGCGCAGCACGGCTTCGTCGGCTTCGTATTCGTGCACCGCCTGCAATTCTTGTTTCAGCAGCCAAGCCGCCGGGTTGAACCATTGCAGGAAGATGCACACGTCGGCCAGCAGCAAGTCCCATGAATGTCCGCACCGTATGTGCGCCAGCTCGTGCAGCAGGATGGTGTGCCCGTCTTCGTCCAATTCCCGCCGGGCGATGACAATGCACCGCATCCAGCTGAACGGGGCGATGTCCCGCTCGTGTACCAGCAGCCATACATGCCCGGCATCGGGCACATAGTGTCGTATGTCCTCGCGTTGCGTGCCACGCAGCAACTGTCCTAGCCGGAACAACGAGCACATGTTGCGCCCCAGGAAGAACAGCACGCCCGCCCCATAGACCGCTACCAGTATCAACGGCCAGACGGGGGCGCCGGCTTCTTCTGCCACGGGGGCCGATGCTTCTGCCACCGTGGCCGTCTCGATGGACGCCAACCATTGTTCCAACGTCAGCATTGTCTGCCCTACGCCCGACGTGTCTGTCGTGCTGGTTTCTATCAGCGGGACTACGGCCGAAAGCACCAGCACGCCCAGCAGGGCCATGCGGTTGAAGCGATGGAATGTCTCGCGGCTCAAAAGCAGGCGGTAAAACAAGTAGAACGCTGCTAGGCAGAGAGCCGATTTGAGGATGTAGACAAGGAATGTGCCCATAATTGGTGATTGTTTAATTCGTTAATTGTTTAGTGCTTTCCGCAACTGCGCTTCCATCTCTTCAGCACCGGGGAAAGCCAAGTGTTGGTAAACCGCCTTCCCCTCCCGGTCCAGAATCAAGTAGGCCGGGATGCCGGAGAATCCATATAGCTGCAGCAAAGAAGCACTCTGTCCATTGCTCAATCGGTAATGTTCGCCGTGCATGTCGGCTATCATTTGCTGCCAAAGCAGTTGGGGGGAAGTCTCATCAGCCAAGAAAACGTAGTCTATCGCCTCGCCCTTCAGCTTTTCTTTCAACGGTTCCATCTTCTTCATGGCATTGCGGCACGGTCCGCACCACGTGTTCCAGAAGTCTATCAGCACCACGCGGCCTTTATGCCCTTGGACGATGGATTGCAAAAGGGCTTCCCCTTGCAACGAGGTATCGGCTTGGCGGATGACGGTGCCTTCCTTTATCCCTTGTTCGGTTGCCTCTAATGCGGCTTTATACTTACTGCTTTGGGCATAAATATAGTCGCGGATGGCAGGCGTCTGAATCTGCGTTCTCACCGTTCTCAGCCACGTCTCAGTCAAGGGCTGCATCTGTCCCAACGTGGAGCCTATCGTGCCGTTGCAAAGCGCCAAGTCCTGCCACCAAGGACACTTGCGAGATGTCAGCCCGCGTTTTTGCAGGCTTTCCACCAAGGCGGGGTAGTAGTTGAAATACATCATCACGGGCGATTGGATGGAATCCAGCGCCAATATCTCGTCTTCGAAATGTTCGCCCCGCTCCAAGCTGCCAGGCTTTACCTTTTCCCCACGCATTTGGCAAGCAAACGCTACGGTGAATCCGGCTTGGCTAATGGCTCTGAAAGTGTTTATCTCCAAGTCCCAAAGGAAGAAGTCGCGGATGGGCCTGCTCAATGTGGTGTCGGCCAACAGTTGGCGGCGGACTTCCTTATAATTGGCCAGCACGGCCTGCTTCAGTTCTTGCACGGAGGTCATCCCGTCCAGCCGGTCGGACATATCCAATGCGTATGGTGTCTCCTGCAAGGCGGTGTTCAGTCCGGCGTAATCGCCCTCGAACCAAATCTTGCGGCGCGTCTGGTATTCTTTTCCCCACAAGTGGGTATTAGAAAGGTGCATGGCCGGGTAATCAACGGTCATTGCCAGTTCTCCGCCGGGGATCACCAACACCTCGACGCGCATCTTGTCGAAGTATATTATTTTCAGTTCCGGATGGTTGACGTAATCTTCCCATACGAAGGTGCTGTCCTTCACCGTTATCGGTGTAGGCATAAACGCTTTTTCCACCCAGCCTAGCGTACGATAAGTGACTTTGGACGGAACGCCGCCCAAGAAACGCCCCGTAAGGCGGAATTTGCCAAACTTGGGTTCCGGTGCAGGCAGCGGGCGGTCGTAATCCAAGGTCTGCGTTTTCAGTTGTTCGGGAATCTTCACCTCTGTCCGCTTGCCGTCCAACCGTACGCCGTTAACCTGCCAGCCTCCTTCGCATTTCTCAATCAAGTCGAAAGAAGTGGTGCCGGCAGGAAGCGGCTCGAAAGTGAGGCTGAAAGACAGCTGTCCATCGGCAGGCAGGAATACAAAATCCTTTTGCGAGATGCCACGGGCAGAACGAAGCGCATATTCTTTCCCATCGGCACGCAGCACTGTTTCCGGAGTCAGTTTCACCTCAGTTCCTTTGTTGCCATAGAAGGTGGCTTCCACCACTGTGCGGTCTTCCGATAGGATGACTTTGGAAACCTCCAGCGGGTCGGTAGCTCCACTGTACCAAGGCTTTTCTATTACCTGTTCTTGTCCATAGGTCATTCCTGCCATGAGCAGGCATAAGGCCAGTAAAGCATAGAATTTATTGGTCATTGCATATCCTCCTCTTATTGCAAATGTTACATTAAACTCTTGATGCACTCCAGCAACTCGTCGCGCTTCTGTTGGTTGGTGCCTAATACAATCTTGCGCACCACGCCCTCCTTGTCCAGCACGATGGTGGTGGGTGTCTGTTGTACGCCGAACATTTTCCACAGCGACTTGTCTCCTGCTACCTGCACGAAGCGGAAACCGCGCCGCCGGACAATGCTTTGGATTTCGTCGGCTGTGTTCCATGTCACGGCCAGGAAGTTCACCTCCGGACAGGCATCCACCCACGTGCTCAGTTCGGGCATCTCTCTGATGCAAGGGCCGCAACCCGTATACCAGAAGTTCAGCACCAACGGCTTGCCTTGGGTGTTTTGGCGGGTCCATGTCCGTCCTTCGGTGTCTTTCACTTCGAAGTCGCCGATGCGGTCGCCCACCTTCAGGGCCAGTTCGGCGGGGGCTTCTTCCCGAAGTTGGTAGAAGTGGGTGACAGTCCGCGCCTCTTTCAGCCAATACTCGGCATCAGGCACTTCCGCTGTCGGAATGGCATACCGCCGCGCCTTCTCGTCCAGTCGGGCGCCGGAAATGTAAAGCATCTTGCTGCCATCTTCTTTCCCCAAAATAGAGATGGCACATGCCTGCCCCTCCAAGCAAGAAGGGCGTTCGCTGAAGAACAAGCTGTCTATCAGGAACCTTGCCTTCTCCTTGGATTGGGCCGGAGCCTGCACGCACCAGGCGCACAGCAGGCATGCTATGAGCAAAAATCGTTTCATTTTCCTTCCTCCACCTGCTTGATAAGCTGCTTCAACTCGTCCAGCGAGATGTCTTCTTCCTGCACCAACGACGATACGGCGCTGAGGTAGGAATTGTCGAAATACTTGCTGATGACGCCGCGCAACGTCCCTTTGCGGTAATCGTCGCGCGATATCAGCGCATAATACTGGTAGGTCTTGCCATAGGCTTTGTGGCCTACGAAGCCGCGTTCTTCCAATCCGCGCACTACGGTGGACACCGTGTTGAAGTGCGGCTTCGGATTCGGATAAAACTCCAGCATTTCTTTCACAAACAGAGGCCCTTTCTCCCAGAAAAAGCCCATCACTTGTTCTTCTTTTGCAGTTAATCTTCTCATAATCGTTCATTATTTGGTCCGGCAAAGAACGCTATTTATTCGTTTATTGCCTAATTATTATAGTTAAACAAAACTAAAATGCCTAGTAGAGGTATTCTTTCCTGCAAAATACCTACAAATGGTGATTGCACATCTCGGCGGAAAGTCCTTACTTTGCGCCCTGAAAAGGACCTTTTAAAAAGACTAACTGACAATGAATGAATCTCATAAATACCGCGCGACGGACAAGATGAGCGACCTCATCTGCGACAACTACTCCCTGCTGATGGTGATGAGCCGCTTCGGATTGTCCTTGGGCTTTGGAGACAAGACCGTGAAGGACGTCTGCGAAGCGCAAGGCGTGGACTACCGCACCTTCCTGGCCGTGGCCAACTTCATCAGCGAAGGGCAGTGCACCTACGACGAGCAGGACACCGACTTTTCGCTGCCCGCCCTGATGGACTACCTGAAGCAGGCGCACGCTTATTTCCTGGACTTCAACCTGCCCGCCATCCGCCGCAAGCTCATCGAGGCCATCGATTGTTCGGATGCCAACGGCGTGGCCTTCCTCATCGTGCGCTACTTCGACGAATACGCCAAGGAAGTGCGCCGCCACATGGAGTACGAGAACCAAGCCGTCTTCACCTACGTCGAAGGCCTGCTGGCCGGACGCTTGGACAGCCATTACAACATAGCCACCTTCGTGAGCAAGCACAACAGCATCGACACGAAACTGAAGGAACTGAAAAACATCATCATCAAATATTATCCGGAGAAAGGCAACAACCACCTGCTCAATGCCGTATTGTTCGACATCTTCAACTGCGAGCAGGACCTTGCCTCGCACTGCCAGGTGGAGGACTTCCTTTTTGTCCCTGCCGTGACGCAAATGGAAAGGAAACTGAAAGATGAACACTAATACGCCGTTGAAAATAGCCATAGCCGAAACTTCGGTCATCATACGCAGCGGATTGGCCGCCGTGTTGAAACGTCTTCCCAACCTCAGCGTGCAACCCGTGGAGATTGCCACGCCCGAATCGTTGGCGCACTACATGCGGATGCACACGCCGGACATACTCATTGCCAACCCCACCTTTGGCGGCTGGTTGGACCTGCCCGCCTTCAAGGCCGCGCACCCGAAGGGGCACACCCGCTACATGGCCTTGGTGAGCACCGTCATCGAGCCCAATGCGTTGAAAGCCTACGACGGTCATTTCTCCATCTGCGACGACACCGACGCCATTGCCGCGCAAATCAACCACCTCCTCCACACCGGCGAAGAAGAGGAAGAGGCCGGCAACGGGCAAGAGGTGTTGAGCCAGCGCGAAAAGGAAATCGTCACCTGCGTGGTGAAGGGCATGACCAACAAGGCCATTGCCGACCAACTGTTCCTGTCGGTTCATACCATCATCACCCACCGCCGCAACATTGCCCGCAAACTGCAAATACATTCGCCGGCCGGGCTGACTATCTACGCCATCGTCAACAAGCTGGTGGCGCTGGAAGACATCAAGGAACAATTGTAAGGCGGCAAGGGATGGGAAAAACCTGCCAAGTCCACGGGAAAAAACGGCAAAGCCTTGGATAAAGTTTAAACGCAGCCTAAGTTTATAAAAACGCACCGTACGTTTATAAAAACGCAACCTACGTTTATATAAACGCAGCCTGCGTTTGAACTTTTCGGGCGTGCCTAGGCAACTTTTCCGGAAGGCTTGCGAAGTTTTTCCCTGCGGATAGGAAAGGATTGTCCGCAAACAAAACTCCCGCCTCGCGATGTCGCATCGAGGGGCGGGAGTCCTTTTATCTTCATAAAAGCGGTTACGTAATTATGACTAACTAATTCATTCTAATCTGACGTTGCAAAGGTACGGACTTCCGCCCGTTTGCGCAATCGCTTGAAGTAGGTATATGGCGGGAGGCGAATCGCTAAAAGTAGGTAAAGAGGATGGGAGGGGAGGACGTTTCCGGTTTTCAGCGCGCTGTCAGTTGAATAAGTAAAATCATTCTACAAATCTTGCTTCCAAATACGTTCCAAGTTCGTTATTTGTTCGTTCCTAAGGAGACGAACTTGGAACGAACATGGAACGAACTTGGAACGAACATGTCCCGACGAGGAATTTGCGGCGAATCGGGAAAAAGACGAAAGTAATTTGTTGTTACATGTTGCCCGGCGTTCCTTCCCTTCTGTCACTTCAACTCTTTGGGAACTTCGATGCCATACTTTTCCAATTGCGTCCGGATATAGTCTATCTGATCCTGCTTGGCGGTGAAATGTTGGGGGTGGTGGATGTATTTGTAGGCGGAATTGTTGGCTCGTTTCTTGGGGTCGTAATCCTTGCCGGTGACAAAGTTGGCGACCTTTACCAGCAGTTCGTCGTCAATCTTGCCGTGCAGCATGTAGTAGAGGACGCCGATGCGGTTCTTGGCCGGGATGCAGGCGGGGTTCTCTGCCGGCGCGTCGTCTTCGGGGGCAGACGGCGTTTCTGCAAGCGGTTCGTCGTTGCGTCTGATTAGGTAGCGCAGGTATAGGTTAGTGGAGTATTCGGGCGAAGCCATGTATTCGGGAAACAGTCCCCGGCGGACGGCTTCGTCGGCGATGCTGTGTCCCTCTGCGTCGTGGTAGATGTCTTCCATGGCCTCCCGGTATAACTCTTGAAGCTTTTTGAAAAGCGTCTGCATGGTGGGCACGGGGTAGAGGGGATAGAGCAGTTTGGCTTCGTTGATTTCCAGCAGCGCGAGGTCCTGGAAATCGTTGGCCAACAGATAGTCCAGCGTCTCGCGGATGGATTGGAACAAGCGCAACGTCTCGGCCACCGTTTCGCGGTAGGAGATGAAGGGGATGCGTATCTGGTCGTATATTTGGGGCTGCTTGGCATACGTTTCCAGCCGTTGGACGATGGGGGCCAAGTTTTTCAAACAGGTCTGTGCATACACCTTTTGCATGGGCTTTGCTTGCTGTTTGCGGCACAGGGTCACCACTAGGTTGTAGACGCAAGCCGCCTTTTGGGCGGACCGAGTGCCCCACTGCCGCATGCTGCCATAGAGCAGGTCATACCAATCTCCTTGGGTGGGCATCGGTTGGATAAAGTCCGTATCGGTCAGGGTGATGGTTGGGGCAGTTGCCGGTTGTTGGGTTTCTTGTTCGTTGGGTTCCAT
>CALUOW010000109.1 GCA_944322365.1 uncultured Bacteroides sp.
ACGTATGCCTTCAGCATCTGCGGGGCGTTGCGCTCCTGCAAGCCTTTCCGGTAGATTTGGCCGGTCAGCTTGACGACGGTTTCCGGCAGGCTTTTCTTCTCCGCCTGCTCCACTTGTTTCCACAGGTTATCATACGATTGTGCGTGCAGGCTGCTTCCCACGCCCGCCAACACCAGCAGCAACCAGCTGCCCAATCTTCTCAATATATACATAATTCTTCCATAGATTGGTTTCACATCATTGGCAAAGTAACAACATTTGCCTGCAAAAAGATGTCCTTTTCTTATTAAAAATAATGAAAGTTCAACCTAGACTTTAACCAAAGAAGCTACGAGGTCAACTTGTCAATTCTTTGTCTCGGCCTTGGCGCAACAAAGGTAGGGACAATGTTTGGCGCAGCCAAATTCCGAAGAGCTACAAGAGGTAGTTTTTCTATCAACATTTAAGAAAAACGATTTTATCATTGTAAATCAAGAAGTTACAGCAAGCAGAAATTTTGCATGCCTTACGCCGCCTAAGCAGAAATGTCATCAGCATTCGGAAGTGCCGACTGAAACCAACCGCACAAGAGAAGGCCTTGCAGAAACTGGAGAGGGCTTGCCCGCAAAATTTCCGGCGAATCATGCGGAGGGTTCGCCAATATGTCTTATATTTGCCCAGGCAATTAGCCTACGAATTATTGTTTCAACTAACAGAACTCAAAATGAAAAAGCAAAGTGTCAGCCTGCTTGTCCTTTTGCTTGCGGCAAGCGGCTTTTTATTTTCATGCGGCAACAAAACGAACCGCAACAAAGGTGCACTCCAATTCGACAGCATTCAGATAAACGAGACGGCGCATCTTTTTGGCGACACGGCACGCCCGGCCTGCAATTTGGTAGTGAACATGGCATACGCCAGCACATCGGACGACGAGGCGCTGAAGGATAGTTTGAATGCATGCTTCCTGACCACTTGCTTGGGCGAAGCCTACAAACATCTGCCCCCGCAAGAAGCCGTGCAAAAGTACAAAGACCAATACGTGAGCGACTATCGCAACGACTTGGAAGAACTCTATCAAAAAGAAGAAAAAGAGTTCGGAGACGCCGACCAACGGGCATGGTATTCCTACTATAAATCCATCCAAAGCCACGTCCAGCTTTATCAGAAAAACTTGTTGGTCTACCGCACCCGTTACGAAGAATATACGGGCGGAGCGCACGGCATTTACACGACTACTTTCCTCAACCTTGACCTACGCACTCTGAAGCCGATCCACTTGGACGACCTCTTCGCCGACGGTTATGAGGAAGCCTT
The DNA here is from genome assembly GCA_944322365.1 of uncultured Bacteroides sp. Lineage (GTDB taxonomy): Bacteria > Bacteroidota > Bacteroidia > Bacteroidales > Bacteroidaceae > Bacteroides. Next base: position 1,294 of record CALUOW010000109.1, read on the forward strand.
GACCGACTTGCTTTGGAATCAGTTGATGGCGGACAATCGCGTAGCTACCCGGGAGGAACTGGAAAACTTGGGTTATGGCAGCACAGGCGACTTGGCGCCTACCGAGAACTTCTACATCGGACGCGACGGCATCACCTTTTATTATAATGTGTACGACATCGCACCCTACGTGATGGGAGCGACGGAAATCTCGCTTCCCTACGAAATCATGTCGCACTTGCTGGACGATACTCTCCGCATACTCGATTCGGTCAAATAAAATACGGCTTATGGAATTGATACAAAAATACTTCACCGATTTGAGCGAGGAGCAACTCCGCCAGTTTGCCGCCCTCCAAGCTTTGTATGAAGATTGGAATGCGAAGATTAACGTCATCTCGCGCAAAGACATCGGCAACTTATACGAACACCACGTGCTTCACTCGCTAGGCATTGCCAAGGTCGTCCGCTTTTGCAAAGATGCGCGGGTGATGGATTTGGGCACGGGAGGCGGTTTCCCCGGCATTCCCTTGGCCATCCTCTTCCCCGACACCAAATTCCACTTGGTGGACAGCATCGGGAAAAAGATACGAGTAGCCACCGAAGTAGCGCAAGCTATCGGATTGAAGAATGTCACCTTCCTCCATGCCCGTGCCGAGGAAGAAAAAGGTTTGTTCGACTTCGTGGTGAGCCGTGCCGTGATGCCGCTGCCCGACTTGGTGAAGATTTGCCAGAAGAACATCTCGCCCGATTCACGCCACGCCCTGCCCAACGGTCTTATCTGCTTGAAGGGCGGAGAAGTAGAAACAGAAATACATCCGTTCAAGCACCAAGCCCTCACGTGGAATTTGAAAGATTTCTTCGAGGAAGAGTTTTTTGAAACCAAGAAGGCGGTATTCGTGGCCATCCATAAAGGAAAGAAATAATGAAACACCCTATATAACACCATGAAGATAAAACGATTTGAATTTAATATGTTCCCTGAGAACTGCTACGTACTTTGGGATGAAACGAGCGAAGCCGTGGTTATCGACCCCGGTTGCTTCTACGAAGAAGAGAAACAGGCTCTGAAGGAATTTATCCTCAAAGAAGGTCTGAAGGTGAAACATCTGCTAAACACCCACCTGCACTTGGATCACATCTTCGGCAATCCGTTTATGCTAAAAGAATTTGGATTGAAAGCCGAAGCCAACCAAGCCGATGAATTTTGGATAGACGAGGCTCCCAAGCAAAGCCGCATGTTCGGTTTCCAATTGACGGAAAAACCTGTTCCTTTGGGCAACTACCTGCACGACGGAGACATCATCACCTTTGGCCACACCAAGCTGGAAGCTATCCATGTGCCCGGACATTCGCCCGGAAGCCTGGTATTCTATTGCGCCGCCGAACACTGCATGTTTTCGGGCGACGTGCTTTTCCAAGGCAGCATCGGACGGGCAGATTTGGCAGGAGGCAACTTCGACCATCTGATAGAAAACATCTGTAGCCGCCTCTTTATCCTGCCCAACGACACGGTGGTTTATCCCGGACACGGCGCTCCTACCACCATTGGCATCGAGAAGGCCGAAAATCCTTTCTTCCGCATCTGATACGTATTATTTCCTAATACCTAATATAAATATGAATAAGCATCCTTTTTATGATCGCCACATCGGCATCAATCCTCAAGACGAAGCTACGATGCTTCGCAAGATAGGCGTACAGAGCTTGGACGAACTGATAGACAAGACCCTGCCTGCCAACATTCGCCTTGCCCAACCCCTCGACTTGCCCGAAGCGATGGACGAACACGAGTTCTCTCTCCACATCTCGGCATTGGCCGCCAAGAACAAGGTCTATACATCTTACATCGGCCAAGGATGGTATGACACCATCACCCCGGCTGTCATCCAACGCAATGTATTCGAAAATCCCGTGTGGTACACCTCTTATACGCCCTACCAGACGGAAGTATCGCAAGGCCGCTTGGAGGCATTGATGAACTTCCAAACTGCCGTATGCGACCTGACAGGTATGCCCCTGGCCAACTGCTCGCTGCTGGACGAAGGCACTGCCGCCGCCGAAGCCGTCACGATGATGCATGCCCTGCGTCCCCGCGACATGCAGAAGGCGGGCGCCAACACTGTCTTTGTGGACGAACGCGTCTTCCCCCAGACATTGGCCGTAATGCGCACCCGTGCCGTGCCCCAAGGCATTACCCTCCGCGTAGGACGTTATGAAGAATTGGAGTTCACCCCCGACCTCTTTGCCTGCGTCATCCAATATCCCGATGCAGACGGATGCTTGCACGACTATCGCGCTTTTGTGGAGAAAGCCCATGAAGCTAAGTGCAAGGTGGCCGTAGCCGCCGACATCCTGAGCCTCGCCCTGCTGACGCCTCCGGGCGAATGGGGAGCCGACATCGTATTCGGAAGCACCCAACGTCTGGGCACGCCCCTCTTCTACGGAGGTCCCTCTGCCGCTTACTTCGCCACCCGCGATGAGTACAAGCGCAACATGCCGGGCCGCATCATCGGTTGGAGCAAGGACAAATACGGGCATCTGTGTTACCGCATGGCTCTCCAGACACGCGAACAACACATCAAACGCGAGAAGGCGACTTCGAACATCTGCACCGCCCAAGCCCTCTTAGCCACGATGGCAGGCATGTACGCCGTATGGCACGGGCCGGAAGGCATCCGCGACATCGCCCTGCGCATCCATCAAACGGCTGTCCTCGTCTCAGACACCTTGGAGGCTTGGGGATGCCGCCAACTCAATTCCTCTTACTTCGACACCCTGCACATAGCTCTGCCCGAAGGCTCATGCCCGGAGAAATTGCGTGCCATCGCCTTGGCCCACGAGGTAAACCTACGCTATCTGAGCGACGGCACCATCGGCCTAAGCATCGACGAGACTACCGACCGCCAAGCTTTGGAGAAACTGCTCGCAATCTTTAGCGAAGCCGTGGGCAAAGAGGCACCAAAGGCAATCGAGCTTTCGGAAGCCTCCCGCCTGCCCGAAGCCTTGACACGCACTTCGGCTTACCTGACGCACGACGTTTTCCGTCTCTACCACACCGAGACGGAGATGATGCGCTACATCAAACGGCTGGAGCGCAAAGATATTTCCTTGGCACACTCGATGATTTCCCTTGGCTCGTGCACCATGAAGTTGAATGCCGCCGCCGAAATGCTTCCCCTGAGCCGCCCCGAATTTACAAGCATCCATCCCTTGGCTCCCCAAGAGCAGGCGGCAGGCTGGCAAGAATTGATACATAACTTGGGCGAAGAATTGAAAACCATCACCGGCTTTGCAGGCATCAGCTTCCAACCCAATTCGGGAGCTGCGGGCGAATATGCCGGCCTGCGCACCATCCGCGCTTACCTGGAGAGCATCGGACAAGGCCATCGCCACAAGGTGCTCATCCCTGCCAGTGCCCACGGCACCAATCCTGCCAGTGCCGTACAAGCGGGCTTCACCCCCGTGACCTGCGCTTGCGACGACCACGGAAACGTAGACATGGAAGACCTGCGACGCAAGGCCGAAGAGAACCGCGACGACTTGGCCGCCTTGATGATTACTTATCCCTCGACGCACGGCATCTTCGAGGCAGACATCGTAGAGATTTGCCGCATCATCCACGCTTGCGGCGCGCAAGTCTACATGGACGGCGCCAACATGAACGCCCAAGTGGGTCTGACCAACCCCGGCACCATCGGCGCGGATGTCTGCCACCTGAACCTGCACAAGACCTTTGCTTCGCCCCACGGCGGCGGCGGCCCCGGCGTAGGCCCCATCTGCGTGGCACAACACCTCGTGCCTTTCCTGCCCGGACATGGATTATTCGGCAACGATGCCAACGAAGTGTCTTCCGCCCCTTGGGGAAGCGCCGGCATCCTGCCCATTACCTACGGCTACATCCGCATGATGGGAGCCGAAGGCCTGACCCGTGCCACAAAGATTGCCATCCTCAATGCCAACTACCTGGCCGCTTGCCTGAAAGACACTTACGGCGTGGTCTATCGAGGCACAAACGGCTTTGTAGGCCACGAAATGATTTTGGAGTGCCGCAACGTACATGCCGAGACAGGCATCAGTGAAAACGACATTGCCAAGCGGTTGATGGATTACGGCTACCACGCCCCCACCCTCTCCTTCCCTGTTCACGGCACGTTGATGATAGAGCCAACGGAGAGCGAAAGCCTGTCCGAACTGGACAACTTCGTAGAAGCCATGCTGACCATCTGGCAAGAAATACAAGAAGTGAAGGAAGGACGCGCCGACGCCAAAGACAACGTCCTGCTCAACGCCCCGCACCCCGAATATGAAGCCGTGGCCGACGAATGGGACCATGCCTACACCCGGCAGAAAGCCGTCTATCCCACGCAAGCCGTGCGCGACAACAAATTCTGGATCAACGTGGCCCGCGTGGACAACACCTTGGGCGACCGCAAACTCATTGCTACGCGCTACATAACTCCTGATGCCCTGTAACGCGCATTAATCTAGACAGAAAAATTAGGCGCAAATGACACCGATTTCGCGGAAAGACTCCCGCAAGTCGCGCGTCATTTGCGCCTGTTTTTCGTTTAGCGAATGCCCTCTATGGCCACTTTCATCACGCCGTCCGCCTTGCTTTCAAAGAGTTGGTAGGCTTCCTCAATCCGGTTCAATGGATAACGGTGGGTAATAAGGGGCGTGGTGTCAATCTGCCCTTCGGCTATGAGACGGAGGATCTCGGCACAATCACATCCATCCACTCCTCCTGTCTTGAAAATCAAATTCTTGCCATACATGTCGGGAAGAGGCAACACTTGGGGGCGGTCATACATGGCCACGATGGTGACAATGGCATTGGGGCGGGCGCATTGCCATGCCAGATGGAAAGTTTCGTCGCCTCCTGCCACCTCCATTACCCGGTCGGCCCCTCCGTGTCCGCTATGCGCACGAACGAACTCCAAGCATTCTTCTGGCGTCGTCAACAAGACATCGGGATAGTGCGCCTGCACGAATTGACGACGTTCGGGCGACTTCTCGCACACGATGATGCGGCGGGGATGCTTCAGCATCGCGCAGAGCAAGGCGCAAATGCCCGTCGGCCCGGCGCCGATGATAAGCACCGTGTCCTCCGGCGAAAGCTCAGAGATGCGTGCCGCCCAGAAACCCGTGGCCAAGACATCGCCTACGAAGAGAGCCTGCTCGTCGCTCACCCCGTCGGGGATACGGCTCAAACCTTGGTCGGCATGGGGCACGCGGACATACTCGGCCTGTCCCCCATCGATGCGGCATCCCAAGGCCCAACCGCCGTCCGGGTCGGTGCAATTGTTCACAAAACCGTGCCGGCAGAAGAAACATTCTCCACAGAAGGTCTCGACATTCACCGCCACCCTATCGCCGGGGCGAACGCCGGCGACGGCACTGCCCACCTGCTCTACCACGCCCACCATCTCATGCCCCACAGTGATGCCAGGCACGGCACGAGGCACGCTCCCATGCTTGATGTGAAGGTCGCTGGTGCAAATGCTGCCCAAAGTCACACGGACGATGGCATCGCGCTCGTCCTTCAATACGGGCTTCGGCTTGTCCAAAAGCCGGAAATCCCCTTGTTTGATGTAAGTATATGCTAACATGTTCTCAAAAAGTAAATGATTTATTCGACAATGTTTCTGAAAAAATCCCCCAAAGCCTGCACAAAAACTTCCCAAGGTAGCCGAAAAAGTTTAAACGCAACCTAAGTTTATAAAAACGCACCGTACGTTTATATAAACGCAACCTAAGTTTTTATAAACGCAGCCTAAGTTTAAACTTTCCGAGCGACTTTGACAGGTTTTCCGGGCGACTTTGGCGTTTTTCCCGAAGGATATTCGCCGCCAAGGCAAAAAAGTAGTCAGCAGTCCGCAGCTTGTAGAAGATAAATGCTTCAGCTATCTACAGGCTGCCGACTACTGACTTCTGACTATTATCTATGGATTGCTAATTTACTAATCCTTGTAATTGTCCAATCCCGTCTGGAGGAAGTCCACATACTTGGCAATGTCTTCGTCATACGAATAAGACTTGTTCAGCGGATTTCCCTCGTTGTCTATCAAGACATAGAAAGGCTGGGCATTGGCGCCGAACTTGACGCGCTGGAGGTAACTCCACTTGTCGCCCACCGTGCGCAGGGTACGTTCCTTGCCATTCTCCATCACCTTGATGGGTTCGGGCAGGGGCGTCTTCTCGTCCACGTAGAGAGTAATGAGGACATAATCGTTGTTGATGAGGTCGCTCACCTTGGGATCGGTCCATACGGCCAACTCCATCTTGCGGCAATTGACGCATCCATAGCCGGTGAAGTCCAGCATCACGGGCTTGCCTTGCTGGCGGGCATAGGCCATGCCGGC
>CALUOW010000110.1 GCA_944322365.1 uncultured Bacteroides sp.
AAGAACATCCTCTATATCAATATCTTCAAGAAGAATGACAAGCGCACCATCTACAACGTGGCCTACCGCGACGGCAAGGACGGCACGTGCTACTTCAAACGCTTTGCCGTCACCGGCATCGTGCGCGACCGCGAATACGACCTGACTCAGGGCAAGCCCGATTCGCGCGTGCTTTATTTCAGCGCCAACCCCAATGGCGAGGCCGAAGTCATCAAGGTGACACTTAAACCCAACCCGCGTGTGCGCAAGATTGTCTTCGAGGAAGATTTCAGTCAATTGGCCATCAAAGGGCGCCAAGCACTGGGCAACATCCTCACCCGCCTGCCTGTCCATAAGATTGTGTTGAAGCAGCGCGGTGCCTCTACGCTGGGAGGGCGCAAGGTGTGGTTCGACCGCGATGTCCTCCGCCTCAACTACGACGGTCGGGGCGAGTACCTGGGCGAGTTTCAGACGGATGACCGTATCCTCGTGGTGCTGGAGAATGGCGACTTCTATGCCACCAACTTCGACTTGGAGAACCACTATGAACCCAACATCCGCTTCCTTGAGAAATACGACCCGCAGAAGGTTTGGACAGCCGTCCTTTACGATGCCGATCAGCAGGGCTATCCCTACATCAAGCGCTTCTGCTTCGAGCCGACAGCCCGCAAACAGAATTACTTGGGCGAGAATCCCAAGAACCAGCTCATCCTCTTGACGGATGAATACTATCCGCGCCTTGAGGTGGTGTTCGGCGGGCATGACGCTTTCCGCGACCCGCTCGTGGTAGAAGCCGACGATTTCATCGCCATCAAAGGATTCAAAGCGAAAGGCAAGCGTTTGACCACTTATGCCATAGACACCATCAACGAACTGGAGCCTACGCGTCGCCCTGAGCCTGAACCGGAATCTCCGGGCACGGCTGCGGCGGAGGAAACGGAAGACCTCGATCCCGATAAGGATAAGACGCCGGGCGACATTCTAGACGAACTAACGGGACAAATGAAACTATTTTGATTATGCTGCCATTCCTATCTATTCTTACGCTCTGCGTTGCCTTGTCTTCAGCTGCTCCTGCGGACACCGTGCGGACGGACAATCGCCCGGTGGAGCGCGCCACGATGTACGGCTTGGGCTGGGCAAACATGTATGACACCTACCTTTCGCCTCAGGAATACCGTGGCATCGAGTTTCGCCTTTCGCGCGAGAGTTTGCGTCGCACCCATTGGGCGGACGGACGCTTGGTGCGCCAATCCTTTTTTCAAGGATATGCCAACTACACGCACAATCACGTGGACAACAACAATACCCTCGCCGCTCTTGTCAATTGGAATTGGGGCCTGCACTACGATTTTCCTATGGCTGATCGCCTGCACCTCTTCGCCGGCAGCTTGGCCGACCTGAGCGGTGGTTTCGTATGGAATATGCGCAACGGTAACAATCCCGCCTCCGCACGTGCAGCCGTGGCCGTGGATGCTTCCGTGGGCGCCGTGTGGGATTTCCGTCTGCGCCGCGTGCCTTTCCGCCTGCGCTACCAGCTGGATGCGCCCCTCGCCGGTGCAATGTTCTCGCCCCGCTACGGGCAGTCTTACTACGAGATATTTTCATTGGGTCATGCCAAGGGCGTCGTAAAGTTTACGTCGCTGCACAACCGCCCGTCGTGGCGTCATCGCCTGTCGTTGGATTTCCCCGTGGGGCGCGCGCAGATGCGTCTTACTTATCTGTGGGATGCTCAGCAGGCCGAGGTCAATCGCATCCGCACGCACGCTTATGCGCATGTCTTCATGGTGGGATTCGTGAAGCGCTTTTCTCTGATTCCTTCTTCTAAACACTCCGGACAATGATGATGAAACAGATTCTTTCCTCTATATTCATAATGTGCCTTCTCCCTCTTTTGCTTGCAGGCTGCATCCGCGAGGAGGAATACGACAACAGCCCCGTGGGGAATTTCGAAACTCTGTGGACGCTCATCGACGAGCACTATTGCTACTTGGACTATAAGCAGATTGACTGGGATGTCGTCTACGAGCAATACCGCCCGCAAATAACGGACGATATGGGCAATGACGCCCTCTTTGAGGTATTGGGCAATATGCTGGCCGAGCTGAAAGATGGCCACGTCAACCTTTATTCTGCTTGGAATACAGCCCGTTATTGGGATTGGTACCTTGACTATCCGCGTAATTTCAGCGAGGAACTGGTGGAAGACTACTTGGGGCGTGACTACCGCATCGGCGGCGGCGCTAAATACACCATCCTGAAGGACAACATCGGCTATGTTTATTACGGCGATTTCTCCGCCGCCATCGGCGATGGCAATCTGGACGAGATGTTGCTTTATTTGGCTGTGTGCAACGGCCTCATTATTGATGTGCGCAATAACGGCGGAGGCAACCTGACTACCGCCTCGCAACTGTCCTCCCGCTTCACCAACGAGCGTGTGCTTACAGGCTATATCCGTCATAAAACCGGCCCCGGCCATAGCGATTTTTCCGACCCGGAGCCTGTCTACATTGACCCCTCGGACGGCGTGCGTTGGCAGAAGCCCGTTGTCGTATTGACCAATCGCCATTCGTATAGCGCGACCAACAACTTTGTCAACGCCATGCGCTACTTCCCGCTGGTCACCCTCTTGGGCGACAAGACCGGCGGCGGAGGCGGGCTGCCTTTCTCCTCCGAGCTGCCCAACGGCTGGGGCGTGCGCTTCTCCGCCAGTCCATCGTTCGATGCCGAAGGCGAGCATATCGAGGGAGGCATCGACCCCGATGTCAAGCTGGACATGACGGAAGAAGACAAGGACAGCGGCAAGGATACCCTTATCGAAGCGGCCCGTGTCCTGCTGAACGGGCTCTCCGGGAGTCCTTCCGAATGAACAATTCGTTACTTTCTGTCCCCGATGTTTGGCGGGACGGAAAAAACTCTCTATCTTTGCGCGGTGAAAAAAACGCGGATGTGGCGTAATTGGTAGCCGCGCCAGACTTAGGATCTGGTGCCGCGAGGCGTGCAGGTTCGAGTCCTGTCATCCGCACTGAATACGACTGAAACCCCTATGCCAGATGGTGTAGGGGTTCTTTTTTTCAGGAAAAGCAATGCCGTCATGATTTTACGCGAGTTCGATATATGGGAAAAAAGGACAGAAAACTTCGAACTCTATATGAAAAAATCGTCGCACGTAGGACAATACTCTATCTTTAGGCTAAAGATGTAGAAAGCTAACCTAAAGATGTGTATCTTTAACCTAAAGATGCACATCTTCAGTCTGAAGATATAGCTCTTTCCGTGGAGTTTCCGGTTTTTCCTGCTGGTTTTCCGAGTTTTCTTTTCGCCTTTCGAGAGTTAGACAGTTATCGGCGGGCAGCCCGGTTTTTTCCCCGTTTTTTGCGGCTCTTCCGGTCATTTCAAGTAAATTAATGCCTCGGGGCGTATTTCATATAGGATAAATCCCTATCTTTGTGGCGTTTTTTATAAAATAACAGAAACCGAACTAGAAGATATACAATCAGAAAATGGCACAAGAAGACGTTTTTAAGAAAATCGTCTCGCACTGCAAGGAATACGGTTTTGTCTTCCCCAGCAGCGAGATTTACGACGGTTTGGGCGCGGTGTACGATTACGGCCAAAACGGCGTGGAGTTGAAGAACAACATCAAGCAATATTGGTGGCAAAGCATGGTGCTGCTGCACGAGAACATCGTGGGCATCGACTCCGCCATCTTCATGCATCCTACCATTTGGAAGGCTAGCGGACACGTGGATGCTTTTAACGACCCCCTCATCGACAACCGCGACTCGAAGAAGCGCTACCGCGCGGACGTGCTCATCGAGGATCAGATAGCCAAGTATGACGAGAAAATCGCCAAGGAAGTGGCCAAAGCTGCCAAGAAGTATGGCGAGGCCTTCAATGAAGAGGAGTTCCGCAGCACCAACGCCCGCGTGCTGGAGCACCAGCAGAAGCGCGATGCCCTGCACGAGCGTTACACCCAGGCGATGAACGCAGGCCCCGACCTGAACGAGTTGCGCCAGATCATCCTGGACGAGGAAATCGTCTGCCCCATCAGCGGTACCCGCAACTGGACGGAGGTGCGCCAGTTCAACCTGATGTTCTCCACCGAGATGGGCAGCACGGCCGATGGCGCCATGAAAGTCTACCTCCGCCCCGAGACGGCGCAGGGCATCTTCGTCAACTACCTGAACGTGCAGAAGACGGGCCGCATGAAAATCCCCTTCGGCATTGCGCAGATAGGCAAGGCTTTCCGCAACGAGATTGTAGCTCGCCAGTTCATCTTCCGTATGCGCGAGTTCGAACAGATGGAGATGCAGTTCTTCGTGAAGCCCGGCACCGAGTTGGATTGGTTCAAGCAGTGGAAGGAGACGCGCCTGAAGTGGCACAAGGCCCTGGGCTTCGGCGATGATCACTACCGCTATCACGATCACGAGAAGTTGGCCCACTATGCCAACGCCGCCACGGACATCGAGTTCCTCATGCCCTTCGGCTTCAAAGAAGTGGAAGGTATCCACAGCCGCACCAACTTCGACCTCTCGCAGCACGAGAAGTTCTCCGGCAAGAACATTAAATACTTCGATCCCGAAACGAACGAAAGTTATACGCCGTATGTCATCGAGACATCCATCGGCGTGGATCGTATGTTCCTCAGCATCATGTGCGGCTCCTACTGCGAGGAGAAGCTGGAGAACGGCGAGACGCGCGTCGTCCTAAAGCTGCCTGCCGCACTGGCTCCCGTCAAGCTGGCCGTGCTGCCGCTGGTCAAGAAGGACGGCCTGCCCGAAAAGGCGCGCGAAATCATCGACTCGCTGAAGTTCCACTTCAATTGCCAGTACGACGAGAAAGACAGCATCGGCAAGCGTTACCGCCGCCAGGACGCCATCGGCACGCCCTATTGCGTCACCGTCGATCATGAGACGCTCACGGACAACTGCGTCACGCTGCGCAACCGCGACACCATGCAGCAGGAGCGTGTGCCCATCAGCGAATTGGATCACATCATTGCGGACCGCGTCAGCATCACGTCGCTGCTGAAGACCTTGTAAATGTAGAATGAAGAACTAAGAATGAAGAAGTTGAGCATGAAGAAATCATTCTTTATCCCTTTCTTCCTGGTGGCGTTGGCCTTCGCCTTCGCCGCCTGCGAGGAGACTACCGAGCCCACCGCCTACGACAATTGGCGCGAGCGGAACGAGGCTTTTGCCGACTCCTTGCATGCCATCGCAGGACAGAATTTCTTGGTGTGGCGCAATCCTTCGACGCGCGCTACTACCAACGTGCCGGATATGAACGTGGGCGAGCTGTATGCCATCGAGGTACAGGATGGAGGCACTTCGGCAGGCTTGCAATATGCCTACGCCAAGAAGCTGGTGGACAATCCCCAAGGGACACGCCTGTTGTATACGGACGATGTGGAGGTGTACTATCGGGGCACCCTCATTAATGGCGAGGAGTTTGATGGCAACTTCGACGGCTACGGGGCGTTGGATCAAGACATCCCGTTAGACGTGGAAGCAATGAAGTGGCCCTCTGACTTTGACGAACCGGCCACGTTCACCGTCAGCGGTCTTGTGGGCGGCGCCAAGTGGGTGATGCAAATGGCGCGCACGGGCGAACGTTGGATGATTTACATTCCCTACGAAGCGGGCTATGGCGAGTATGACAATGGCAGCATTCCCGGTTATTCGACTTTGACGTTCGATTTTGTTATCGGGGAATTGGTAGAAACGGATTGATAAGTTTTCCCTATGGATACTTCCGGTGGCACCACCTTGAAGAAAAGCAAATAGCAGTAAACTCCTGATTTCCAAACGAAGTCGGGAGTTTCTGTTTCCTACAGGACGCGCGCGATGCGGAGGCTTTCTTAATAATAAGGACGGTGCAAGCGCAAAAACAGATTGTGCGGAGAAATTATAGCCAAGTCTTCATCCGTTTTCGTCTTTAATCACTACATTTGCAATTATTGTCAGTCTGTAGCCGCATACTTTTATATTGAAAAGAATAGGAGCAAACCTGTGCAAACCGGTATTTGTTGGAAATATTGGTGAGGGTATGGCTTCATCTTATTGAATCAGAGCGCAACAAGATTGATTAACAACGGAACAAGAAGAATATAGCTATGGCAAAGAAACAACAGAAAGAAAAAAGCATCGAAGAAACCCTTTGGGAATCAGCGAATAAATTGCGTGGTTCGGTGGAGCCTTCCGAATACAAGCACGTCGTATTGAGCTTGATATTCTTGAAATACGCTTATGACCGCTTCTTGGAACGCCGCAATGAACTGATAGCCGACCATCAGGAAGTGTTTGTAGACCAGCCGGTGTTCTATAATGCCAAGAACGTCTTCTATCTGAATGAAATCAGCCGTTGGGACTACCCGGGGTTGGGACTGGACCGAGTTGTTCCGGCAGGAGGAAGGAAGCAAACGGGATTTGTCGAACTTGTTTAGGAAGTTGGGCTATGGACTTGAATGATAAAATTGTAATTTACCGTACTGCCGATGGACAGACATCCATTGACGTGAAATTGGAGAACGAGACGGTATGGCTTTCGGCTAACCAGATGGCCACTTTGTTTGATCGGGATGAAAAGACTATAAGAAAACACATCAATAATGTCTTCTCCGAAGATGAATTGGAAAAAGCGAACAACACGCATTTTTTGCGTGTTGATGGGGTGAAACAACCTGTTGCCTTTTATTCTCTGGATGTTATCATCTCCGTAGGCTACCGTGTAAAAAGCCAGCGTGGAACGCAATTCCGCATTTGGGCCAACAATATACTGAAAGAATATTTGGTAAAAGGCTATGCCGTCAATAAGGCTTTGACGGAACAACGCTATACGGAGTTGAAACAGTTAGTGGCCGTCTTAGGCAGGACGGTCAAGGCGCAAGAGGCATTGACTTCCGATGACGCGCTCAATTTGGTGGAAGTGGTTTCCGACTATGCCTATGCCCTTGATACCTTGGATAAATACGATTACCAGCAACTGGCGGTGGAGCAGATCACCAACGAAGCAAAGTTCTGTGCCACCTACGAGGGAGCCATGCAAGCTATCGGAGAGTTGAAAGCCAAGTTTGGCGGAAGCCAATGGTTCGCTCATGAGAAAGACGATTCGTTCAAAAGTTCCATCGGTCAGATTTATCAGACCTTCGGCGGACAAGACCTCTATCCGTCCGTGGAAGAAAAAGCTGCCATGTTGCTGTATTTGGTCACGAAGAATCATTCGTTCAGTGATGGCAACAAGCGTATTGCCGCCACGCTCTTTCTGTGGTTCATGGCAGGAAATGGAATCCTTTACAATTCGGATGGTACGAAACGCATAGCCGACAACACCCTTGTCGCTCTTACGCTAATGATTGCCGAAAGCCGCACGGAGGAGAAAGACGTGATGGTGAAAGTGGTGGTAAATTTGATTAATAGGAATAACTAACAATGGAATAAAATCAATTGATTACCTTTGTGAGAATCATTCATTTAAGATAAAAGT
>CALUOW010000111.1 GCA_944322365.1 uncultured Bacteroides sp.
CGGGGAAAAACCGGCAAGCTAGTTCGGAAAGTTCAAACGCAGGCTGCGTTTATATAAACTTAGGTTGCGTTTTTATAAACTTACGGTGCGTTTATATAAACGTAGGCTGCGTTTGAACTTTCTGAGCCGTCTTGGCAGGTTTCCCGGCGGGCTTTGGGATTTTCCATGAAATATTCTCTATCTTTGCGCCCAAGGATTATGGAAAAGAATGTTTTGCGAAATACGGTCTTGCTGTCGTGCCTCGTGTTGGGCGTGTTGCTGCTGCTTCATTTCTTGCCTTCCTTCGAGGTGGGCGGGCATCGGATGAGGCGTGTGGACTTGCTGGCCGACGTGCGCCCCTTGCCTGCGGACGGGGAGGGGGAAGCCGATACATTGTTGCCTCCTCCGCCTAGGATAGCGCCTGCCTTTGCAGACACTTGCCCGCCGCAGATGACGTGCATCGAGGATTATGCCGATAGCGCCCGCCGGGGCATGTCCGCTTTCTACCGCGCTTTGGATGAAGCTGCTGAACGGCCGGTGCGCATTGCTTACTTTGGCGATTCCTTCATCGAGGGCGATATACTGACTGCCGACTTGCGCGCTTTGTTGCAGCAGCGGTATGGCGGTTGCGGCGTGGGATATGTGGATATTACTTCGCAGACGTATGCTTATCGTCCGACGGTGCGTCATTCGTTCAGCGGGTGGGAAAGCCATGCTTGGACGGACAGCACGGGGTTCGACGCGCGCCGCCAGGGCATTGCGGGGCGTTATTTCTTGCCTGCTCCGGGGGCTTACGTCGAGTTGGCCGGCCAATCGGATTATGCTTCCCGTTTGGATACTTGCCTGCGGGCGGGCGTCTTTTTCTCCAACCGGGGGGAGGCGAGGCTGGCTGTCCGGCTCAATCGCGGAAAGACGTTGAGGAGGACGTTTGCTCCTTCAAGATATTTGCAGATGGCCGAGGCGGAGGGGCGCATCGGGCGCGTGCGTTGGACGGTGGAGCGTGCCGATTCGACGACATTCTTCGGCCTCTTCATGGACGGCGCGAGGGGCATTGCGCTGGATAATTTTTCCTTGCGCGGCTCTTCGGGGCTTTCCATTCGCTCCATCCCCCGGCAGATGTTGCAGGCATTCAACGAGTTGCGTCCATACGATTTGATTGTCTTGCAATATGGGTTGAACATTGCCACCGAGAGGGGGAGCAACTACGACCGCTATGCTGCGGGGATGCAGACGACTATCCGCCGCTTGAAGGAGGCTTTCCCGCAGGCTGCTTTCTTGTTGGTGAGCGTGGGCGACCGCGACTTCCGCGACGAGGATGGCCACTTGCGCACGATGCCCGGCATCAAAAACTTGGTGCGCTATCAGCAGAATCTGGCGGCAGAGAATGGCATCGCTTTTTGGAATCTCTTTGAAGCGATGGGCGGCGAGCGGGGCATGGTGCAATTCGTAGAGGCCAATCCGCCGATGGCCAACCGGGATTATACGCACATCAACTTCCGAGGCGGCAGGCGCTTGGCCGGGCTGTTGTTCGAGGCGCTGGTGCATGGCAAGGAGCAATATGACAAACGACGGGCTTATGGATTGGAGTGATTTTTCTATCGACCTGCACCGTTTGGGCGAGGCATTCGTCTACGACCCTCACGCGCCGCTCATCTTTAGCAGCGGGCTTTTCTTGTGGCTGTTTGCCGGCTTTGCGCTGGTTTACTTCTTGCTTCGCAGGCAGACGACGGCCCGTTTGTTGTTTGTCACTCTTTTTTCTTATTATTTTTACTATAAGAGCAGCGGATTCTACTTTTTCTTATTGGCAGTGGTCACGCTCAGCGACTTTCTCATTGCCCGCCGGATGGCTCGCGCGCGGACACAGAGGCATCGCAAGGCGTGGGTAATCCTGAGTTTGGTTGTCAATTTGGGGTTGCTTGCTTATTTTAAATACACCAATTTCTTGGGCGAAGCCTTTGCCGCGCTGTGGGGAGGCACGTTTGCGCCGTTGGATATTTTCTTGCCGGTGGGCATTTCGTTCTTTACTTTCCAATCGCTCAGCTACACCATCGATGTCTATCGCGGGCAAGTCAAGCCGCTGGACAATTTGCTGGATTACGCGTTTTATGTCTCGTTTTTCCCGCAGTTGGTGGCAGGGCCTATTGTCCGCGCGCGCGACTTCCTGCCGCAGATACGCCGCCCGTTGTCGGTGTCGGACGAGATGTTCGGCCGGGGCGTCTTCCTCATTGCTTGTGGTTTGTTCAAGAAGGCGGTTATCTCGGATTACATCAGCATCAACTTCGTTGAGCGCGTGTTCGACAATCCTACGCTTTATTCGGGCGTGGAGAATCTGCTGGGCGTCTATGGGTATGCGCTGCAAATCTATTGCGATTTTTCCGGCTATAGCGACATGGCCATTGGCTTGGCTCTTTTGTTGGGTTTTCATTTCAATGTCAACTTCGATTCGCCCTACAAGTCGGCTTCGGTGACGGAGTTTTGGCGGCGGTGGCATATTTCCCTCTCCAGCTGGTTGCGCGACTATCTTTATATTTCCTTGGGCGGCAACCGGAAGGGGAAACTCCGCCAGTACCTCAATCTCATCATCACCATGTTTTTGGGCGGATTGTGGCACGGGGCTTCGTGGAATTTTGTCTTGTGGGGAATGTTGCACGGCGTGGCCTTGGCCTTGCATAAGATGTGGATGCAACTGGCAGGGCGCCCCAAGGGTTGGCAGAGTCATGGCGTCCGTCGCTTTTTCGGCGTGTTGCTGACGTTTCATTTCGTTTGTTTTTGCTGGATATTCTTCCGCCATGCCGAGTTTTCGGACGCGTGGGCCATGCTGGGACAGATATTCACGGCCTTCCATCCGGAGTTGCTTCCGCAGTTGTTGGCCGGATACAAGGAGGTGTTCTTGCTGATGGCCATAGGCTTTATGCTTCATTTCCTGCCGGGCAGTTGGGAGCAGAAGGCTGCAAAAACAGTGACCGCCCTTCCCTTGGCGGGAAAAGCGGCCTTGCTCGTTTTGTTGATATATGTGGTGATTCAGATGAAGAGCGCAGACATCCAGCCCTTTATTTATTTCCAATTCTGAGGCGGTCAGATAGTGCGTTGCACTTCGTGCCCTTCCACGTAGATGGCGCTGAACGGGCGGGCCGGGCAGAGGTTTTCGCATGCGCCGCAGCCGATGCAACGTTCGGCATTGACCACGGGAATCTGGCGCGAATGCTCGTCGTCCGGGTCGGACGCTACCATCTGTATGGCGCCTGTGGGGCAGTGGCGGGCGCAGTTGCCGCATTTTACGTCGTCTGTCAGGACGATGCAGTTTTCTTTTATCCAGACGGCATGGCCTACCTGGGTGGCTGATTTCTCTGCCAGGTCTGTCAGCCGGATAGCGTCTGTCGGGCAAACTTCGGCGCAGCGCGCACATTCCGGGCGGCAATATCCGCGTTCGTAAGACATTTCGGGCTGCATCAGTTTGCTCAAGTCGGTAGACGGGCGCAACACGCCGTTGGGGCAGGCCGACACGCAGAGTTGGCAGCCTGTGCAATGTTGGGCAAAGTGGCGCGCGCTTCGGGCGCCTGGGGGGAGTATGGGCGTTTGCCGTTTGGGGATCTTTTTGTCTTCTATCGTGGCCAATCCTCCGTCCACTTTTTTCTCTTGGGCTTTTAGCAGGGCGGTGGCGGCCAGCAGCGTGGTGGCGGTCAGGAAGCTGCGGCGCGGGTTCCCCTCTGCCGTCGGGGTTGCTTGGGATGTTTCCGGATTGGGGGATGCTTTGCGCCCGTATGCGTAGCGGTAGCTGATGGCGTGGTGGGCGCACGTGCCGATGCAATCCATGCATGCCACGCAACGGCTGTAGTCTACCTTGTGTTCCTTCCCGTCGATGCAAGCTGCCTTGCAACGGCGCGAACAAAGGCCGCAGGCATTGCACTTTTCCGTGTCGATGGTGATGCGGAAGAGGGCGAATTTGGACAGGAAGCCCAGCACGGTGCCCACCGGGCAGATGGTGTTGCAATACGTGCGTCCGTTGCGCCAAGCCAGGATGATGAGCAGGATAAACGTGGCCAAGGCAATCAAGAACGTAGGCAGGCTTTTCAGCCAGACATCGGTCTCGTAGAAGGCATAACTGTCGGCGCGTTCAGCCCAGTAAGCCAGCAAGTTGTTGCCCCAGCGGTAGATTGGCGCGAAGAGGTTGGAGGCGATGCGTCCGTAGGAACTGTAGGGAGCCAATAGCGCCGCGACTGAACCGATGCCTGCCACCAGCGCGATCACGAATACGCCCAACATGCCATAGCGCAGCCACGACAAGGCGGGCGAGTAGGAGAAACGGAATTTCTTTTTCTTGCGTTGGCTGCTAATCCACGAAACGAGGTCTTGAAACACCCCCAACGGGCAGATGACGGAGCAATACACACGGCCAAACACCAGCGTCAGCGCCGCCAACAGGGCTACGATGCCGAAGTTCAGCGCCAGTGCCGCCGGCAAGAATTGAATCATGGCCATCCGCCCCAACCATAAGTGCGCGCTTCCGGTGAAATCCAGGAAAAGCAGCGTGATGCAGGCAAAAAACAGGATAGCCAATGTTAGTCTTATTTTACGCAACATAGGATAAAGTAGTTAGTGCTTGAATGATTATCGCCCGCAAAGGTAAGAAAGATTTGTAAAAATCAAGCGCGGATTCCGCAGATAACACGGACAAATTCTCATAAATCGTCCCAGTCTTCTGCGCAATCCGCGCCGGAGTAATGCCTCGGTGGCTGTTTGTGCTTAGTTCAATGTTATCTCGTCGATAAAGAGGAACGGGGCCTTGCCTGCGCCCGAATGTCCTTTCGGCAGGGCTTTGAAGCGTTTGATGGTCACTTTCACATAGCGGGCTTCCACCGGTTCGAAGCTCTCTTCGTAGCTTTCGATGGCTTTCTGGTCAACCTTGGTTTCGGGGAAGTCCTTGTTGAATACTTCGCGGAAGTCCTTGTTGTCGTCCGATACGGCCACCGAGATGCCCGCGCAACCCATGAGCCATGAACTCATGTCCACATTGGCGTGGGTGCCTACTTGGCTGACAGAGGTCTTCTCGCCCAGGTCTATCACTGCCACGGCGTCATCCGTGTAGTAGCCCAGCCATTCGCCGCTGGTGTAGATGTCGCCGCCCAGCAGGCCGTCCGTCAGCGTCACCCCGCCTTTATAGGTATATTGGTTGGCGGGTTGCGTCAGCAGGGTGGTGGGGCGGAGCGTAGCTTTGTTGAAAGCGATGGATTTTTCCACCAGTTTGCTCTTGCCGTTGGGGCGGATGGCTACGGCGCGGAAGTCGGCGCTTTGCTCAATGTTGACCGGGGCGGTATATTGCGTGGAAGCCTCGGTCGGCTCGGCGCCGTCCGTCGTGTAGTAGATGGGCGCGTTGTCCGGCGTGCTCAGTTCCACCACCATGGCTCCTTTGTTCTCGCCTTCGGCGGGTTTGGCGGTATAAGTGGGGCGTATGTCGAACATGGCTTTCGAGTAGTTCAGGCTGTCCAAGTCGTATATCTTGATCAAGTTGAGCAGGCGTTGCGCGAAGTCGTCATAGTTCATCTTGTCCGGTTGCGTCCACTGCACTTCGCTCAGGGCGGCCATACGCGGCAGGGCCATGTATTCCACATGGTCGCCGTCCAGCACATATTCCGTCCACAAGTTGGCTTGCACGCCGATGATGTGCTCCTTCTCTTCGTCGGTCAGCGCGTCCGGCGTCGGGTTGAGGCTGTACACCTTTTCGATGGGCACGTATCCGCCGATGGCCAGCGGTTCGCCGTCGCGGTTGTCCGTCTGGTAGTAGTCAAAGTAAGCATACGTGGTGGGCGCCATGATGACGTCGTGGCGCAACTTGGCGGCCTCGATGCCGTTTTCGATGCCGCGCCAAGACATCACCGTGGCGTTGGGGGCAACTTCGCCTTCCAGGATTTCATCCCAGCCGATGATTTGGCGGCCCTTCTCGTTCAGGTATTTCTCGACGCGCGCCATGCAGTAGCTTTGCAGGCGGTCTTCGGCCGTGTGGTCTTTGTCATCCTTCAGGCCCAGTTGGCGGATGCGGGCTTGGCACTTCGGGCATTTCTCCCAACGGGTGCGGGGCACTTCGTCGCCGCCGATGTGGATGTAGCGTGCGGGGAAGATGTCGATGATTTCGTCCAGCACGCCTTCCAGGAATTCGAAGGTCTTTTCGTTGCCCAAGCAGAGCACGTCTTCGAAGACGCCCCACTTCGGGCAGACTTCATACGGGCCGCCGGTGCAACCCAGCTCCGGATAGGCGGCCAGCGCGGCCAGCATGTGTCCGGGCAGGTCTACTTCGGGGATGACCGTGATGTAGCGTTCTTGCGCGTATTCCACGATTTCCCTGGCTTCTTCTTGCGTGTAGAATCCGCCGTAAGGAGTGTTGTCGTATTCGGGCGTGTTGCGGCCGATGACGGTGCGGCTGCGTTGCGACCCGATGGTGGTCAGCTCCGGATACTTCTTGATTTCGATGCGCCAGCCTTGGTCGTCCGTGATGTGCCAGTGGAAGGTGTTGATGTTGTGCAGGGCCAGGATGTCGATGAATTCTTTGATGAACTCCACGGGGAAGAAGTGGCGCGATACGTCCAGCATGAAGCCACGGTAGCCGAAGCGGGGCGCGTCTTTCACTTCGCCGGCGGGCAGCAGGATGTCCGTGGCGCCGGTGCCGACGGGGATGGATTTGCGCAGGGTCTGCACGCCGTAGAATACGCCGTTGGGCGTTTGGCCTTCGATCTCCACGCCGTCGGCATCCACGTTCAGCGTGTAGCCTTCGGGGTTTTCGATGTCGTCGTCAATGTCCAGCACGATGCTTTTTTCCGGCTCGTTGCCGGCGGCAAAGGCTTGCACTTGCGGGGTGAATCCGGCGGATTGCCCGATGTACTCGGCCAGGAACTCGGCATTGCGTTGCAGCAACGTGTTGCCTTCGGGGTAGGCGATGAGCGTGCTCTTGCTGAGGCTGAACGGCGCCTCTTGCGTCAGACTTACCTCTTGCGGGAGAGGCACTACTTGGTAGGTGGCTTCTGCTTCCTTGCCGCACGAGGCGCAAGCAGCCAGGAAAGCGCCGACTAACAATGCTTGGTTGATCTTTTTCATCTTATCGGATGGGTTAAAAATTAGAATGTTTTGGCGTACAAAGATAATCATTCATTATTAAATCAAAGCATTTATCGGCTCTTTTTTGTCCGGATGCTTGCATTTTCCC
>CALUOW010000112.1 GCA_944322365.1 uncultured Bacteroides sp.
CGGGCTTTCAGGTTCTCTTCGGTGGGTTGATAACTTTGCGCCTTGAGCGGAAGAGCCAGGCAACACATCAACAGAAGGGATAATGCTTTTGTCTTCATTTTGCGATAAAGGATTAAAGTTAATATAAGGTATATAAACGACAAGTCCCTCTTCCATCCTCCCGCGCGGAGGACAGAAAAGAGACTTGACCGGTTTATGCTTCTTCCGTATAGCGTTCGATGGTCTGTTCGCGGTCCGGTCCTACAGAGACAATCTGAATAGGCACGCCCAACTGCTCTTCCAAGAAAGTCAAGTAAGCGTTGAACTCCTCAGGAAATTCATCCTCGCTCTGCATCTTGGTCATGTCCGTTTGCCAACCGGGCAACTCCACGTAGACAGGCTCCACATGCTCGTTGATGCTGAAGGGGAAATAGTCAATCTCTTCACCGTCCACCTTATAAGCCACGCACGCCTTGATGGTTTCGAAGGAGTCGAGCACGTCGCTCTTCATCATAATGAGCTTGGTGACGCCGTCCACCATCACAGCATACTTCAACGCCACGAGGTCTATCCAGCCGCAACGGCGCTTACGTCCCGTCACTGCGCCAAACTCATGGCCCAAAGCGCAAATCTTCTCGCCCGTCTCGTCGAACAATTCGGTGGGGAAAGGACCTGCCCCGACACGGGTGCAATAGGCCTTGAATATGCCATAGACATCGCCAATCTTGTTAGGAGCCACGCCCAATCCCGTGCAGGCGCCGGCACAAATGGTATTGGACGACGTAACGAAGGGATACGAACCGAAATCCACGTCGAGCATGGTGCCTTGCGCCCCTTCGCAAAGGACGGACTTGCCCTCGTTCAACAGGCGGTTCACCTCGTGCTCGCTATCCACCAAGTGGAACTGCTTCAGGTATTCGATGCCTTCGAACCATGCTTTTTCCATCTCGCCCAAATCGTACGGGCCAAAGTTCAGGCTTTGCAGAATCTGCTCGTGGCGTGCCTTGGCAGCGGCATACTTCTGGTCGAAGCCGTGCAGGATGTCCCCCACGCGCAAGCCGGTGCGGCTCACCTTGTCGGTGTACGTGGGGCCGATGCCTTTGCCGGTCGTACCCACCTTGGCATCGCCCTTGGCTGCTTCGTAGGCCGCATCCAGCAAGCGGTGGGTAGGCAAGATAAGGTGCGCCTTCTTCGATATGTGCAGGCGCTCTTTCAGCGGATGGCCGGATGCCTCCAAGGCTTCGGCTTCGGCCTTGAACAAGGCGGGATCCAGCACCACGCCGTTTCCGATGATGTTCACTTTGTCTCCTTGGAATATGCCCGACGGGATGGAACGAAGCACGTATTTCTGCCCTTCGAACTCAAGCGTGTGTCCGGCATTGGGGCCTCCCTGAAAACGGGCCACCACGTCATATCTGGGGGTCAGCACGTCGACTACTTTGCCTTTGCCTTCGTCGCCCCACTGCAATCCTAACAGTACATCTACTTTCATTTCTCTTTCTTATGTTGATTATTACTTATTTTCTTCCGGTTGGCACGTTCGCATTTGCTGCACAAGCCGTATAGATACAACGAATAGTGCGTCAGCGTGAAGCGGCTCAGCTTGGTATTGGCTATGGCTTGGCGCAGTTCGTCGCTCTGAAACTCCACCACCTTGCCGCACTGGGTGCAAATCTGGTGGTGGTGCGTGTCTCGGTTATAGCACTTCTCGTATTGCGAGGAGTTGCCGAACTGGTGTTTGATGACCAGGCGCGCATTGATCAGGAGGACGATGGTGTTGTACAGCGTGGCACGGCTGACCCGGAAATTCTCCTGGTCGGCCATGAGCGAATAGAGCGTGTCAATGTCAAAGTGCCCGTCAATGGAGTAGATGGTATCGAGTATGGCGTAGCGTTCGGGCGTCTTGCGATGTCCGTTCGCGTTGAGATATTCGGTGAATATCTGCCGCACTGTTTCTTTTACATTCTTGTCGTCCATATCTGCCGGCACTGTTTAACAGCCAACAAAGTTAGCTCTTTTTCCCGGAAAGCCAACGAGAAACGGCTTTTTTTTGCCTCTAAAAAAGAATACCGCCTCTTTCGCTTTAGCCTTCCATGCCCTTGCCGCCTGGGGAAATTCTTCATTTCGTCCCCTTAGGCAGAGCCAATGAAAATTAAGCCGGCTCTTATAACCTGCCGCATCCGCGTCGTCTGCGCGCCATGCGAAGTGCGCTCGCAAACAATCGTTTTATCAATAATTTTAATTAATTTTGAGGTATATAATTCTTTACTATAAAAATTATATTTTTAAACAAAATGCAGTCTTTTCTTCGCCAAAACCGGCTCCCCGCATTTTCCGCCCCGCAGGGAAATGAAGGCTTCAAGGGTGGTAATCCGCCTATTTAAAGCCTTGAAAATGCGGGAAATCGGCTAATTTTCGTCTTCAATTTCGTTATCCCTCCGTTACCCCTCCTATTCCTCTCCTATTCCCCTCCTATTTCTCTCCTATTTCGGGCCTATTTAGAAGCGGCGATATGTATGTCCGGCAGAGGTTTGAGAATATCTCAGAATGAGTGGTGTATAAATTATTTATAATATGAAATCGTATTTGTTAATTTAAAAGATAATTTAAATTGGCGGATAATTGTCCTTAGAACTGTTTGAATATTCATTTGCCCTGTCATTCTGGTGAAGAATCTCCCATGCGGCAAGGGTATTCAGGAGGCATTTCAAGCAAAACGTAGGCTTGCACAT
Organism: uncultured Bacteroides sp.; assembly: GCA_944322365.1. Taxonomy (GTDB): domain Bacteria; phylum Bacteroidota; class Bacteroidia; order Bacteroidales; family Bacteroidaceae; genus Bacteroides. The sequence goes on from CALUOW010000112.1 coordinate 2,712, forward strand.
GAACAGCATCTTCCAAGCGAAAGAGTCAAAACAAATTTCGCCTGCCCTTTGCGAACGAACGCAAGAGGCAGGCGGCTTTTGTTTTCCCCCTACTTGTTTGGGGGTACGAGACTTAGTTATATCTCAGGTTCATTTCTTCAGCGCCTTCGCTACCGGTATGAACACCAATGCCCCGCTGAGCACAATCATCAGCAGGACAGGCCCGTCGATGCGGGGGGCGGTGGTGAGCACAATGTAGCACAGCAATGCCCAAAGCAGCGTGATGCACACGCATTGCGGACGGGAGAGGCGTTTCCTCCCCCGTTTGCTTCCCGGCATCATTGTTCGGCTTTCTTCTTGGCCACGATGGCATCGATGGCAGCCACGGCGGTGATGTTGACGATGTCGCGTACGGAGCTTTCGAAGTCCGTGAAGTGGATGGGCTTGTTCAATCCCATCTGTATCGGGCCAATCAGTTCGCCTTCGGTGTGCATGCCTTGCAGGAGTTGGTAGCCTGCGTTGGCCGAGCTAAGGGTGGGGAAGATGAGCGTGTTGACATCTTTGCCCACGAGGCGGGTGAAGGGATACTTCTGGTCGCGCAAGTCGCGGTTGAGGGCGAAGTTCACTTGCATCTCTCCGTCGATGGCCAAGTCGGGATAGTGTTCTTGCATGTACTCCACAGCTTTGTGCACGTTGACGGGGCTTCCGATGGTATCCGCGCCGAAGTTGCTGTAGCTCAGCATGGCGATGACGGGCGTTTGGTTGAAGAAGCGCACGGTCTTTTCCGTCAGTTTGGCGATGTCTATCATTGTCTCGGCATCGGGGTGGCGGTTGATGAGGGTGTCGGCCAGGAAAATGATGCCTTTCTTGGAGTTGAGTATGTGCATGGTGGCAAAGGTCTTGTAGCCGGGTTGTATGCCGATGACTTCCTTGGCCACCTTGATGGTGTTGCTATACTTGGTGTAAAGGCCGGTGATGAAGGCATCGGCTTCGCCCGTCTCTACCATCATCATGCCGAAATAGTTGCGTTCGAACATCTTATCGTTGGCTTCCTCGTAGGTGGCTCCTTCGCGGGCGCGTTTTTGGCTGAGGATGCGGGCGTAGCGTTCGCGGCGTTCTTGTTCGTCGGGGTGGCGCAGGTTGACCACTTCAATGCCTTCGAGGCTGAGGTTGAGTTTCTTGGCCATCTTGGCAATAAGCTCGTCGTTGCCCAGCAGGATGGGTTGGCAGATGCCTTCGGCTTTGGCTTCGACGGCGGCTTTCAACATTTTGGGATGGGTGCCTTCGGCGAAGACGACGCGCTGGGGATTTTGACGGGCGATTTCGTAGAGTTGGGCGGTGAAGCGGCTCTCATAGCCCATCAACTCCAAGAGGTGTTGCTTGTAGGCGTCCCAATCGGTAATGGAGGTACGGGCCACGCCACTCTCGATGGCGGCACGGGCTACGGCGCAGGATACTTCGGTGATGAGGCGAGGGTCGACGGGCTTGGGGATGAAGTAATCGCGCCCGAAGGTGAGGTCGTTGACGTGGTAGGCGTTGTTGACCACGTCGGGCACGGGTTGCTTGGCCAGGCCGGCGATGGCGCGCACGGCGGCAATCTTCATTTCTTCATTGATGGCTTTGGCGTGCGTGTCGAGGGCTCCACGGAAGATGTAGGGGAAGCCGATGACGTTATTGATTTGGTTGGGATAGTCGGAGCGTCCCGTGGCCATCAATACGTCGGGGCGTGCGGCCATGGCATCCTCGTAGGAGATTTCCGGTGTGGGATTGGCGAGGGCGAAGACGATGGGATTTTCTGCCATCGAGCGCACCATGTCTTGCGTGAGGACGTTGCCCTTGGACAGTCCTAGGAATACGTCGGCTCCTTGGATGGCTTCGGCCAAGGTGTGCAAGTCGCGGTCGGTGGCGAAGAAGCGTTTTTGCTCGTTCAATCCTTCGCGGTCCTTGCGGATGACGCCTTTGCTGTCCAGCATGACGATGTTCTCCAGGCGTGCGCCCAGCGAGATGTAGAGCTTGGTGCAGGACACGGCAGACGCGCCGGCGCCATTGACCACGATTTTGACGTCTTCAATCCGTTTGCCTGCCACTTCGAGGGCGTTGAGAAGACCGGCGCTGGAGATGATGGCTGTGCCGTGCTGGTCGTCGTGCATGACGGGGATGTCCAGCTCTTCCTTCAGCCGGCGTTCGATTTCGAAGCATTCGGGCGCTTTGATATCTTCCAGGTTGATGCCTCCGAAGGTGGGGGCGATGGCTTTGACGGCTTCGACGAACTTGTCGGGATCGGTCTCGTTCACCTCGATGTCGAACACGTCGATGCCGGCGTATATCTTGAACAACAATCCTTTACCTTCCATTACAGGTTTGCCGGCCAGTGCGCCGATGTTGCCCAAGCCCAATACGGCTGTACCGTTGGAGATGACAGCCACGAGGTTGCCTTTGGCGGTGTACTTGTAGGCATCGATGGGGTTTTTCTCGATTTCCAGGCAAGGTTCGGCCACGCCGGGCGAATAAGCCAGCGAGAGGTCGGTTTGCGTACTGTAGGGTTTGGTAGGTACGACTTCGATTTTTCCCGGCTTGCCCATGGAGTGGTAGAGCAAGGCGGCTTCTTTGGTAATGTTTGCCATATATTTTTATACTATGAATGATGTTAGTGTCTTTACGTTTTCTTGCCCGCAAATTTACGAGTAATCCTTGTGAAATTTATAAGCGGGATGGCTGAAAAATGTTAAAGCATTCACGCATTCAGCGCCTGCTCTATGTCCGCAATGATGTCTTCGGCATTCTCGATGCCTACGGAGAAGCGGATGAGGTCGGGGCGCACGCCTGCTTCGATGAGCTGCTCGTCCGTCAGCTGGCGATGCGTGTGGCTGGCGGGGTGCAGCACGCAGGTGCGGGCATCGGCCACGTGGGTGACGATGGCGGCCAGCTTCAGGTGATCCATGAAGCGGATGGCCACGTCGCGTCCGCCTTTCAAACCGAAGGAGATGACGCCGCACGAGCCGTTGGGCATGTACTTCTGCGCCAGTTCATAATACTTGTTGCCGGGCAGGCCGCAATAGTTCACCCAAGCCACCTTGTCGTTCTTCTGGAGGTATTCGGCCACGCGCTGCGCGTTCTTGCAATGCTGGGGCATGCGCAGGTGCAGTGTCTCCAAGCCGAGGTTCAGCAGGAAGGCGTTCATGGGCGACTGGATGCTGCCCAAGTCGCGCATCAGTTGGGCGGTTGCCTTGGTGATGTAGGCCATCTTGCCGAAGGCTTTCGTGTAGGTCAGGCCGTGGTAGGACTCGTCGGGCGTGCAGAGGCCGGGGAATTTTTCGGCGTGGGCATCCCAGTCGAAGTTGCCGCTATCCACAACAGCTCCTCCGACAGAAGTGGCATGTCCGTCCATGTACTTGGTGGTGGAGTGCACCACGATGTCGGCTCCCCACTCGAAGGGGCGGCAGTTGATGGGCGTGGGGAAGGTGTTGTCCACGATGAGGGGCACGCCGTGCGAGTGGGCGATGCGGGCGAACTTCTCAATATCCAGCACCTCGAGCGCGGGGTTCGAGATGGTTTCGCCGAACAATGCTTTCGTGTTGGGGCGGAAGGCTTTGCTGATTTCCTCCTCCGAATCGTCGGGATTGACAAAGGTAACGTCGATGCCCAACTTTTTCATGGTCACGTTGAAGAGGTTGAACGTGCCCCCGTAGATAGCTGACGAGCACACGAAGTGGTCGCCCGCCTGGCAGATGTTGAACACGGCGTAGAAGTTGGCGGCTTGTCCGCTGGAGGTGAGCATCGCGCCTACGCCGCCTTCGAGGGCGGCTATCTTGGCGGCCACGGCGTCGTTCGTCGGATTTTGGAGGCGGGTGTAGAAGTATCCGCTGTCCTCCAAGTCGAAGAGGCGGGCCATCTGTTCGCTGGTGTCGTATTTGAAAGTGGTGCTTTGATAGATGGGGAGCACGCGCGGTTCCCCTTTCTTGGGAGACCATCCGGCTTGCACGCACAGGGTCTCAGGCTTGAATTGTTTTGCCATATTATATCGTTTTTTTATAGGTTTCTTACGAATTAACGCTTTATTGGGCGCAAAAATACGGAAAATAACGTATTTTTGTCCGGTCAAACCTCATTTTTAGCAATAATATAGATATGATACGACTCCTTTTCATTCTCTTTCTCTTGGCGATGCCCGGTTTTTTGTCCGCTCAGCAAGCTACAGACAAGCCCCGCCGGGGCGAGGGTATATCTACCTTTTTGGAGCGCAACGGACGTCCAGGGCGGGCTTATTACCGTGAGTTCCTCGAATTGAATAAAAAACGCCTGAAAGGGAAGAAGGAGCTGATGTACGGGGTCTCCTATGTGCTTCCGCCTCGGCGAGACAAAGGCGAGACCTCCGCAAAACAAAAGCGGGGCAAAGGCAGAACTTTGCGCGAGCCTCTCTTTGGGCGCAAACTGGACGAGGTGCAGGTGACTGGCAACCGCTTGGAAGGCGCGTG
>CALUOW010000113.1 GCA_944322365.1 uncultured Bacteroides sp.
CGTTTATTCTCCACTCTTGTTGGCCTCTATCTCGCCCGTTATAGGTCCGTTCCATCTCCGTTTCTGAAACGGAGGAGAAACGGAGGAGAAACGGAGGAGAAACGGAGGTGAAAGAGACCTGAAGGGGAGAAATGACGGACACAGGATTGTGACATCGTCGTAACTCGTCTGAAACACGCTTTCCGTTCCTTTGCACCGCGAAATGTTTCGTAACAAAAAATCAGGAAGATGAAAAAAACAAAAACAATGATGTGGAGCGTTTTGTTGGCGAGTCTCTGTCTGGAAGCATCTGCCCAAGACGCGTTGTTCCGCTTTAGTGGAAAGGTCGTGGACGGAAACGGTAAAGGCGTGGCCGGCGTTGTAGTGAACGACGGCATGAGCTTCACGCAAACCGACGCGCAAGGCGCTTGGAGCTTACGGACGGATACCATGCGTAGCAAGTTTGTCAGCATTTCCACGCCGGAGACGCATGTGTTGCCCCAACAAGAGGGTTTGGCGGACGGATTTTATGTGTCTGTCCGCGATTTGAGCCTGGCGGGCGGAAAACACAACTTCGTATTGGAAAAACGCAAGCAGGCATCGGACAGCTTCTGCTTCATCCCTGTCTCTGACCCGCAAGTGCGCAATGCCCGCGAAATGAAGCGTTGGCGTCAGGAGACAGTGCCCGATATGGTGGAGGTCATCGACTCGTTGAGACAGACGCGCGAAGTGGTGGGCATGACGTTGGGCGACCTTGTTTTTGACAACATGGCGTTGTTTGACGAATACAAGGCTTCTTTGAAGCATACGGGCGCCACTTTCTTCCAGTGCATCGGCAATCATGACTTCGACAAACAATACCAAGACCTGCACAACATGGCCATGGGCACGCCCGTCTATGGCGAGATGGTTTATGGACGCTACTTCGGCCCGACGGATTATTCGTTCAACATCGGGCGGGCGCACATCGTGACCATGAAGAGCCTCAACTACATGGGCGGCAAGCAATACTTGGAAGGCATGACCGGCGACCAGCTCGCTTGGCTGGAGAAGGACTTGAGCTACGTGCCCAAGGGCAGCTTGGTCATCTTGAACATGCACGCTGCCGGATGGAACCGCTTGGGCGCAGACGGCAATGTCCGTCAGGCGGACCGTTTGAAAGAAGTATTGAAGGACTATAACGTGCATGTCTTCTGCGGGCATACGCACTTCTTCCAAAACGTGGAGGTGAATCCCAACCTGTATCAGCATAATATCGGCGCGGCTTGCGGCGCTTGGTGGGCCGGCTGGGTGAACCAGTGCGGCGCGCCCAACGGCTATATGGTGGTGGATGTGGATGGCGAACGACTGAAGTGGCACTATAAGGCTACGCGCCGCGACTTCTCCTATCAGTTCCGTCTCTATAACAAGGGCGAGTTTCAGACACAGCGTCCCTTTGTGGTGGCCAACGTGTGGGATTGGGACAACGCCTGCCGCGTGGTGTGGTACCAGGACGGCAAGCCGATGGGCGACATGGAGCAGTTTGTGGATGCCGACGAAGAGCGCGCCTCGCAACTGAAGAACCGCGACCAAGCCGTGAAGACGGCCCACTTATTCCGCGCCCTGCCCTCCGATGGCGCCAAGCAGGTGAAGGTGGAGTTTACGAACCGCTTTGGCGAAGTTTATACGCAGATTATTGATTTATAAATAAATATTTCCAATGAAGGCAGTTAAATTATTTCTTGTGTTCCTGTTTGCCTTGGTGGCGGGCGTGACTTCGCTGGCCGCTCAAGAGCGAACTATTTCCGGAACAGTGTCCGATGCCGGCAATGTCCCCTTGGTGGGCGTGACGGTGATGGTAGACGGAACGACCCAAGGCGCTATTACCGATTTGGATGGCGTTTTCACCCTGAAGGCGCCGGCGGGAACGGTGGTGCTCCATATTTCTTACGTTGGTTTCACCTCGCAGACAATTACGGTGCAGCCGGACCAAGAAAATGTGGTGGTGCATTTGCAGGAAGATGCCATTTTGCTGAATGAGACCGTGGTTATCGGTTACGGCAAGCAGAAGAAAGTCAATCTGACGGGCGCCATTTCAACAGTGGACTCCGGAGATTTGGAGAATCGCGTCTCCACTTCGCTGAGCAATATGTTGCAAGGCAAGGTGGCCGGTCTGAATGTCACCACTTCGTCGGGCGTGCCGGGCAGTTCGGCCAGCATCAACGTGCGTGGCGTGACGTCTATCAATTCCTCCGATCCCTTGGTGCTGGTAGATGGCGCCGTGGGCGACCTGGACCGCGTCAATCCCAACGATGTGGAGTCTATTTCGGTCATTAAGGACGCTTCGGCTGCCGCTATCTATGGCGCGCGTGCCGCATTCGGCGTCATTTTGGTGACGACCAAGTCCGGACAAGCCAAGGACGGCAAGGCAACGGTGCACTATAGCGGCCGCTTCGGTTGGCAAGCGCCTACCACGTCCACGGATTACGAGACAACCGGTTATTGGTCGGTGTATACCATCAACCAATTCTGGCAAGCCAAGAACGGCACCCTCTATGTGGATTACACGGATCAAGACATGCAGGAGTTGTGGAACCGTGTGAACGATAAGACGGAGCATCCCGATCGCCCTTGGGTGGTGGAGGAAGTGCGCAACGGCCGTAACCAATGGGTTTACTACGGCAACTATGACTGGTGGCACGAACTGTTCCGCGACAACCACCCGCTGCAACAGCACGACATCTCTATCAGCGGTGGCAAGGACGACTTGAAGTATTACCTTTCCGGCGCCTTCGACCGCCAGGAGGGCATCCTGCGCGAACATCCCGATGTGTATAAACGCTACAACCTGCGCTCGAAGATAGATTTCCGCGTGAACAAGTGGATTACGATGTCCAACAATACTTCTTTCTATAGTTCGCAATACAGCTATCTGGGCGATGGCAGCGTGGAGAATACCTTGGCATATAGCTCGCGCCATGCGTTGGCTTGCTTCCCGCAGAAGAATCCGGATGGTTCGTGGTTGTACAGCACTCCCTACTTGAATTACAAAGTAGCCAATGGCCGCCACATCTTGTTGGGCGAAGATTCGCACCGCAATGTGGAGCGCACGACCGACTTTTCGAATACGACGCGCGTGGTTTTTGCGCCGTTCAAGACTTTGAATTTCACGGGCGACTTCACGTATCGCCAATACCAGACGCGCAACACCAGCCGTTCCAACCCGATGTATTACCGGGAATATCCCGATGGGGAACTTTTGTCCTATGCCACCGGCGCCGGCGCCAACCGCTTGGACGAGTGGGTGAATACGGACCAATACTATTCGACCAATGCCTATGCCACCTTTGACGATACCTTCAAGGACAAGCATCACCTGACGGCTGTGGCCGGCATCAACTATGAGTCTTGGCATAGCAAGGACGTGTCGGCTTATGGCGAGAACATCCTCTCGGACCGTCTGGACGACCTCGACCTGGTGGGCCAGAATGGCGAAGGGGCTACCATCACCGGCGTGGGCGGCGGCCAGAATGAATACGCCCTGTTCGGCGCCTTTGCCCGCGTCAATTATGATTATAAGAGCCGTTACCTCTTCGAGGTGAGCGGACGCTACGACGGCACTTCGCGCTTCGCCGCCGGCAACCGTTGGGGCTTCTTCCCCTCGGCTTCTGCGGGTTGGCGCATCTCCGAAGAGTCTTTCTTCGAGCCGCTGCGCGACAAGGTGGACAATCTGAAGATTCGTGCCTCGTTCGGCAGCCTGGGCAATCAGAACATTTCTTCCTATTATTCCTTTGCCCGCCTCATATCCATCGGTAGCCTGAACTATTCGTTTGGCGAGGGAAGCGTGCCTTCGCGCTATGCCGCTTTGAGCGCCCCGATAGCTGCCGACATGACGTGGGAAACCGCCCAGCAATGGGACTTCGGTTTCGACCTCACGATGTTCAACAACCGGTTGAACGTGACGGTGGACGGCTATGTGCGCAACACGCTGGACATGCTGACCGACGGCATCGAACTGCCTGCCGTCTATGGCGCCTCCGTGCCCGACATGAATACTGCCGACTTGCGCACCAAAGGTTACGAAATCTCGCTGAACTGGAATGACCGCTTCACGCTGGCAGGCCGTGCTTTCGATTATAGCATCGGTTTCAACCTCAGCGATTACAAGAGCGTCATCACCCGCTACGACAACAAGGACAAGACCTTTGCCAAGAGCTACTACGAAGGCATGGAGCTGGGCGAAGTCTGGGGCTTTGTCACCGACGGGCTTTTCCAGACCGACGAGGAGGCTCAGGCGTATGCCGACCAAGTCATCCTGAGCTATGTGGAGAGCGGCCTGACCGGCGGGTGGAAAGCCGGCGACGTGAAGTTCGTGGACCTGAACGGCGACGGCAAGGTAAACATCGGCAGCAACAACGTGGACAATCCGGGCGACCTGAAGAAACTGGGCAATTCGCTTCCCAGCTTCCAATACGGCATCACGGGCAGCGCCCGCTGGAGCGGCATCGACGTGTCGGTCTTCTTCCAAGGCACGGGCAAGCACGAATGGTATCCCACCAGCCACCTGACCGGCTTCTGGGGACCCTACTCTTATCCCTACATGACGTACCTGCCACAGAACTTCCTGGACAAGGTATGGTCCGAGGATAATCCGGACGCTTATTTCCCGCGTGCCATGGCCTATTCGTCCACGTCCGGCCCGTTGAGCCATGTGAACGACCGCTACATGCAGAACTTGCGCTACTTGCGCTTCAAGAACCTGACCATCGGCTATACGCTGCCCGAAACATGGACGCGCAAGGTCAATGTGGATGCCGTCCGCGTCTTCTTCACGGGCGAGAACCTGTGCTATTGGTCTCCTTTCAAGAAGCGTACCAAGTACGTGGACCCCGAAGCCGCCATCGACCGTTCGAGCGACGTGGACAATGAAGCCTTCTATCCGTGGCAAAAGACGTTTATGTTCGGCATTGACATTACGTTCTGATATAATAAAAGGATTTTATAAGTAGACAAGGAGACGAGTTAACAAGGCAACAAGGCAAGACAAAACAAAAGGCTTGATTACGCCCTGTCCTCGTAGTCTCGTTAACTTGTCTCCTCGTCAACTAAATTATCATTCAATTTTAAGCGTTTGCTTACTTGTAAAAACATCAGATATGAAGAAAAGACATCTTATCATACTTGCGCTTGTCCTGTCTGCCGGACTGACCGCTTGCGACGACCTCTTGGACAAGAGCCCTTTGAGCCAAATCAGCGAAGAAGATTATTTTAAGACCGAAACAGACCTGCAACTGTTCAGCAACTCCTTCTACAGCGATTTGCTGAACAAGTCGCCCTACGACGACCAAAGCGACGTATACGTGCAGCAAGAGTTGTCCGACGAGATGCTGGGCGGCGAAAACCGCATCCCGCCCGCTTCGGGGGGTGGATGGACGTGGACCACCTTGCGCGACATCAACACCTTGTTGGGCAACGCCGGCCAGTGCAGCGATGAGGCTGCCGTGACCAAATATACGGCCCTGGCCCGATTCTTCCGCGCGTATTTCTATTTCGACAAGGTGAAGCGTTTCGGCGATGTGCCTTGGTATGACGCCGAACTGTTCTCCGGAGACGAAGCCTTGTTCAAGGCACGCGACTCCCGCGAGTTGGTGATGAGTAATATGTTGGCCGACATCGACTTTGCCATCGACAACCTGCCCGCCAAGGCCGACGAATCCAGCAGCCCTTTCCGCGTGAACCGTTCGGCCGCATTGGCCTTGAAGGCGCGCTTCTGCCTCTACGAGGGGACCTACCGCAAGTATCACGGCCTGAACCTCGACGGCAACAGCTACACTTTCTACTTGGAGCAAGCCGCCCAAGCTGCTGAAGAGTTGATTGATTCGGGCGAATACCGTCTTTACAACACCGGCCATCCCGAAGAGGATTACCTGAACCTCTTTGCTGCCGAGGACGCCAACCCCGACGAATACATCCTGGCCATCAAGTTCGACTACGGCATGAGCATCTACCACAACGCCACGGCCCACACGCTGGTGCCCACGCAGGGACGGCCCGGCCTGACCCGCAAGATGGTCAACCTTTACCTGATGCAGGACGGCACCCGCTTCACCGATCGTGCCGGTTGGCAGACGATGCCTTTCTTGGAAGAGGTGCAGAACCGCGACCCGCGCCTGGCACAGAGCATCCGCACGCCGGGCTACCACCGCATTGGCGAGACCGAACTGCTGGCGCCCGACCTTTCGGTCAGCGTCACCGGCTATCAACCCATCAAGTTCGTGCAAGAACCCACCGCTTCCGGCGGACAGGTGGACCGCAACGACCGCTCCACGTGCGACTTGCCTGTCTTCCGCTACGGCGAAGTATTGCTGAACTTTGCGGAGGCCAAGGCCGAACTGGGCACGCTGACGCAAGCCGACCTGGATAAATCCATCAACGACTTGCGCGACCGCGCCGGAATGCCCCACCTCCTCCTGTCCGAAGCCAACGCCCATCCCGATCCCTACTTGTCTTCGGCCGACTATGGCTTTACGAACGTCAGCGGCTCCAACCAAGGCGTCATCCTCGAAATCCGCCGCGAGCGTGCCATCGAGCTGATGCAGGAAGGCTTCCGTTGGGACGACCTCATGCGTTGGGCAGCCGGTCCTTGCATCGACCAGTCCATCCAGGGCATGTACTTTGCCGGTGCAGGCCAGTTCGACTTCAATGGCGATGGGGCCGTGGACGTGGTGCTCTACAAAGCCGGCGAGGCCAAGCCCGAAGTGGCCGACGCGCAGATTTATGAGATAGGTTCGGACCTCGTCTTGTCCGAGGGCGACCACGGCTACTTGGATTATCATGCCAATATCCATCGTACCGCCTTCAACGAGGGGCGCGACTACCTCTATCCCATCCCCATCAACGAACGTTCGCTCAATCCCAATCTGACGCAAAATCCGGGTTGGGACGACGGTTTGTCCTTCTAACTTAGGCTCTATAGGATAACATCCGCCTTTTCACGCTGCCGGCTCTGTGGGTTTCCCCCTTGGTCCGGCAGCGTTTTTTCTTTCCCGGTTCCGGCAGCTAGGCTTAGTTTCTAGGAAAAATACCTACATTCCGTCCGCTCAAATACGTTCCAAGTTCGTTATTTGTTCGTTCCTAAGGAGACGAACTTGGAACGAACATGGAACGAACTTGGAACGAACATGGTCTGTGCCGCTTT
>CALUOW010000114.1 GCA_944322365.1 uncultured Bacteroides sp.
ATCTTCCCCGCATCCGTGGACTTCACCACCGACCTGCACAGCATGGGCCAATGGATTCAGGAAGGCGAACGCACCATCTACGAGACGGTCATCTCCGTAGAGCACGCCAACCACAGCCTGCAAGTGCCCTCTGACGAGGAAAACTTGGACGGCTTGAACTTCCTGGCCGGCAAGCATGTGGACGAGGTGAACAAGATGGCCGAACTCGGCACCCAACTGGCCCACGTGGACGGCGGCGTGCCCAACCTGCGCCTCACCATCCCCGCCCTGAACGAGGAAAGCATCGGCGGCCTGCTCTACTTCTTCGAGAAGGCTTGCGGCATCAGCGGCTACCTGCTGGGCGTGAATCCCTTCAACCAGCCGGGCGTGGAGGCTTACAAGAAGAATATGTTCGCCTTGCTGAACAAACCGGGTTACGAGGAAGAGTCCAAGGCCATTCAAGCCAGACTATAAACCAAACCCGATAACCATTTGAGGGTATGCTACAAACGCAAGCATACCCTCATTCTTTCCTGTTTCACCTTTTAATTCACAATCCATTATGAAATCATTATTTCTCACCCTGCTTCTTTGTGTAGCCACCATCGGCGTACAATCCCAAAACATTACTGTAGCCGAACCGGAATTCTCCGACGAAACCCTGTTGCTGACATCAGATTCGACCGGTATCAAACTCCCCCGCGAAAATGCGTCCATCAACACCAAAGCAAGTGCCAGCATGTATTTGTTCGAGATTGGCAAAATCAAGTCCAGAGTCACTCTACAAGGCAAAGAATCGTCAGCCCAAGTGCCCCATACGCCTGTCATCCGGCTTATTGTCAAGGCCCAAGACAACAATACAGATCCGCACTCATTTATCAACATCTTCAAATTCGACCTGAAAAAATCTGAACGACGCATACAAATTTCAGAAACCGGCACTTTCTCCGGCTCCAAAAAAAATTCGCTGGCCAAGATTGATTACCAAGCCGAAAAGTATGGGGAAAGTTCATACCTGCTAACCATCCAAGATTTGGCGGAAGGAGAATATGGCATCTCATTGGGAGACCCCAACAGCCTCTCCGGAAAGAATCAGTTGAAGATAACCACATTCGGCATAACCGACTAAACCCGACAATATGATGAAGAAACCTTATCTCTTCTTCGTCTTGCTGACGACGCTGGCCGCCTGCAACAACAAGAAAGCTGCGCAAGCCGAAGCCGCCGACACCGTCGCAATTGCCCAACCTGCCACGGAAATCCTCGCCGCCCTCCCCCCGCTGGAAGTTGGCGAGGTATCCTTGGACGACGAAGAAGCCTTCGGCCCGGACATCGAACTGACCGGCACGCACATCGTGGAACCGGACACCTTCGTCTTCAAACCACAAAGCCCCCAAATGGTTCTGAAAGACACTCTGCTGCTAATGAGCAGCTACCATGCCCCTTTCTACGCCTTCCAAGCATCCAACTTCACATACATCAAGACCATAGGCCGCATGGGCAACGGACCGGACGAATTTACCTCGCCCCGCCTCTTTGCTTCCGACGACCCGCAGTATGTATGCTACCTCACCGATTCTTACCTCGCCAAAGTCTACGGCGTGGACAAGGACTTGAATATGATCTACCTGAGCCGCCTGTTCGACAACGGAGACATCGGTACCTACCTGACCAACATCTGCCCGTCGGGCCGCGACACGGTGACCTACCAACTGAAAAGCACCCTCTACCGCGCCGCGCTGTCCAACGACACCACGCCGGGACGTAAGATTCACAGTCTACAGATGAAGAGCCTTGGCAAGATGCCTTTTATCGGCGCACTAGGTACCAACGCCGAGCGCAATCGCATGGTCTATGCCTACAAATATGCCAAGATAATCAAGTTCATGGACTTGGAGGCCAGGCAGGTGCGCATCCTCAACTTCGAGAAATCAGACTTTGACGAAGGCACCCTGCACAAGACGGACGGATTGGATGCCAACATGACCCATTACATGCAAGTGCTGCCTACGCACGACTACGTATTCCTGACCTACTCCGGACAAACGCCCTACGAGGTAGGCAAGGACAAGAAGTACTTCATGTGGGTAGAGCAATATGATTGGAACGGCCGCCCCATCCGCCGCTTCCGCCTGAACGACTTCAGTATCAACGCCGTCATTGACCAAGATGCTTCGCGGCTGATACTGACCGCTTACTATTATGACGATCCTTTCATGGTTTATTCCTTACCGAAATGAAACTGACCGACATTCGCCTACGCGCCGTCCTCTTCGACATGGACGGCGTGCTTTTTGACTCCATGCCTTATCACGCCGATGCTTGGGCCGAGGTGATGCACCGTCACGGACTGCACTTCACCCGCCAAGAAGCCTTCCTGCACGAGGGACGCACAGGCGCCGCCACCATCAACATCGCCTACAACCGGCAGTATGGCCACGACGCGCCGGCCGAACTCATAGAGCAAATCTATGCCGAGAAGAGTGCCCTCTTTGCCCAATATCCCGAACCCCGGCAGATGCCCGGCGCGCCCGAACTACTCTGTAAGGTCAAAGCGGCAGGACTCATCCCCGTACTTGTCACCGGTTCAGGTCAACGCTCGTTGCTGGACCGCTTGGCACACCATTATCCAGGCATCTTCACGCCGGAACACATGGTGACCGCCTTCGACGTGCGCCACGGCAAACCTGACCCTGAACCCTATCTGATGGGACTCCACAAGGCTGGCGTACAAGCCCATGAAGCCGTGGTGGTGGAGAATGCCCCCATTGGCGTACAGGCCGGCCACGCGGCAGGCATCTTCACTATCGCCGTCAACACCGGGCCGCTGGACGGACAAGTACTGCTCGAAGCCGGCGCCGACCGTTTATTCCCCTCCATGAAAGCCTTGTGCGAGGAATGGGAGCAGCTTTTCCCTCATCCATAACATTGCCCGGCCCTCACGACTGTCCACGAGACCAAGAAGGCCACCACGCGGAATACAGAACCGTAATTCGGGTATTTGCCATCCGGCGGAAAAGCCGTACCTTTGCCGACATATGAAGACAGAAAACAAAGACAGCTTGTTGATGCTTATCCGCACGGGCCGCCCCATGACCCTGCGGCAACAGTTACGCCTGACGGTAGAGCTTAGTATCCCCAGTATCGTAGCGCAACTTTCGGCCATCGCCATGCAATACATTGACGCGGCCATGGTAGGGCGGTTGGGCGCCGACGCGGCAGCCTCCATCGGATTGGTGTCCACCACGACGTGGTTATTCTGGGGGACATGCAGCGCGGCAGCCACGGGTTTCTCCGTGCAGGTAGCCCACCACGTGGGGGCATCGCGTCTGGCCGAAGCACGGGACGTGTTGCGTCAAGCCATCCTTGCGGTCAGCCTCTTCAGCCTGACATTGGCAGGCATCGGCGCGCTTGTCAGCCCTCACCTGCCTATCTGGCTAGGCGGCACGGACGAAATCAATGCCGGCGCATCGGCCTACTTCCTCATCTTCGCCCTCTCCCTTCCGCTGCTTCAGCTCAACTTTCTGGCGGGCAGCATGTTGAGATGCAGCGGCAACATGCGCGTACCGGGGATGCTCAACGTGCTGATGTGCGCGCTGGACGTAATATTCAACTTTTTCCTTATCTTCCCATCACGTCCCGTCGAATGGTTCGGCCTCACCCTTCACATGCCGGGGGCAGGACTAGGCGTAACAGGTGCGGCACTGGGCACAGCATTGGCCGAATTGGTGGTGGCGGGACTGATGTTGTGGTACCTCGTCACCCGCTCCAACGATTTACGGTTGGCAGGCACGCGGGGCCGTTTCCTGCCCACAACCCATACCCTACGCAAAGCCTTGCGCATCGGCCTGCCTATGGGCGTGGAACACGTAGTCATCTGCGGAGCGCAAATCATGACGACAGTCATCGTGGCTCCATTGGGCGTATTTGCCATTGCCGCCAACTCCTTCGGCATCACCGCCGAGAGCCTGTGTTACATGCCCGGTTATGGCATTGCCGATGCTGCCACCACCTTGGTAGGCCAAAGCCTAGGGGCGGGGCGCAAGGACCTGACCCGCCGCTTTGCCCGCATCACCGTGGGGATGGGCATCGGCGTAATGGCTCTGATGGGCGTAGTGCTTTATGCAGGCGCCCCGCTCATCATGAGTTCCATGACGCCCGACCCCGAAGTGCAACGCCTAGGCGTGGAGGCTCTGCGCATCGAAGCCTTTGCCGAACCAATGTTTGCCGCTGCCATCGTAGCCTACGGCGTGTTTGTAGGAGCCGGCAATACCTTGGTGCCCTGTCTGATGAACTTCTTCAGCATCTGGGCCGTCCGCCTGACGTTGGCCGCCGCCTTGGCACCGTCCATGGGCTTGAACGGCGTATGGCTGGCTATGTGCATTGAGCTATGCTTCCGGGGTATCATCTTCTTGATACGGCTGGAGCGGGGAAGGTGGATGAAAATAGCCAACTAACTACTGACTACTAACTACTAAAAATATGAATTACAACTTCAACGAACTTATCACACGTCGCGGCACGAACTGCGTCAAATGGGATGCTGCCGCCGATGCCGACGTGCTGCCCATGTGGGTGGCCGACATGGATTTCCGCACGGCTCCTGCCATCACGGATGCCCTGCGCAAACGAGTAGAACAAGGTATCTTCGGCTACACCCACGTGCCCGACGAATACTACGAGGCTGTCATCAGCTGGTTTTCGCGCCGGCATGGCTGGACGATACAGAAAGATTGGATACTTTACATCCCCGGCGTAGTGCCTGCCCTCTCGGCTATCATCAAAGCCTTGTGCCAACCCGGCGATCAGGTACTGATACAGACACCTGTCTACAACTGCTTCTTCTCCTCCATCCGAAACAATGGGTGCAAGGCACTCTCCAATCCCTTGGTACGCGAAGGGGATACCTACCGCATGGACTTCGACGACCTGGAGCGCAAAGCCTCCGACCCCAAGACCCGATTGATGCTGCTCTGCAACCCGCACAACCCTGCCGGGCGCGTCTGGACACGGGACGAACTCTTGCGCGTGGCCGACATCTGCTTCCGCCACAACGTCACGGTGGTGGCCGACGAAATACATTGCGAACTGGTCTTCCCCGAATATACCTACACGCCTTTTGCCTCCCTGTCCGACGAATGCCAAGCGCGTGCCATCACCTGCGTGTCGCCCAGCAAGGCATTCAACACCGCCGGATTACAAATAGCCAACATCGTTTGTAGCGATGCCGAGGTACGCGCCCGCATCGACCGTGCCATCAACATCAACGAAGTGTGCGACGTCAATCCTTTCGGCGTGTTGGCCACCATCGCCGCCTACAATGAAGGAGAGGACTGGTTGGAGCAACTCATCGCCTATTTGGAGGAAAACTACCGCGCCTTCCAAGCCTTCTGCGCCGAACAACTGCCCCAGTTTCCCCTGACCAAGTTGGAAGGAACCTATCTGATATGGATGGATTGCACCGCCCTGCACACGTCCTCGGAAAGGCTCGAACAAGCCCTCGTGGAGAAAGCCAAACTCCGGCTCAATGCCGGGACGATGTATGGCGCCGAGGGCGAGGGCTTCATGCGGTGGAATATCGCCTGCCCCCAAAGCCGGATGCTGGAGGGATTGCGCCGCTTTGCCGACTTCGTGAAAGAAAAATAAGCGGGATGCGCATTTTTTCTGCTAAAACCTTGATTCTTCCAGTTTCTTTCCAACTTCACTGTAGACCTTTGCAGTACGAAAAGGAAACATTAGTATTAATCACTTTTAAAAAACAAGTATTATGAAGAAGTTAGTTTTAGCAGTAGTAGCAATGTTTGCAATGAGCACCCTGGTAATGGCAGACAATGACAAGCCCGTACAAGTGACCCAACTGCCCGCCAAGGCACAGACGTTCCTCAACACGTATTTCAAGGATGCCAAGGTGGCACTGGCTACGCAAGAAACGGAATTGTTCAACAAGAGCTACGACGTGGTGTTCAACACCGGCGACAAGGTGGAGTTTGACAAGGCCGGCGAATGGACGGAGGTACGTTGCCGCCAAACGGGAGTACCCGCGCAAATCGTCCCCGCACAAATTGCCGAGTATGTAAAGACAAACTATCCCGACGCCCTCATCCTGCAAATCGAACGCAACTCGCGCGAATGGGAAATCAAGCTGTCCAACCGCTGGGAGATTACCTTCGACAAGCAGATGCGCGTGATTGACATCGACGACTAAGGGATTATTCACGGCAAGGCGCGGATTACGCGAAGTTTCACGAATCAGTGAAATACCGGCGTAATCCGCGCCTCCTTTTTGCCTATTTCTTCAATAATCTGTATCCAATAATCCCGCCCAGGATAGATGCCCCGAAGATGCCCAACTTGGCTTGGAGCAGCATCGTGTCGTCCGTGAAGGCCAGCGTGGAGATGAACATCGACATCGTGAAGCCGATGGAGGCCAAGAAACCCAGCCCCACGACGCGCCGCCACGTCAGCCCATCAGGCAAGGGAGCCGCCCCAAGTCGAACCAACACCCACGTGGAAAGCAGGATGCCCAACGGCTTGCCCAGCAACAGCCCCAAGGCCACACCCAACGCCACATTCGTGGAAAAGACCAGCGAGGCATCCAATCCGGCAAACGACACCCCGGCATTGGCCAAGGCGAAGATGGGCATCACCACGAACGACACAAACGGATGCATCGCGTGCTCCAAACGTTGCGAGGGCGGAATAGCATCGCGCGTATCGCTCTTCATTTGGGCAATGACCTCCAATTGCTCGTGCGCCAAAGTGGAGACGCCGTTGGGCTGCATTCGTCCGAAGCGGCGGAGGTGCCGGGCGGCGCGGCTCAGGTAATTGGCCTCGCTCAAACGGGCATCGGCAGGAATGACGAAGGCGGCCAACACGGCGGCTATCGTAGCATGTATACCCGACATCAGGAAGGCCACCCATACGCCGCCAATGCCTAGCAGGCCATAGAACAGGACATTCTTGACGCCCATCTTGTTCGCGCCCCACATCACCATCAGGATAATCACGCCCACGGCCAAGTTAATCAAGGAAATCTCCGACGTATAGAACAAGGCTATGACCACCACCGCCCCAAGGTCGTCCACAATGGCCAGCGTGGTGAGGAACACCTTGGCGGCCAAGGG
>CALUOW010000115.1 GCA_944322365.1 uncultured Bacteroides sp.
AAGGAGGCCGAAATCGTGGCCAAGGCCGGACAGAGCAGCACCGTGACCATCGCCACCAACATGGCCGGCCGTGGTACGGACATCAAGCTCAGCCCTGAGGTGAAAGCCGCCGGTGGTCTGGCCATCATCGGTACGGAACGCCACGAGTCGCGCCGCGTGGACCGCCAGTTGCGTGGTCGTGCCGGACGTCAGGGAGACCCGGGTTCGTCCGTGTTCTTCGTGTCGCTGGAAGACGACCTGATGCGTTTGTTCTCCTCCGAACGCATTGCCAGCGTGATGGACAAACTGGGCTTCAAGGAAGGCGAGATGATCGAGCACAGCATGATTTCCAAATCCATCGAGCGCGCCCAGAAGAAGGTGGAAGAAAACAACTTCGGTATCCGCAAGCGCCTGTTGGAGTATGACGACGTGATGAACAAGCAGCGCACCGTGGTCTACACCAAGCGTCGCCACGCCTTGATGGGCGAACGCATCGGCATGGACATCGTGAACATGATTTGGGATCGTTGCGCCAATGCGGTCAATGCCCCCGATTACGAGAACGCCAAGATGGACATCCTGCAGAATCTGGCCATGGAGCCGCCCTTCACCGAAGAGGAATTCCGCGACGGGAAGAAGGAAGCGTTGGCCGACAAGACTTTCGGCGCTGCCATGGAATTGTTCAAGCGCAAGACGGACCGCATGGCCCAGATTGCCTATCCGGTCATCAAGCAGGTGTACGAGAACCAGGGCGCTTTCTACCAGAACATCCTCATCCCCATCACCGACGGCAAGCGGATTTATAACATCTCGTGCAACCTGAAGGCGGCCTATGAGAGCGAGTGCAAGGAGGTGGTGAAGTCTTTCGAGAAGGCCATCTTGCTGCATGTCATCGACGAGGCCTGGAAGGAAAACCTCCGCGAGCTGGACGAGTTGAAGCACTCCGTGCAAAACGCCAGCTACGAGCAGAAGGACCCCTTGCTCATCTACAAGTTGGAGTCTGTCAACCTGTTTGATGCCATGGTGGACAAGATCAACAACCAGACCATCTCCATCCTGATGCGCGGGCAAATCCCCGTGCGCGAACCGCAAGAAGTGCGCCAAGCCGCTCCTGAACAACGCCAGGACATGAGCAAATATCAGGAGCAGAAGCAGGAGGTGAAACAGCAGGAGCTGAGCGACCCGAACCAGCAAGCCGCCGCCGCGCAGGACACCCGCGAGAAACCCAAACGCGAACCTGTCCGCGCGCAAAAGACCGTAGGCCGCAACGACCCTTGCCCTTGCGGAAGCGGAAAGAAGTATAAGAATTGCCACGGAAGAAACCTCTAATCCTTCTGCAAGCAATAAATAATACAGCCCCGAACGGTTTTTAACGGTTCGGGGTTTTGTTTATCCGCGCAAAAGCGTATTTTTGTCCGACGAAAGAGTTGCGACGCCCGCAACTAGCCGGTTGCGACACCCGCAACTAGTCGGTTGCGACGTCCGCAACTAGTCGGTTGCGATGCCCGCAACTAGTCGGTTGCGACACCCGCAACCAGCCGGGCGCGCTCCTCATACATTATATATAATATATGCTGATTATGAAACGAAATTGCTTTTTCCCCCTGATGGCCCTCCTGTGGCTGGCCGCTGCGTGTCAAAGCGTGCAGCAATTCTCCATCGACTACATGCTGCCCGCCGAAGTCAGTTTTCCTGCCTCCTTGAGGCGTGTGGGGGTGGTGAACAATATGTCCGCCTCGTCCGGCTCTGTGCCCCCGGAGGCGGAGGTGCCCAAGGATGAAAACGAAATAGCCCGGAAGACCGATTATTACATAGGCAATTCCGCCGTAGCCGCCGAATCGTTGGCGCAAGCCTTGGCCGACGGGAATTACTTTGACGAGGTCGTCATCTGCGATTCGGCCCTGCGTGCAGGCGATGTTTCTCCCCGCGAAGCTGTCCTGTCCCGCGAGGAAGTCAATACGTTGGCGCGCGACTTGGGCGTGGACTTCCTCATCGCTCTGGAAGACCTGCCGATGCGCTCCACCGCCATCGTGGGCTATCTGCCCGACGTGCAAGCCTACTACGGCACGGTGGACGTCAAGGTTTACCCCACCTTCCGCATCTACGTGCCCAACCGTCGCGGCCCTCTGACCACCATTCAAAGCGCCGACAGCATCTATTGGGAAGACGCGGGCCTGAGCGTGGACGAAGTGCAAGCGCGCTTCGTCTCGCCGGACAAGCTGGTGCAGGCGGCTTCCGAGTTTGCCGGCACAACGCCTGTCCGCTACCTGCTTCCCCACTGGAAGTCTGCCCCGCGCTACCTCTTCACGGGCGGTTCGGTGGATATGCGCGATGCAGCCGTCTACGTCCGCGAGCAGAATTGGGAGGCTGCCATCCGCCTTTGGAAAAGACACTACGGGCGGAAAGAGGGGCGGCAGAAGATGTACGCCGCTTGCAACATCGCCCTGGGCTACGAGATGCAGGACAGCCTTGAAGCGGCTGCCGAGTGGGCGGAAAAAGCCCGGCAAGTGGCCGCCAATCTAGACCAGTTGCACCAAAGGCAAGCCGACGGCCTGGAAGCCTTCGACGTGCCCAATTACGTGTTCACCACCGTTTATCTGAACGAATTGCTCGAACGGAAACAAGGTCTCAGCCGCCTGCACATGCAAATGCAACGATTTAAAGAGGATTTTTAACCCGGCAATGCCCAAGTTATCGTTTTCTTTTATAACTTTGGGCTGTCATTAAGCAAAATCTGATTATGAAACTCAGTCAATCATCTTTATCACTGATAGAAAAAACCGTCGGACAGGCTTTGGCCAAGTACCGTGGATGCGAAGAGAACATCGTGTCGGACATTCATCTGCAAGCCAATCCCGTTTCGGGCGAAGTGATTATCTTCGACGACGACGATGCGCAACTGGCCGCCGCCACCATCGAAGAGTGGACTAATTATAACGGAAACAACTTCCAGGCCGATGCCGAGCGCGTCCTTTCCACCGTGTTGAACAACATGAAAAGCGCGGGCGACTTCGACAAGCTGACTTTGATGAAACCCTATTCGTTCGTATTGGTGGACGAAGACAAGGAAACCGTGGCCGAGCTTTTGCTGATGGACGATGACACCTTGTTATTGAATGACGAACTGCTGAAAGGACTGGACGAAGAACTGGACGCTTTCCTGAAAGACTTGTTGGAGAAATAGCCCCCCTCCCGGCCCAATCATCGCCTGGCCGCATCGGAAAAAGCTATCAATCAACCCCGTATCTCATCCGGAAGGTACTTTTTCTAAAAATAGTCTGAAATATATTTTTCAGAGCCGCAGAAAAGCTATATATTTGCAGTCCAAAAAATTAGGGAATCATTAGTAACTATATTTTTTTTAAAGAAAAATGACTAAAGCTGATATTGTAAACGAAATTACAAAGAACACCGGGATTGATAAAGTCACAGTACTTGCCACCGTTGAAGCGTTTATGGAAGCAGTGAAATCATCTTTGGCAAAAGATGAAAATGTCTACCTGCGCGGATTTGGTAGCTTTATTGTGAAAAAGAGGGCTCAAAAGACGGCTCGTAATATTTCCAAGAATACGACCATCATCATTCCCGAGCATAACATCCCGGCTTTCAAACCTGCCAAAACCTTCACTCTCTCAGTGAAAAAATAATAAACATTAGTATTAACCTCAAAAAAATTAAAGAACTATGCCAAGCGGTAAGAAGAAAAAAAGACATAAAATGTCTACGCACAAGCGTAAAAAAAGACTAAGAAAGAACAGACACAAAAGCAAAAAGTAATTTTTAGTCTGAAGGACAAGAACAAAGAACAAACTTGTGAAGCTATCGTCTCGCGGGTTTGTTCTTTGTTTAAGATGCAAAACCCGGGGGAGGCCGCCCGCAGGCAGCATCCCCGCAAAGGATCCAACTAAAAGCGAATATTTATTGTGACAAACGAACTCGTAGTAGACGTACAGCCCAAGGAAGTGACCATAGCCCTGCTGGAAGACAAGAGCTTGGTGGAACTGCAAAGCGAAGGACATAACATCTCCTTCTCAGTGGGCAATATGTATTTGGGGCGCATCCGGAAGTTGATGCCCGGCCTGAATGCCTGCTTCGTGGACGTGGGTTATGAGAAAGACGCTTTTCTTCACTACCAGGACTTAGGTCCGCAATTCAACTCTCTGGAAAAATACGTAAAGCAGACTTTAAGCGACAAGAAAAGAATCACCCCGATCACCAAGGCCGCCATCCTGCCGGATTTGGAAAAGGACGGCACCGTGTCCAACACCTTGAAAGTGGGACAAGAGGTCGTGGTGCAAATCGTCAAGGAACCTATCTCGACCAAAGGGCCGCGACTGACTTCCGAATTGTCTTTTGCCGGAAGGTATCTGGTCCTCATGCCTTTCAACGACAAGGTTTCCGTATCGCAAAAAATTAAGTCGAGCGAAGAGCGGGCACGGCTGAAGCAACTGCTGATGAGCATCAAGCCCAAGAACTTCGGCGTCATCGTGCGGACGGTGGCCGAGGGCAAACGTGTCGCCGAACTCGACGGAGAACTTAAAGTACTGATCAAGCATTGGGAAGATGCCGTCGTGAAAATGCAGAAAGCCACCAAGTTTCCGACGCTTATCTACGAAGAAACCAGCCGTGCCGTAGGCTTATTGCGCGACTTGTTCAATCCTTCCTTTGAAAGCATTCACGTGAACAACGAAGCCGTTTTCCATGAAATCAAGGACTACGTGACGCTTATTGCCCCCGAACGGGCCGACATCGTGAAAC
This sequence comes from uncultured Bacteroides sp., assembly GCA_944322365.1. Lineage (GTDB taxonomy): Bacteria > Bacteroidota > Bacteroidia > Bacteroidales > Bacteroidaceae > Bacteroides. Next base: position 4,738 of record CALUOW010000115.1, read on the forward strand.
TGTACAAAGGCAAACTTCCCATCTTTGACAATTTCGGCATTACCAAACAAATCAAGTCGTCATTCGGCCGGACTGTTTCATACAAAAGTGGTGCCTACCTGATTATTGAGCATACTGAGGCGCTTCACGTAGTAGACGTGAACAGCGGAAACCGCACCAAGAATGCCAACGGGCAGGAGGCCAACGCACTGGAAGTGAACCTGGGAGCCGCCGACGAACTGGCACGCCAGTTACGACTGAGGGACATGGGAGGCATCATCGTGGTGGACTTCATCGACATGAACCTGGCCGAAAACCGCCAAAAGCTTTACGAACGTATGTGCCAAAACATGCAGAAAGACAGGGCTAGACACAATATCCTGCCGCTCAGCAAATTCGGGCTGATGCAAATCACGCGCCAACGAGTGAGGCCGGCGATGGATGTCAATACGGAAGAGACCTGCCCCACCTGTTTCGGCAAAGGCACTATCAAACCTTCTATCCTCTTCACCGATACGCTGGAGAGCAAAATAGACTACCTGGTAAATAAGTTGAAGATTAAGAAATTCTCACTACACATCCACCCGTATATCGCCGCCTACGTCAATCAGGGCATGATGTCCCTGAAGCGCAAATGGCAGATGAAGTACGGATTTGGCATTAAGATTATTCCGAATCAGAAACTTGCTTTTCTGCAATATATCTTCTACGGCCCGCATGGCGAGGAGATAGATATGAAGGAAGAAATCGAAATCAAATGAACAAAGCGGCGGAACACCCTCAAGAGAAGTGTTCCGCCGCTTTTTCATGTCCCATTGGTTAATGTCCTGGCACGTTCTCGCAGTGAGGCGGTCAAGTCCTCGGCTTGACATCGCCTGTCTCTCGGCGTGGCGCCTCAAAGGGTTGCTATTTGGATTCCTGTACCGCCACGCGTTTTTGGCGGAACACCACGGCGTCTGCCAAGAAGTAATTGAACAGGCCGGAGATGACCAATGCCGCAAAGTTGCAATAGATAACGTCCCACCCGAAAATCTTCTCGAACAACAGCAGGAACAGCATCTTTATCAAAAAGCCGACGCCCGATGACAGGTTGAAGATGATGAAACGGTAGCAGAAGTCGCGCGTGCTGCGCTGCCCGATGCGGCTCTTCCAGATCCAGCAATAGGACCAAAGAAAGTTGCTCAGCACGGCAAACTCGAATGAGATAATGGGGGAAAGCACGTAAATCGTCCAATAAGTGCTGAACAAGAAGTCCGAGCATATCCACAATACCAACGTATCGACTCCCGTCCCGAACAGGCGTGTGGCCAAGAACTCAAGGTAAGTCTTGAAGAGAGTAGCTGCTTTCATTCCTTATTCTTGGGGTTGATAGGGTTTAAGCGGATCGCGCAGGGAAAGCACTTTGCGGTCTTTCACGAATTGGCAGAAGTGTATCACAAACAGGAAAAGGGCAATGGCCAATCCGATGAAGTCGAATACGCCAAAATCGCACCCGAAGACCAAGTAGCGGGTTTCTACCCCCGGCGTGTACATATAAATAGTGTTCAGGATGATGACTACCAGCCGGAATTCCGTAGGGCCGAAACTGCTGTAGGTCAACCGGAACTCGTCTTTCAGAATCGTGCAAATATAAGTATAGATGGAAAGGACCAGATAGCCGGCAAGGACAAGCAACGTGACATCCAGCCGGAAAACGGGGGAGAGGCCGAAGCCGAGGCACATGATGCAGATGGTGATGGCGTCTAGCGTATGGTCGATGAAGAATCCGTAGACGGGGCGTTGGGCATGTCTCACGCGGGCCAAAGTGCCATCCAAGCTATCGCCATACCAATTGACGACCAAACCCAAGGAAGATATCCACAAATAATGGATGTTGATATTGGACAACACGCATCCCACTGCACAGATCACCGCTCCCAGCACTCCCAGATAGGTCAGGAAATCCGAAGTGACCCATCTCGGTTGCCTCTCGGCAAGCCATACGAGCACTTTCTTTTCCGCTTCGTTGAGGATGGAAGTCTGGATTCTGGACGACATTTCTTTTCCCATCGTTACTTCTTTTTCTTTTTTTTGTTATTTATCCGGCAAAATTACATCTTCTTTCGTGAACAAAAAGCCTTTCGAACATTTTTTTGCAACTGTTTAACACACCTCGACCCGTTATCCGCCCCCGAAAGTGATGCGGAAACGAGTCAGCCCGTCTTCATACGTCCGCAACGAAAAGGTGCAGCCGTGCTTGCTGAGCACCTCGCGGATGAAGACGAGTCCGATGCCCTGACCGTTGGGCTTCGTGGAGAAGAACGGGGTGAACAGCTTGGACTCCACCTCCCGGCTGATGCCCGC
>CALUOW010000116.1 GCA_944322365.1 uncultured Bacteroides sp.
CGGAATGCGAGTTAGAACTGGTAGATGTGGAAGATATGAACAAATAAACACGCTTTTCTCTTGTCGCTGACAAGACAAGCACAAGTCGCTGACTCGACCTCCTCAAGTCAGCGACAAGAGAAAACGAAGTCAGAAACAAAATATTAACCATTAAAACGTACAGTTATGCCATTCTGGAAAAAGATGTTCAACAAACGGCAGGGCGTGTATTATCCCCGTGCCGTAGTGCAGGGCAAACCTGTAGAAACGGAAACCATCGCTAAGGATTTGGCGAAGATTTCCACAGTGAGCAACTCCGATGTCCAAGCCGTCTTGGGCGACATTGCGGGAGTGATGCACACCCGCATGGCACAAGGCAAGAGCGTCCACATCACGGGCCTCGGCTACTTCCGCTACACGCTCGACACCGTGGGCGTGGACAGCCTCGAAGCCTTCGACTTCGAGAAGCAGGTGAAAGCCGTCCGCGTGGAGTTCATCCCCGAGCGCACGAAACTGGCCAACGGCACCTACACCCGCGCCCTCGTGGACAGCAACCAACTGGAATGGATCGAGCTTTCGCCCGACACGAAGGACAGCGACCCGGCGCAGGATGACGATGACGAGGGTGTAACGGAGAATCCGCTGGGGTAAAGTGAGAACAAAGCAGTCGCCCCGCATACCCGCAGGGCGGTGTAACCTTTCAAAGAGAATAAACCTAAAGACAAAGCGTATTGGAGAACAAGAAACTGCATCTGAAAATATCCGCATTGGTGTTCACGACAGTGGCGGTCATCATCAGCATGGCCGCCATTTTGGTGCATGAACAGAGGGAACTCGGCTTGTATGTGCTTTAACAGATTGGAAAAAGGAAGAATGGAAAGAATATCCGTAAAACATTGGTAATACGAAATAAAAGCATTACTTTTGTGAATTGACAGACATAAGATTAAAGCCTCTATAAAAGCAGAAACCCTGAAGTTTGCCTTTCGGCAGGGACAACAGGGTCTAACACTGCAAAGATAGGTATTTAAATCTGATTGACCAAACTTTCAAGCAAAAGATTTGAGATGAAGTACGAAATATGCGAGAAAACACTTTCCAAAGCTCGTTTGAACAAGTATTCGCAAGCTTGCGGACAAGATAAGAACAAAGCGATATGGCTCTATCAGTGCAATATGAAGTTGAGCCAGCGTTTCTATGGCGTGATAGGACTGTTTGAGGTCATGCTCCGTAATGCAATAAACAAACATTACAAACAGCAATTCGGCGATGAGGACTGGATAGTGAACCAATGTGCTCCTTACACGTCGCAACTACCGTGTGGGGAAGAAAACATTGTTGCGCATATTCCCGAACAAGGCACACGGGGTGATGCAGCGTGACGTTTACCGCGAACTGACTGAGATACGGGAGTTCCGCAACCGCATAGCCCATTACGAGCCTATCTGTTTCGATGCTTCCGGCAAGGTAAGCACCGCATTTGCCCGACACCATTACGAGTTGATTCGCAAATACATCGACTTTATGGGCATTCCTGCCGATTCGGCATTGGGCTTTATCGAAAAGCCGGACGCAATCATCCGCAGGCTTGAAGATTTCAGGTAACGGCTGTCGAAAAAGTTTGGCGGCATGGGATAGTTGTTGTATTTTTGCAGCACGAGAACCCCCAAGCCTCTCAACGATGCTCAAATCGGGGGTCGTTTTATTTTTATACCCCATGGAGAATCAAGGAGAAATCATACTATACCAGCCCGACAACGAAGTGAAGTTGGAAGTGCGGCTGGAGAACGAGACCGTCTGGTTGAATCGCGGACAGCTGGCTGAACTGTTCGCCCGTGATGTCAAAACGATAGGCAAGCATGTGAACAATGAGCTGAAAGAAGAATTGGCAGGCATTTCAGTTGTCGCAAAATTTGCGACAACTGCCACCGATGGCAAAGTGTACCAAGTGGAATACTATAATCTGGACATGGTTCTGTCCGTCGGTTATCGAGTAAAATCCAGCCGTGGCATAGAGTTCCGGCGTTGGGCAAACAAAGTGCTGAAAGAATACCTGCTGAAAGGCCATGCCATCAGCTATCGGCTGGAACAGATGGATACAAGGCTTCAGAAGCACGAAAGGCAGATAGAATACCTGACGGACAAGGTGGATTTCTTTGTCCGCACCTCGCTGCCACCCGTGGAAGGCATCTTCTACGACGGCCAACTGTTTGATGCCTACAAGTTCGCCACAGACCTTATCCGCTCCGCACGGCAATCCCTGTTGCTGATAGACAACTACGTGGACGAGTCGGTGCTGCTAATGCTCAGCAAGCGGAATGCCGGCGTGAAAGCCGACATCTACACGCAAACCGTCAGTCACCAACTGCAATTAGACATACAGAAGCACAACAGCCAATATCCCCCGATAGGCATCCACACCTACAAGAAGTGCCACGACCGCTTCCTGATTATAGACGGCACGGACGTCTATCACATCGGCGCTTCCCTGAAAGACCTCGGCAAAAAGATGTTCGCCTTCTCCAAATTAGAGATACCCGCTACGGCTATCACCGCCCTGCTGTAAGGCATCACACCCCCTTTTCCATTATTCCGTCTGCCCTTTGCGAACGACCGCAAAAGGCAGGCGGCTTTTTGAATATATCCGCATGGGTGCTCACGAAAGTGGCGGTCATGGCAAGCATGAATTTTCATCAACAATGCAGCGCAGCTTTTTTATATCAATCCTCTGCCTTTAGAAGTACGGACTGCCAGACAGGTGGCACAGGATTATACATTTACGAATGCGCATCTTGGAATCTTTGCAGATATTGCGTACTTTTGCACACAACGGTGATTTAAACACACGAATTAATATGGACGAACAACAGTTGCTTTGCAACGTGGCCCGGGGGGACATCGGCTCGTTCGAACGGATTTTCCGCCTGTACCATCCCAGACTTGTCGCTTTCCTCATCGGTTTGTTGCACGACGAGGACGAGGGGCGCGACATGGCTCAGGATATTTTCATGTCCTTGTGGGAAAACAGAGAGAAACTGTCGGAGGTAAAGTCCTTCTCTGCTTATCTGTTCAGGATGGCCCGTTGCGCAGTCTACAATTATTACGATCATCTGAACGTAGAGAGCAAATATGCTTCGGAATATCTCCTGAATCATATAGATGACTCTTTCTCCGAAGAAGAAAAAATCTTCGCGCGCGAATTGAATGCTGCCATTGACCGGGTGGCGGACAGTTTGTCTGCCCAGCGGAAACGGATTTATGTAATGAGCCGCAAGGAGCATCTGTCCAACGATGAGATTGCAAAGAGCTTGGGAATCAATAAGCGTACGGTAGAAAACCACTTGTCGGCAGTCTTGTCGGCGTTGCGCAAACTTATCGTTAGCTCTGTCGTCCTTTTCGCATTGGGTACAAATATTTCAATTCTCATTGTGCGTATGCCCAAGGATAGCTTACTTATATAATAATGTACTGGTTATAATCGCATCTGGATAGAAGTAATAAAACGAAAGAAGATAAAAATGGAAGAAAACTTTGAGAGACGGATGATATATGACTTTTTCGGGAAACACTTTTCCCGGAAAGGGAAACGGCTGTTTGGCGCATGGCTATGCGCCGAAGGCAACAGCCGCGAAAAAGAAGACGCATTGCTGCAATTGTGGAAGGACTGCAAGGATGCCTCTTCTCCTTCCACTGAAACGGATTGGACAGTCTTGCGCGAGAAGATAACCCCTGCGCCGCGCAAACGAGCCTTCAGCCTGCATCTCGTGTGGAAATATGCGGCCGTAGTGGCTTTGGTGGCTTTCACCGCGTTGGGCACCTGGATGGTCAAGGAAAAGGGTATGGCCGAACCGCCTGCCATGTTAGAGTGCATTGTCCCCCATGGCAAGCAACAAGAACTTGTCCTGCCCGACGGGACAAGCGTCTGGCTCAATTCCGGTTCGATGCTGGTCTATCCGCAATCGTTCGAGGGGGCGGATACACGTACGGTCTACCTCACAGGAGAAGGCGGATTCGACGTGGCCTCCAATCCGGAGCAACCCTTTATCGTACAGACAGCCTATCTAGGTGTCAGGGCGTTAGGAACTTCGTTCAATGTGGAAGCCTATCTGAACGAGCCGGAAACGATGGCTACCCTCGAGGAAGGCAGCATCCGGGTGGACGTACAAACCGGGGAAGGAAAAACGTTTGTCCTGCAACCCGACGAACAGTTGGTTTATAATATCCTGAACCAGTCGATAAACATTCGAAAGGTCAATGCGGCACAAATGACAAAGGAGAAAAGCGGTTACTTACTGTTCGAAAATGCCACATTCGCCCGGATAACCAATGAACTGGAGAGGAGATTCGGAGTCTCGATACAATATGAAGTGGGAGAATACGCAGATGGGCGATACACCATCAAGTTCGCGCCACGCGAAACGCTGGATGACGCGATGCAAGTGCTGGCCGAACTGCTTAACATTGACTACGAGATCCAAGGGAAGACGGTTTATATCCGGAAAAAGGAATGACGGACATAGCCGTTACAACCAAAGAGGCTTTGCAGAGGCATAATTGAAATTGTAACGCAAATGAAATACATGTGACATACGGAGGTAACAACCATTTCCGACCTTTGGCCCGGAAAACAAAATCCGATGAAATCATGAAGATAAACATCTGCATATTGCTTCTGGCCCTGCTGCCTTTTCTCGCCCACGCCCAATCTTCTTTGTCCGGCGAAGAAGGGAAAGAAATTCATAAGGAGAAACTGGAGAAAAAGGACTATAAGCCTGAAATCCACGGTACTATCCGCGCCAAGTATGAATACCAGACAGGCATGGGTGCCGGACGTTTCGAGGTGCGCAACGCCCGTGTCAGCATCACGGGCAACGTCTTGCCCAAAGTAGCTTACAAGGCGGAAATAGACCTCTCGGACGAAGGCAGCATCAAGATGTTGGATGCCTATGCCCGGCTTTTCCCGCTGAAGGACTTCACCATCACCGCCGGACAGATGCGTGTGCCCTTCACTATCGACGCGCACCGCTCGCCCCACCAACAATATTTCGCCAACCGTTCGTTTATCGCCAAGCAGGTAGGAAACGTGCGCGACGTGGGGTTGACCTTGGGATATACCTTGCCCACGCTAATGCCCATCGTGCTCGAAGGCGGATTGTATAACGGCACCGGATTGACCAACCAAAAAGTATGGCACAAAGAGGTGAATTATTCGGCCAAAGCGCAACTCTTCCCTACCGATGGCTTCAACCTGACCCTGAGCGTGCAGGGCATCCAACCGGAAGACGTATGGATGCACTCTTACGACATCGGCGCTTACTTCGAGACAAACCGCTTCCACATCGAAGCCGAATACTTGTACAAGCAATATTCGCACAATGCCTTTGACGATGTGCATTCTTTCAACAGCTTCGTCAACTACGACCTGCCCTTGCGCAAAGTCTTCACCAAGATGTCTTTCCTCGCCCGCTATGACATGATGACCGACCAAAGCGATGGGGAGACGCGCGACGAGCAAAGCGGTGCCCTGACCATCACCGACTATAAACGCCATCGTCTGACGGCCGGCATCACCCTGAGCCTTAGCAAAGCCTTCCGCACCGACCTTCGCCTCAACTTCGAGAAATATTTTTATCCCGAAGGCAGCATCGCCAAGGAATCCGAACAAGACAAAGTGGTGTTGGAATTAATGGTGCGCTTCTGACAAAAAACGTCATTCCTGCCCGATTGGCGCACTTTCAGCTTGCCGGTTCTTGCTTTTCTCGTCTTAAACACTTACTTTTGGGGTTTCAAGAAGAGAAAGGAACAACATGGCCAATCCTATCCTGCCCGGCCTGACCGGAACGGCACAAGAGGCGTTGTACAACAAACTGAACGCATTCAACGAGGGGCGTCCTTCCTACAAGGAGACAGGAGCCTACCTCGTCGTGTTGCCGCGCCCCGGCCATACAAGGTATTCCCTTTGGATTTATTCCCCGCTGCCCGAACGGCAATCTATCTTCTACCTCTGCGAATTGGCGGCAGATGCCGAAGAATCGTTGCGCATGGCCAGTGCTTGGTGTTATTATTCTTCGCGCCGCCTCTTCATTGTGGAATATAATGCCAAGCGCATGCTGAGCAAGGGCGACGATCTTGTCTCCTTTGGCAAATACCGGGGACATTTCCTGCACGAAGTCCTGAGCGTAGACCCGGCCTATGTGGCATGGATAGCCTTCAAATTCACTCCGCGCATTCCCAAGCAAGAACGTTTCGTGCAGATTGCCAAGATTTACCATTCCGTCCACCTCGACTTCCAGCAACGGCGTAGCCGGCAGGGCATACAAGGAAACTATCTGGGCAATGTGGGCGACAGGGTGGAAGGATTGACGCTGACCGTTGTCCGCGTGCGACTGGAAGACGACCCGTACAAAACGCAAGTGCAGGGAACAACGCCCTATTTCTACGTGCGGCAAGTCTTGTGGCTAAAGGATGCCGCCGGCAACAGCATTACCTTCCGCATCGCATCCCGGACGGCCAGCCGGAAGTCGGGCGTACTTCCTGCCTTGGAGCACGCCTTCGCGCCCGGCGAGGTAATCCGCGTTGCCTCGGCCCGCATCAATCGCACATATATCGCTCAAAACGTGCGATGGACGCGATTGACGTATGTCAGATTGGAACACTCCACAAAAAACGAAACCAACAAAAGAGGAACCGGCCTTTGAGCATCAACGCAAGGGGGATTCCGGGCTTGCCGCGCGGGAAAATCTGTTGACCCGAAATCTCCGCAGAGCCTAGACTTCGGAGTAATAAAAAAAGCCGCAAACCATATTGATTTGCAGCTTTCTGTTCGTTACTGGCTCTTTCTGTCCACTATGTTCAGCGGAGAGAC
>CALUOW010000117.1 GCA_944322365.1 uncultured Bacteroides sp.
TTCATTTTTTTAAAAGGAACGTATGGAGACATCCCCGGCGACCTGCCGTACGCTTGAGGATTTTTATCACATAAATGCCAATACATTGACGAAGCAATACAAGAATGTACTGAGTGTGGTTATCAATGGAGTGAGGCTTCCCACGCTGCGGAATGGCTTGTATTCCCGGAAAACATCGGCCCTCACCTGGCCATAGACGAAACATCCCTGTTCAATGTCATCGCGCCTCCCTTTAGTCCAACTTCAACACTGCCAGGAAAGCCTTCTGCGGCACCTCCACCGTACCAATCTGCTTCATGCGCTTCTTGCCTCGCTTCTGCTTCTCCAGCAATTTGCGCTTACGGCTGACATCGCCTCCGTAACACTTGGCCGTCACGTCCTTGCGCACTGCCTTGATAGTCTCGCGGGCAATGATCTTAGCGCCGATGGCTGCTTGGATAGCAATCTCGAATTGTTGGCGTGGGATGAGTTCCTTCAGTTTCTCGCACATGCGGCGGCCTAGGTCATAGGCATTGTCCACGTGCGTCAAAGTGGAGAGGGCATCTACCGGCTCGCCATTCAGTAAGATGTCCAACTTGATGAGTTTGGAAGGACGGAAACCGTTGGGGTGATAGTCAAAGGAGGCATATCCCTTGGAGATACTCTTCAACTTGTCATAGAAGTCGATAACGATTTCGCCCAAGGGCATATCGTAGTAAATTTCCACGCGGTTGCCTGAGATGTATTCCTGCTTCACTAATTCTCCGCGCTTGCCTAGACAGAGTGTCATGATAGGGCCTATGTAGGTGGTCTGCGTAATGACCGATGCGCGAATATACGGTTCTTCGATATGGTCTATCATCGTGGCATCCGGCATGCTGCCCGGATTGTGTACTTCGGTGACGTTACCTTGCTTGTCATATACCATATAGGACACGTTGGGCACGGTGGTAATGACGTTCATGTCGAACTCGCGGTCTAGACGCTCCTGCACAATTTCCATGTGGAGCAACCCTAAGAAACCGCAACGGAATCCGAAGCCTAACGCCAAGGAAGACTCCGGCTGGAAAGTCAGTGAAGCATCGTTTAATTGGAGTTTCTCCAACGATGAGCGCAGATCCTCGAAGTCTTCCGCCTCAATGGGATATACGCCGGCAAAGACCATGGGTTTCACCTCTTCGAATCCTGCGATGGCTTCCTGGCAGGGGCGGGCAATGTGGGTGATGGTGTCGCCCACCTTTACCTCGCGTGATGTCTTGATGCCGGAGATGATGTACCCCACGTCGCCCGTGCGTAATTCGTCGCGGGGCACCAAATCCATCTTTAGCACGCCCACCTCGTCGGCCTCGTATTCCTTGCCAGTGTTAAAGAACTTCACCTTGTCGCCCTTGCGGATAATACCGTTCTCAATTTTGAAGTAAGCGATAATGCCCCGGAAGGAGTTAAACACCGAGTCGAAAATCAATGCCTGCAACGGGGCATTCTCGTCTCCTACCGGGTGCGGGATACGTTCGATGACGGCAGCCAAGATTTCTTCCACGCCCATGCCCGTCTTGCCCGACGCCCGGATGATTTCCTCGCGTTTGCATCCCAGCAACTCAATGATTTCGTCCTCCACCTCTTCAGGCATGGCGCTGGCCATGTCGCACTTGTTGATAACGGGAATGATTTCCAAGTCGTGCTCAATGGCCATATAGAGGTTTGAAATGGTCTGCGCCTGCACGCCTTGCGAGGCATCGACGATGAGCAATGCCCCCTCGCATGCGGCAATGGAACGAGAAACTTCGTACGAAAAGTCCACATGTCCCGGCGTGTCGATAAGGTTGAGGATGTATTTCTCGCCCTTATACATATATTCCATCTGAATGGCATGGCTTTTGATGGTGATGCCTCGTTCGCGCTCCAAGTCCATGTCGTCCAACATTTGTCCTTCAGTGACTTGGATAGTATGAGTGTACTCCAATAGGCGGTCGGCCAGCGTCGATTTGCCATGGTCGATATGGGCAATGATGCAAAAGTTTCGAATATTCTTCATTTCTGACTTCTAAATTACTAAATGTCCGCTTGAAACGGTGTGCAAAGATACGAAAAAGGGAGGAACAAAAAAATGCACCGATACATATATCCTTGCATCAATGCGTTTTTCTGTATCCTTTTGTCAAGGTTCCGGGCGCGGATTGGGAGCTGGAACGCCTTCCAATGGCAAGGTTCCTTGCAAATACTCCACCCAGATGCGGGCCGCCGACTCAATCATACGGGCACAAGGGCGAGTGGCATAATACTCCGGTGTGCGTTCCGAAGCTTGGGCGCTCCGCTCTTCTTTCCGAAGTTGCAAAAGCTCCCGACAAGTGATGGAGCCGTTGCGCCGCTTGAACTCGTCGGCCAGACGTTGTACCAAGGCATAATTGGCCGACTTCGAGGCACGGTCTTTCCCCTCAAGGGCGCACTTCTCCAATCCTGCCAGCATCAACATGCCACACACGGCACCACACGTCAGACGCATACGACCGATGCCTGCGCCAAACGAGGCGGCCATGTGCAGGGCTTGTTCGCGGGTGAACCCGTACATGTCGGCAAAGGCTGTCACCACGGATTGCGAGCAGTTGAAACCTTCCATGAAGTTCTCCACTGCTTTGTCTATTCTTTCATTCAGTTCCATGAAGTAGATATTTTTTAGATTATGGCAAAAAGCCGCACCGGTTTTCCGTCCGATGCGGCTTCTCGCTTTTAGTTACACATGCCTCAGTAACCCATCTCATGCAGGGCTTTGCACAACTGGTCGGGGCAGGACGTGGGGCGCATTCCACAACGGATGCCCTCCAAGCGGCGGATGACTTCAGCCACGGGCATTCCCTTCACCAAACGGGCAACGCCTTGCAAGTTGCCATTGCAACCATTCCAATACTCCACGTCTTGGATAATACCGCCTTCCACCTCGATGAAGATGTCCGTGCTGCACGTGCCTTGGGTCTTGTAATGGTGTTTCATGCCGCTTATTCGTCTCCTTCTTCCGGCTTCATGTTGGTGTAGACCGTCTGTACGTCGTCGAACTCTTCCAGACGCTCCACCATCTTATTGATAGTTTCGCGGTGTTCGGGCGACACTTCCTTCAGGTCATTGGGAATGTAAGTGAAGTCGCCGCCGACGTCTTCAAATCCTTGCTCCTCCAGGTGCTTCTGGATGGCAGCATAGCTCTTCGGATCGCCATAGATAGTGATGGTGCCTTCTTCATCGTCCACGTCAAAATCCTCGTCCACGTCGTAGTCAATCATGTCGAGCAGGAATTCTTCCATGTCCATGCCGTCTTTCTTCTTGAAGGTGAACACGCACTTGTGGTCAAAGAGGAAAGCCAATGAACCCATCGTACCCAAGTTACCGCCAAACTTATTGAATACCGAGCGTACGTCAGCCACCGTGCGAGTGGGATTATCTGTCAGCGTGTCTACAAAAACAGCGATGCCGTGAGGGCCATATCCTTCGTAGGTCATGCCCTTGTAGTCGCTCTGGTCTTTGCCCATGGCGTTCTTGATGGCGCGCTCGATGTTGTCCTTCGGCATGTTCTCGCGCTTGCAAGTAGCGATGATGGAGCGCAGGGCGGGATTGTTCTCCGGTTCGGGACCGCCAGCCTTCACGGCAATGGCAATCTGTTTGCCCAGGCGGGTGAATGTCTTGGCCATGTGGCCCCATCTCTTCAGCTTCGTAGCTTTTCTATATTCAAATGCTCTTCCCATTGGATGATTGTTTTTATTATGATTTAATTGTGATATATTCCATTTATCTCAACTGCGCTCCCAACTTGTTTTGCAGGTTGGCAATGAGCTTTGACATGATCTTGTCGATTTGCTTCTCGTTCAGCGTGGCGTTCTCGTCCTGCAGGAGGAAGCTGACGGCATAACTCTTCTTGCCCGCTTCGAGGTTCTTGCCCTCGTAGACGTCAAACAAGGCCACGTCCTTCAGCAATTTCTTCTCCGTCTCGTAGGCAATCTTTTCGATGTCGGCAAAGGGCACCTTCTTGTCAATCAGTAGGGCTAGGTCGCGCTTCACGGCGGGGAACTTGGAAAGTTCGGCATAGCTGACCTTGGCATTGCGCACTGCCTTCAGCAATTCCTTCCATTGGAGGTCGGCAAAGTAGACGTCGCGCTCAATGTCGAACGCCTTCAGCAACTTGTGCTTCACCACGCCGAAACTAGCCAGGCGTTTGCCGCCGCGCGTGTTGATGGAAAGGCCGGCCGCATAGATGTCGTCTGTCAGGTTGCCAATAACCAAATCGTGCATCCGCAAGCCGAGACGGGCCAGGATATTCTCCACGTATGCCTTCAACTCGTAGACGGAAGAGTCCTCGTCGGGATGTGCCCATGAGTTGGCTACTTTCTTGCCGGTCACCCAAAGGCCGAGGTGACACTCCTCGCTATAAGGAGCCAACACACGTTCGGGGTCTTCTTTCGCTTTATTATAATGGTAGCAGTTGCCGAACTCAAAAAACTTCAAGTCGGCATTCTTACGGTTGGTATTGCGGGCAATGCTTTCCAAACCGCCGAACAACAGGGTTTGGCGCAAGGCGTTGAGATCGGCGCTCAACGGATTGAGCAACATGACAAGGTGATCCGCCGGATAATCCTGCATCCCGTCATAGTAAGCGGCACGGGTCAGCGAGTTGTTCAGTATCTCGTTGAATCCGCAGCCTACCAACTGTTCGGACACAAGGTTCTGCAAGCGGTGGGATTTGTCCTCCTCGCCTTTCGTAGTCAGGCTGGAATGCAGGGTCGTGGGGATTTCCACATTATTATATCCATAGATGCGCAGGATGTCCTCCACCACGTCGCAGGGACGTTGCACGTCTACCCGGTAGGGCGGCACATCCAGCGTCAACCCCTCGGCGGTCTCGTTCACCACCTTCATTTCCAGGCTCTGCGCGATGCTCTTGATGGTCTCTTCGGGGATGGTCTTGCCCACCAAATCGTGCACATATTGATAAGGAAGCTCCACGCGGAAATCGGGGAATTGGGCGTTGCACACGTCCTTGATGTCGCTCGATATGGTTCCGCCGGCCAGTTCCTTCACCATCAGGGCAGCCAACTTAAGGCAATAGATAACGCCGTTGGGGTCGATGCCACGCTCGAAGCGGAAGGAGGCATCCGTGTTCAATCCGTGGCGGCGAGCCGTCTTGCGCACCCATGTGGGATGGAAATAGGCGCTCTCCAAGAAGACATCCTTGGTTTGCTCCGTCGAGCCACTGGCCAATCCGCCGAATACGCCGGCAATGCACATCGGCTCTTCGGCGTTGCATATCATCAGGTCGCGCTCGTTCAGTTTGCGCTCCACGCCGTCCAAAGTGACAAAAGGCGTACCTTCCGGCATGGTCTTCACAATGACATGGTTGCCTTTGATTTGGTCGGCATCAAAGCAATGCAGGGGTTGGCCGAAGGCGTGCACAATGTAGTTGGTCACGTCCACCACGTTGTTGATGGGGCGCAAGCCGATGGCATTCAGCTTGTCTTTCAGCCAATCGGGGCTTTCCTTCACGGTGACGCCCTTCACGGTGACGCCGGCATAGCGCGGACAAGCCTCCGTATTCTCCACGCTTACTTGGATGTCCAAGTCATGGTTCTCCACGGCAAAAGCATCCACCGAGGGACGGTGCAAAGCCGTCGGCTTGCCATTCTGCACCAGCCAGGCATAGAGGTCGCGCGCCACGCCATAGTGCGAGCAGGCATCGGCACGGTTGGGCGTGATGTCCACCTCCAGCACGTAGTCGCTCTGGATATTATAGTATTCCTTGGCGGGGGTGCCTACCACGGCGTCTTCGGGCAGGACGATGATGCCGGCATGGTCCGTGCCTATGCCAATTTCGTCCTCAGCGCAAATCATGCCGTTGGACTCCACTCCGCGCAACTTGGATTTCTTGATAGTGAAGCATTCGTCTCCATCATACAACTTGGTGCCCAAGGTGGCGACGACAACTTTCTGTCCGGCGGCCACGTTGGGCGCGCCGCAGACTATCTGCACGGGGTCTGCCCCGTTGCCCAAGTCGACGGTCGTCACGTGCATGTGGTCCGAATTAGGATGGGGGATGCAGGTCAGTACCTGGCCGATAACAAGGCCTTCCAACCCGCCTTTGATGGTTTCGACTTCCTCGACGCTGCCTGTTTCCAACCCGATGGAAGTCAGCGCGGCGGCCACTTCGGCAGGGGTCAAGTCGAACTCGACGTACTCTTTCAGCCAATTATAAGAGATATTCATATCGATACTTATTATATAGATTCCTAAAAATGACCTGCAAAGGTAATAAGATTTTGGGAAATAAGGAGATTTCAGGGACGGAATTTGCGGAAAGCCCCCTTGTCGATGGTCGATACCCTCCGGGCAAAACCGGAAACCCTGCCGGATGTAACGCGGTTCCAATACGGATGGAACTGAGTTCCAACGGCGATGGAACCGAGTTCCAACGGCGATGGAACCGAGTTCCAGTACGGGTGGAACCGTCCAAGGGTTGACTATGGGAGGTTGGCAGATATTTACAAAGATAAAAAAGCAGGCGCGAATGGCAGGACTTTCACAGGATTCATCCGTGTCGTCCGCACCATTCGCGCCCTATGTTCGCGTGGATTTATGCTACATCATTACTTATACTCCGCCCACGACTTAATCTGCAAGTCATCCACCGACATCGTGCAGAACGCATTGATGAAGGCGCTGGCCAGGCGGGCGTTGGTAATCAGCGGAATGTTCAGGTCGATGGCTGCGCGGCGAATCTTGTAGCCGTTGCTCAACTCGCTGGAGGT
>CALUOW010000118.1 GCA_944322365.1 uncultured Bacteroides sp.
ATTGTAACGGCATGGATATGCTTGATGGGGGCATTGCGGATATTCATTAAAAAAATTCGGCGCCTCTCCCCGCGTTTCCTTGGAGATTGGGCGCCGAACTCACACAATAAGCTGAGTGATATAGAATCTGTCGTCTGCCGTGCTGTCTCAGCGCGGCATTTCGTTGTTATCGTCCAGCGTTTGGAACTTACGGCTCACTTTCAGCAAGTTTGTCGTGTAGGTAACGACGTTTTGCGCTTCCTGAATCATAGTCAGATACACCATGCTCACCTTGATGCTGCCGCTTTGTCCTTGGATGCGTTGCAGCTCCTCGCGCTTCAGGTGAGCCAGTTGGCCATTCAGTTCGTTGGCTTTGCGCACAAGGTCGTTCAGCGCGGCATAGTCGTTGCCTGCCACCATTTGCCGGGCTTGTTGCAGCAAGTTGCCGATGCTCTCGCTCGCGTCGCCAAACTCGCCTTTCTGTATGGCATCAAGCGGCTTGAAGTTGTTGTCGATATGTTCCAGGCAAGGTTCGCACAAGCGGCCGATGCTATACACCAGCTCGCTGGCAAAGTCGTTCCCCTGATAATAGTACAAGCCTTTGTCGAGCACCGTCTGGTTGTCCAACCGCGACATGGCCAGCGTGCCCGTGCGCTTCATTTGCTTGATGAGTTGCTTCTCGAACTTCACCGAGCCGTTGACGCGGCGCAGCCCGCGCAAGTTCTCGTGCAAGAAGGATGTCACCGTACGGTCGAAGTTCTCTTGCGCGAAGGCAAGTACCTTGTCCAACTCCTCGCGGGTATGTTCGCGCAGCAGTGCCAGCACCTCGGCATTGTCGCGGGTTGTCAGCATCTTGCGCACGGTGTCGGCATTGTCTTTCTTCTCCTTGCGTTTCTTGAACATCATTTGACTATGGATAAGCGAGTAGACTGCCACGCCGATGAGCACGAGGATGGCCACCGAACCGCCAAAGTAGATAATCATCGTCACGAAGAAGCAGATGGTGAACGCCGCGCCTGCGGTGATGAACCAACCGCCGATGACGCTCAGCACGCCAGTGATGCGGAACACCGCTGAGTCGCGCCCCCAAGCACGGTCGGCCAACGACGTACCCATCGACACCATGAACGTCACGTAGGTGGTACTGAGCGGCAGTTGGAGCGACGTGCCCAACGCGATGAGCAATGACGACAGCACCAAGTTCACCGATGCGCGCACCAAATCGAAGGCAGCCCCGTCTTCAAGCGTCAGTTCCTCTTTGCGGAAGCGCGTTTCGAGCCACCGCTTCGTACGTTCGGGCGTGATGCGGCTGAGGGTATTGGCCAACCCCAAGCTGTAGCGCACCAACCGGCGTGCCACGGGTGTTGATCCAAAGCCTTCTTCGCCTTCGTCTTGGCGGGCCAGCGACACTTCGGTCTGGATGACGTTGTGTGCTTTTTTCGATGTCCAAAGCGCATACACCATTACGCAACCTGCCGCCACGAGGAAGTACCAAGGCGTTTTTGCCGAGCCAAGCAGCGAACCCATTAGCCACCCGTCGGTGCCTGCGGCCTGGCCGTTGGCCATGTAGTCTTGGTAAGCATCATAACCGGCCAAAGGCACGCCGATGAAGTTCACCAAGTCGTTGCCTGCAAAAGCCAGCGCGAGGGCGAACGTACCCATCATCACCACCACCTTGAAGACATTCACCTTGCACCAATGCAGCACTTGCATCAAGAGGGTGAAGAAGACGAACAATCCCGCAAGCATCGTCAGCGAATGCGTATGAATCCATTCGTTTACTTCGGCCGTCATGAACGAGCTGTCCTTCAATCCCTTGATAAGCATAAAGTAAACAATGCTAGTCGCAGCCACACCGCCAAACAAAGCGATGCTGTATTTTAAATGTTTCTTATAGTTGAACGTGAAGACAACACGCGAGATATATTGCACCACCATGCCGAAGAAGAACGCTATCGCCACCGACACGAATATCGCCATGATGACTTGCAACGCCTTGTCCGTGTTGATGAGCTGCCCCATCGAATACTCGTCGCTGCCCAATGTCTTGACCAAAGCTAAGGCAAACGTGCCGCCCAGCAACTCGAACACCATGCTGACCGTCGTCGACGTTGGCAAGCCCATCGTGTTGAACACGTCGAGCAGCACCACGTCTGTCAGCATCACTGCGAGGAGGATGCACATCAGCTCGTCAAAATAGAAGAATTGCGGCTGGTAGATGCCATGCCGCGCAATGTCCATCATGCCGTTGCTCAGCGACGCGCCTATGAACACGCCTATACTGGCCAGCACCAACATCGTGCGGAACGAAGCCGCCTTCGAGCCGACAGACGAATTGAGAAAATTCACCGCATCGTTGGCCACACCCACCAAGAGGTCGAACACCGCCAAGACGGCCAGGAACAGCACGATGCACAAATACATTGTTTCCATACTACGATAATATAATAATTTAATCCTATGTCGCTATGAACCACGGTGGAAATTCACGCTGCAAAGGACGCAAATCGGCGTTACAACAAAGTGACACAAATGTTACAAACGTGTTACAAAAGAGGACGGCAAAAAACTCACCCCACTCTATTGCGCATATCGAACAAAACATTTATCTTTGCCTCCAACATCGGGAGAGGGACGAAGCCTTCAAACAGTTCATCTTCATTTTGTAATTTTCTTTGTGTTTTCATATCAATAAAATTTTTCAGCGTAAAAACAGTGAAACTGTAAGACTGTAAAAAAGGGCTTCCCTCTCCTTTCCTTTTTTCCAAACCATCCCCCGCACATTTGGCAATCTCGCAACTTATCTGTATATTTGCCGCGCCGTGGGGCATCGTCCCCCTTATATATAATGTATATATCTACATGAAAGGAATCATACTCGCAGGCGGCAGCGCCACCCGCCTCTACCCCCTCAGCAAGGCAATCTCCAAGCAGATAATGCCTGTGTACGACAAGCCCATGATATACTACCCCCTCAGCACCCTCATGCTAGCGGGCATACGCCAAGTGCTTGTCATCTCCACCCCGCGAGACTTGCCCGTGTTTCGCGAACTCTTGGGCGACGGCCACGAGCTGGGGATGCAATTCTCCTACATCATACAAGAGCAACCCAACGGATTGGCACAAGCCTTCGTGCTTGGCGCGGACTTCCTCGCCGGCGAAGCGGCGTGCCTCATTCTCGGCGACAATCTCTTCTACGGCCAAGGTTTCAGCGCGGCATTGAGGCGGGCGCGCACGGCGGCAGAAGACGGGGCGTGCATCTTCGGATACTACGTCAAAGACCCCCGCGCCTACGGAGTCGTCGAGTTGGGCGAGGACAACCGCGTCCTCGGCATTGAAGAGAAACCCGACAAGCCAAAGAGCAACTACGCCGTGCCGGGACTTTACTTCTACGACGCCACCGTCTGCCAAAAGGCGGCATCCCTACAACCCTCGGCACGGGGAGAATACGAGATTACCGACCTCAACCGGCTTTATTTGGCCGAAGGCAGGCTGCACGTCGAACTCTTCGGGCGCGGCTTCGCTTGGCTCGACACGGGCAACTGCGACAGCCTGCTCGAAGCATCCAACTTCGTCGCCACCATACAGAACCGACAAGGATTCCGCGTCTCGTGCATCGAGGAAATCGCTTGGCGCAAAGGCTGGATTACCGCCGCGCAGCTCTACCGGCTCGGACAACAGTTGGGCAAGACCGACTACGGACGCTACCTCATGGAATTGGCGGAGAAAAAACTGTAAAACTGTAATAACTATAAACGCACATACCCACATGAACACCTACCTCATCACAGGAGCCGCCGGTTTCATCGGCTCCAACTTTGTCAAATATCTTTTGCGCACGCGCACAGACCTGCGCATCGTCGTGCTCGACATCCTCACCTATGCGGGGAACCTCGGGACCTTGGCCGACGACATCGACAACGAACGTTGTATATTCGTCCGTGGCGACATCGGCGACCGTCGCCTCGTCGAACAGCTCTTTGCGCAATACAAGTTTGACTATGTGGTCAACTTTGCGGCCGAAAGCCACGTAGACCGCTCCATCGAGAACCCCCAACTCTTCCTGCAAACCAACGTGCTGGGCACGCAAAACCTGCTTGACTGCGCCCGGCGAGCTTGGACAACAGGACGCGACGCGCAAGGATACCCCACGTGGCTGCGCGGGAAACGATTCCACCAAGTCTCCACCGACGAAGTGTACGGAAGCCTTGGAAAAACGGGATTTTTCACCGAACAGACCCCCCTTGCCCCGCACAGCCCGTACAGTGCGTCGAAGACGGCGGCAGACCTCATCGTCCTCGCCTACCGCGACACTTACCACATGCCCGTTTCCATCACCCGTTGCAGCAACAACTACGGGCCCTACCACTTCCCCGAAAAGCTCATACCGCTGATAATCAAAAACATACTGGAAGGAAAGAAATTGCCCGTCTACGGCGACGGATCCAACGTGCGCGACTGGCTCTACGTCGAAGACCATTGCCGGGCCATCGACCTCGTGCTGCACCAAGCGCGCGATGGCGAAGTCTACAACGTCGGCGGGCACAACGAGCGGACCAACCTCGAAATCGTCCGACTCGTCATCAGTACCATGCGCCAACTGATGGAAACTCGTCCCGAATACCGCAACGCACTGAAGCACAAACCATTGGCAGCAGACGGAAGCATCGACCTCACGTGGATGGACGACACGCTCATCACCTTCGTGGCCGACCGGCTCGGACACGACCAACGCTACGCCATCGACCCCGCCAAAATACAGCACGACCTCGGCTGGACGCCCCAAACGACGTTCGACGTCGGCATCGTGCGCACCATCGAGTGGTACCTCAACCACCAACCTTGGGTGAAACAGGTGACAAGCGGAGAATATATCAAATATTACGAACGAATGTACGAGCATAGAAATTAGAAGTCTAGAAGTTTAGAAGAAAATGAATAAAGTGAAACCCTGGCTCCTCGCCGCCCGCCCCAAGACCCTCACAGCCGCCCTCATCCCCGTCATGCTGGGCGCAGGCTTGGCCGAAGGCAACCACCTCTTCCGCACCGACCTCGCGCTTGGCTGCCTTGCCTTTGCCATGCTGATGCAAATCGCCTCCAACCTTATCAACGATTTATATGATTTCCTGAAAGGGACCGACCGTCCCGACCGGCTCGGACCCGCCCGTGCCACGGCCGAAGGATGGCTCACGCCACGCGCCATGCGCGCCGGCATCGGCACAGTCATGAGCCTTGCCGTCGTGTGCGGACTGGGCGTCTTGTGGCTCGCGCGCCCGAACCTCACCTACGGGGGATGGGAACTCGTAGCCGTCGGCATCGTCTGCCTGATATTTGCGTTTCTTTACACCACCGCCCTCTCCTACCGGGGTTGGGGCGACGTGTTGGTGCTCCTCTTCTTTGGCATCGTGCCCGTCGTCGGCACCTACTATGTCATGGGCGGCAGCATCCTCTGCGCCGACGCATGGATACTTGCCTTGGTGAGCGGCCTCTCCATCAATACGCTGCTGACCATCAACAACTACCGCGATGTCGAGCAAGACCGCATCAGCGGCAAACGCACCCTCGTCGTGCGCTTCGGTCCGCGCTTCGGCCGCCAATTCTACCTTGCGCTCGGCATCGCCGCCGTCTTGCTCTGCGTACCGCTGGTCTTCACCGGGCGCCTCACGTGGCTGGAGTTCATCTGGGCGCCGTGCGTATATCTATATTTACACCTCACCACTTTCCGCCACCTTTGCCAGATCCGCCAAGGCGAACGGCTGAACCTCATCCTCGGCGAAACCTCGCGCAACATGCTCTTCCTCGGACTGCTGCTGGCCATCGCCGTCGCGCGCTGAAACTGTTAAAAGGGGTGGCCGATGCTCCCGACCGGCAACCACTCGATGCCCGCCGGCGCCAAAGCGCGCGTGGCAATCGCCCCCTTTTATCTGCATTCCCTCGCAGATGGGAATGAATTGTCGTGCCTAAACACGAAGCATGTCGCGCATTGAAAATATTTAATACGATACAAAATATACTGTAAATAACAAATACTTAATCGCCACTCGCTTTCACCTCAATCATTCCCGGACTGATAAATCACCCCTTCTAGATAGGCCCGAAATAGGAGGGAAATAGGAGAGGAATAGGAGGGGAATAGGAGGGGTAACGA
This sequence comes from uncultured Bacteroides sp., assembly GCA_944322365.1. Taxonomy (GTDB): domain Bacteria; phylum Bacteroidota; class Bacteroidia; order Bacteroidales; family Bacteroidaceae; genus Bacteroides. The sequence goes on from CALUOW010000118.1 coordinate 6,128, forward strand.
AGGGATAACGAAGTTGAAGAGGAAAATCAGCCCATTTCCCGAATTTTCAGGGGCTTAGACGGGTGGATAATCATCTAAAAAGCCTTCGTGGCTCTGAGCGGTGGAAAATGCGAAAGGCGGGCGGCGACGAGGAAATCACCCGTTTTTTGTCTAAAAATATTACGAATTAGTAATAAATTATTGATTTAACATTCGGTTTGTATCAATAATTTATTTTCACATAGCATACAATAATAGATGCTTCCCCACTCCACAAAAAGACATCTGGCATACAGCCTTCCTTCTTAGAAGATGCTTCGAGCGCAAGCGGAGGACTCCTCGCCGGCGAAAGACGTTCAGGAGACCCTTCGCTGCCACTCGGAATGACAGCACAAGCGGGGGAAGCGAAAATTGACACGCATGGCTCCCTCGCGCGCGCGTTCCACTGAAACTTCCATCGACAGTCCGGCAACGGATTTCCCCGGCTTGCGGAGATTTTTCCCTTCTCCCTGCGTGCCCCTGTCCGGCATGTTTGCTTGGAAAATGCGGGGATTGGTTAAAAAAACAGTGGAGTATTGCCGCATAATA
>CALUOW010000119.1 GCA_944322365.1 uncultured Bacteroides sp.
GACCTCGCCCTCTACATGATGCAGCAGATGACCACCAGCGGCGCCACGGGCTACTTCGTGGAGTATGCGGGCGAGGCGGTACGTTCTCTCAGCATGGAGGGTCGGCTCACCCTCTGCAACCTCTCCATCGAGATGGGCGCGCGCGGCGGCATGGTGGCACCCGACGAGACGACCTTTGAATATATTAAAGGCAGGGATTACGCCCCGAAAGGCGAGGCGTGGGACAAGGCATTGGCTTACTGGCGCACGTTGAAGAGCGACGACGATGCTGTCTTCGACAAGGAAGTGCGCTTCGATGCGAAGGATATCGAGCCGATGATTACTTACGGCACCAACCCTGGCATGGGCACGGGCATCACCCGCTCCATTCCTACTTTGGACGGCATGGGCGAGGCGGCGCAGGCCTCCTTCCTGAAGTCGATGGACTACATGGGCTTCCGTCCGGGCGAACCCTTGCTGGGCAAGAAGATAGACTACGTGTTCCTGGGCGCCTGCACCAACGGCCGCATTGAGGACTTCCGCGCCTTTGCCTCCATCGTCAAGGGACGCCGCAAGGCCGACCACGTGGTTGCCTGGCTCGTCCCCGGCTCGTGGATGGTGCTGGACGAGATTAAGGCCGAGGGGCTGGATAAGGTGCTGGAGGAGGCAGGCTTCGAGATACGTCAGCCCGGCTGCTCGGCCTGCCTGGCCATGAACGACGACAAGGTGCCTGCGGGCAAGTATGCCGTGTCCACCAGCAACCGCAACTTCGAAGGCCGTCAAGGCCCCGGCTCGCGCACGCTGCTGGCCAGTCCGCTGACGGCTGCCGCTGCCGCCGTGACGGGAGTGATTACCGACCCACGTGAACTGATATAATGATACAATACATGAATAATGGTATCTGTGTGCCAACCAACAATGTAGAACTATGAAACAGAAATTCGACATCATCACCTCCACTTGCGTTCCCCTGCCTTTGGAGAACGTAGATACTGACCAAATCATCCCCGCCCGCTTCCTGAAAGCCACGACGAGGGACGAACGTTTCTTTGGCGACAACCTCTTCCGCGACTGGCGTTATCATCCCGACGGCACGCTGAACACGGACTTCGTGCTGAACAATCCCACGTATAGCGGCTGCATCCTCGTGGCGGGCAAGAACTTCGGTTCGGGCAGCAGCCGCGAACATGCCGCCTGGGCGTTGGCAGGCTATGGCTTCCGCGTGGTCATCTCCAGCTTCTTCGCCGACATCCACAAGCAGAACGAGCTGAACAACTTCGTCCTGCCCGTCGTGGTGAGCGAGCCTTTCTTGCAAGAACTCTTCGACACCATCGCCGCCAATCCCAAGGCCGAGGTGCGTGTGGACCTGCCTAATCAGACCGTTACCAACCTTTCCACCGGCCGCAGCGAACGCTTCGACATCAACGCCTACAAGAAGCATTGCCTGATGAACGGGCTGGACGACATCGACTTCCTGGTGGAGAGCAAGAACAAGATAGCTGAATACGAATTAGCACACAGATGACACATCCCGTAATAGAAATAATGGACACCACCCTGCGCGACGGCGAGCAGACCAGCGGCGTGTCCTTCATGCCCCACGAGAAGCTGATGATTGCCCGCCTCCTGCTGGAGGAACTGAAGGTGGACCGCGTGGAGGTGGCATCGGCCCGCGTATCCGAAGGCGAGTCGCAGGCTGTCCGCATGATATGCGACTGGGCGGCAAGGCGCGACCTCTTGTCCCGCGTCGAAGTCTTGGGCTTCGTGGACGGGCACCAGTCCGTCGACTGGATACGGGCCACCGGATGCCGCGTCATCAACCTCCTGTGCAAGGGCTCGCTGAAACATTGCCGGTATCAACTGAAGAAGACGCCGGAAGAGCACATCGACGACATACGCCGCGTGCTGGATTATGCCCAGGAACAAGGCATGGAGGCGAACGTTTACTTGGAGGACTGGAGCGGCGGCATGAAAGATTCCCCGGACTATGTGTTCCAACTGATGGAGGGATTGAAGGACAGTCCCGTCCGCCGCTTCATGCTGCCCGACACGTTGGGCATACTGAACCCCTTGCAAGTCATCGAGTACATGCGCAAGATGCTGAAGCGCTATCCCGGCACGCACTTCGACTTCCACGCGCACAACGACTATGACCTGGCCGTCTCCAACGTCCTCGCCGCCGTGCTGAGCGGATGCCGGGGCTTGCACACCACCATCAACGGCCTGGGGGAGCGGGCCGGGAACGCACCGCTCGCCTCCGTGCAGGCCATCCTGAAGGACCACTTCGAGGCGGTGACACGCATCGACGAGAGCCGGCTGAACGACGTGAGCCGCGTGGTGGAGTCGTACAGCGGCGTGGTCATTCCCCCGAACAAACCCATCGTAGGCGAGAACGTCTTCACCCAAGTGGCGGGCGTCCATGCCGACGGCGACAACAAGAGCAACCTCTATTGCAACGACCTCCTGCCCGAACGCTTCGGCCGTAAGCGCGAGTATGCCTTGGGCAAGAACTCGGGCAAGGCCAACATCCGCAAGAACCTGGAAGACCTGGGCCTGGAACTGGACGAGGAATCCATGCGCAAGGTGACCGAACGCATTATCGAGCTGGGCGATAAGAAAGAACTGGTGACGCAGGAAGACCTGCCCTACATCGTCTCCGACGTCCTGAAGCACGACGTCCGCAGCGAGCGCGTCAAGCTGAAGAGTTACATCGTCAACCTTGCCTACGGGCTGAAGCCCATGGCCACGCTCAAGATGGAAATCAACGGCAAGGAATACGAGGAGAATTCCAGCGGCGACGGCCAGTACGACGCCTTTGTCCGCGCCCTGCGCAAAGTCTACAAGGTGACGCTGGGCCGCGACTTCCCCATGCTGACCAACTACGCCGTCTCCATCCCTCCCGGCGGGCGCACGGATGCCTTCGTGCAGACGGTCATCACCTGGAGCTTCCGGGGCCGCGTCTTCCGCACCCGCGGGCTGGACGCCGACCAGACGGAGGCGGCCATCAAAGCGACGTTGAAGATGCTGAATATGATTGAGGAGGAGTACACGATGCCTTGCACATAAATACCCTGCGGACGGCGCGATATTACCGGCAAATCATTATCTTTGCAACATCAAACCCAGCCGGCCGAACTCCAGGGAAGCCAGCCGTTCCATCTAGTTGCGGTCAAGCCCCTTATGAGCCTTTGTATGGCCGCTTCCGAGCGGTAGTCCCATTCGCGGGAAAGCAGCCAGTTAAGGAAACTGTCCGGCGTGGCCGCTTCGGCGAAGGTCGACGAGAGGCTTTCGGTGAAGGCCGGGCAGGTTGTGCGAGGCTTTCTGCGTGTAGCCGTAAGGCGTGTCGTCGCGGTGATGCGTGGCCACATGCCTGAGGCCGTGGAAGATTTCCAGCGTCTCCGCGTCATATACGATATCCACGCGTTTGCCGATATACTCCTTCGGCACGCTGTAATGGTGCTTGAAGCAGGGCAAACGCATCAAAATTCCAGAAGTTTTTTAGGTACTTGATGTCTAAAGCAGCCTTGTAAAGCCTCTTCTTTTTGCTTAACCTGTCTTTTTGTCCTGATATAATGTGTAGCGCAACCTTCCTAAGGACAGACAGGTTCTGTGAAGCGAATCCTTTCCTTGCTCTGCAAGCATCCTCCCTGAATGTGATATCCATATGCAAATGAAGCTGGTTTTCAATGCTCCAATGCCCTCTTACAAGGCTTTGTTCCCACGGGAAGTGGGAGACGTGCCGTGCTGTTTCTTGCCGTCTATGACAAGTCGTTTCTCAGACAAATCATCCAAGATGGATTTCCCACAAGAGGTGAGGCAATGTTCCAGTTCTTCTGGTTTAATACGCTTGAACACACGGCGGAATGTGTCATCCGATGGCGCACCGTTGGGCAACGAGAGCATATCGCCTAGTGCGGAGCCACGCTCCTTAGCGAACAAGTGCATATCAACGTAATCTGTTCCGCCTGTCAAGTAGGTACACAAGCCTATCATTAATATGTCTGGCAATAGGTGCATACAACGTCCACTTACACGTGGATCGTTCACTTCTGAAAAATAAGGGAATGTATTCATGCTTCAAAGATACGGACTTTTGCTTAATCTGTAATTATTTTGGTGTGGTTGCCCTCATTTCCTTCTCCAACTTCCGAATCTTCGTCCACGCTTCTTTGAACTTGGGGCAAAGTGCCACGGCCTTCTCATAATTCCGCATTGCCGCGTCCTTCATTTCTAGGCGGAGACATTCGTCGCCCATCTGGATGTACTCGCGTGCATATTTCACCAATGATTTTTCTTTTTCCACTGCCTCTTGACGCAGACGCTGGTTCTCTTGGCGCAGGCGGTTGATGATGTTTAGCTTGCGGCGGATGAGGCGTTGGGCGGCAGGCTGCTCGATGTCGTAGCGTGCATGGATGGCCTTGAAGAAAGCCGGCAGGAACGCCTCGAAGTCCCCACGGTCGAACGCACGGGCTGCCTCTGCATACTGGATGTCCGCCTGAGCCTCCTTTAAAGCGCGGTCGATAGCTTGCGGATTGTTGAACTTCTGTGCGAAATGCGTAATCTCCGGCCGCACAAACACGTCGCTCCGGCGAAGGGGCGCGCGCAGTTGCAATCCTTCCAGCGAGGTGCAGCGGCTCAAGGCCACGTAGGTCTGCCCGCCTGCGAAAGCTCCGCCGCTCAAGTCTACCACGGCGCGGCTGAAGGTCAGCCCCTGGCTCTTATGGATGGTGATGGCCCATGCCAGACGCACCGGATACTGCGTGAACGTCCCCAGTACCTCTTCGGTTATTTCTTTCTTTTCTTCATCATACTTGTAGCGGATGTTGCGCCACGATTCCGGCCGCACGTCGCATTCATGGCCGTCGTCGGTGATGACGTAGAGCAGGTCGTCCGTCGTGCCGAAGCCGCTGACCACGCCTATGGTGCCGTTCACCCAGCGGCGATCCGGGTCGTTCTTGACAAAGATGATTTGCGCGCCGGGCTTCAGTTCGAGGTCGCGTGTGGTGGGCAGGCTGCTTGTGGGGAAATCACCCTCCACTTTCCCTTGAAAAACGACAGCCTCGCCGGGTAGTTCGTCCAACTTACGATCGTTGATGTAGTCCACCGTGTCGCGCCGTGTGGCCAGCGTGATGTACATATCTGTTTCCGAGTCTTCCACCTGTGTGCCGCAGCGGGCATTGAGCGTCTGTAGGTCGGCATCGGTCAGCGTGGCGTGGCGAATATGGTCCAGTACGGAGACAAAAGCCGTGTCGCGTTGGCGGTATACCTTTTGCAATTCGATGGATACCAAATCAATTTGGCTGAATACGCGCGCCGAGAAGAAAAATGGATTGGGATAGAAGCGGTTCAGTATCTCCCGCTCGTCGCTCTTTACCACCGGCTCCAGTTGGTAGACATCGCCCACCAGCAGCAATTGTTTGCCGCCGAAGGGTTGGCGGAGGTTGTGCGAGTAGACCCGCAGGATGTGGTCCACGGCGTCGATGATGTCCGCCCGCACCATCGAAATCTCGTCAATGATGATAAGCTCCAGTTCCTCCAGCAACTTGCGCTGCTGCTTGGTGTAGTGCAGGAACTGGTGGATACGTCCGCGTTGCAGGCTCAGGTTAGGGTCATCCGGCAGCAGGGGATGGAAGGGCAGGCGGAAGAAACTGTGCAGCGTGCTCCCCCCTGCGTTGATGGCGGCAATGCCCGTGGGGGCTAGGACGACGTGCTTCTTCTTTACGTTGTCACAGATGTAGCGCAGGAAGGTCGATTTGCCCGTGCCCGCCTTGCCCGTCAGAAAGAGCGACTGGCGGGTATATTTCACTAGTTCCAGCGCCTGCCGGAACTCGTGGTTGCTGCTGTCGGGCTGGAACTTCATATCAGACCGAAGTGTTGCAAGGCGTGGGCGATGCCGTTCTCGTCCACAGAGGTTGTCACGTAGTCTGCTGCCGCCTTCACCGTGTCGTTGGCGTTGCCCATGGCGATGCCGATACCCGCATGGCGAAGCATGGGGATGTCGTTGCCGCCGTCTCCGAAAGCTATGGCCTCGGCCACATCGATGTCGAAATGCTTACATATCAGGTCGATGCCCAGCTGCTTGGTGTTGCCTAGGGCGGTAATGTCTACGAAGGCGGGATGCCAACGGCTGATTTCGCAGTGGGGGACGCATGCACGCAACTTGTCCTCTTGCTCCTCGGTGACGAAAGGCGACAACTGGTAGACGTCGCGAAGGCGCAAGGCATCGTCTATACGGATGACGGGCAGGACTTCGACGTTCAGGTATTCGTTGAAGATTTGGCGCACCAGTTCGTTGGGCTGGACGATGAAAATGTCCCGTTCGTCCACCACCGAGCAGGCTACTCCCGTCTCCGCGCAATACTCCAGCGCACGGCGGGCCTCGTTGGCGGGAAGAGCGTTGTGGTGGATGACTTTGTCGCCCACAAAGCAGTAGGCGCCGTTCATGGTGACGTAGCCGTCAATCAGTCCCCGTTCCCGTAGTTGGCTTATGCTCTTCATCAGCGCTTCGGCCTGCGAGCGTCCCGTGGCGATGAACACGCGGATACCGCGCTGCTTGGCAGCGGCGATGGCTTCGAGGGCGGAGTCGGGGATGCGGTGCGTCCGGAAGCTGACCAGCGTACCGTCGATGTCGAAAAACAAGGCTTTAGTCATAGTTCGTTATTATGGGTTGGCCGGGAGGTCCAAAACTCTCTTCTGGGCTGGGTTTCAGCGCTT
>CALUOW010000120.1 GCA_944322365.1 uncultured Bacteroides sp.
TCTCCTTGTAGCCTTGTTAACTTGTTCCCTCGCCAACTAAATTCTTTACAAGCTCTCCAGCAGCCGCTTCAGCACGACGGTGGCCGATATTTCGCGGTTGGCTGCTTCGGGGATGACGATGGACTGCGGGCTTTCTATCACGTCGTCCGTCACAATCATGTTGCGGCGCACGGGCAGGCAGTGCATGAAGTAGGCATTGTTGGTGACGGCCATCTGGCGGTCGCTGACGGTCCATGCACGGTCTTTGCTGAGCACTTGGCCGTAGTTGTCGCCCGTATAGGCAGCCCAACTCTTGGCGTAGACGAAGTCGGCTCCTTCGAAGGCTTTCATCTGGTCGTATTCCACACGGGCACGACCGACGAACTTCGGATCCAGTTCATAGCCTTCCGGGTGGGTAATGACAAAGTCGTAATCCGTGGCGTTCATCCATTCGGCAAAGGAGTTGGGCACGGCCTGTGGCAACGGACGCGGATGGGGCGCCCAAGTCATGACCACTTTGGGGCGGGCTTTCTTCTTGTACTCCTCGATGGTGATGAGGTCTGCAAAGCTCTGCAAGGGATGGCGCGTGGCGGCCTCCATGGAGAAGACGGGCCGGCCGGAGTATTGGATGAACTGGTTGAGGATGACTTCGTTGTAGTCGTAATCTCGGTTCTCAAAGCGGGCAAAAGAGCGCACGCCGATAAGGTCGCAATAGCAGCCCATGACGGGGATGGCCTCCAGCAGATGTTCGGGCTTGTCGCCGTCCATGACGACGCCGCGCTCGGTCTCCAGCTTCCAGGCGCCTTGGTTGATGTCCAGCACAATGACGTTCATGCCCAGGTTGAGGGCCGCCTTTTGGGTGCTGAGGCGGGTGCGCAGGCTGGAGTTAAAGAATATCATCAGGAGCGTCTTGTTGCGTCCCAGTTCCACATACTTGAAGCGATCTTTCTTGATTTCGAAGGCTTCGTCCAGTGCAGTTTTCAGATTGCCGATGTCCTGCACGCAAGTAAAATTCTTCATGTCGTTCTGTGTAGATTATTGGGTGATTAATTAATTTCTCGTTTGTCCGTCCCCCTCGATAAGCCACTTGTAGGTAGTAATCTCTTCCAGTGCCATCGGACCGCGTGCGTGCAGTTTTTGGGTGCTGATGCCTATCTCCGCCCCAAGGCCGAACTGGCCGCCGTCGGTGAAGGAGGTCGGCGCATTGTGATAAACGCAGGCTGCATCCACCTCGCGCAGGAAGCGGTCGGCGCATACGCGGTCGTCCGTCACGATGGATTCGCTGTGGCGGGAACCGTAGCGGCGGATATGATTCAATGCCTCATCCAAGGAAGCGACGGTACGGATAGCCATCTTGTAGTCCAGGAACTCTGTGCCGTAGTTGTCTGCCGTGGCGGGCTGCAACAGAGAAGGCGGGTAGTGGCCGGACAAGGCAGCCAAAGCCGGCTCGTCGGCATAGACCAGGACATTGCTCTGTTGCAAGGGGGCGCAGAGTGAGGGTAAGTCGGCCAGGCGGTCGGCGTGTATCAAGAGGCAATCCAAGGCGTTGCACACGCTGACGCGGCGCGTTTTGGCATTGTTGACGATGGCGGCGCCCATGGCGGTGTCTCCTGCCCGGTCGAAGTAACAGTGGCAGATGCCCGCACCGGTCTCGATGATGGGGACGGTGGCGTTCTGCTTGACGAATTGAATCAGGCGGTTGCTGCCACGGGGTATGAGCAAATCCACGTAACGGTCGGCACGGAGCAGGCGGGCAGTGGTCTCGTGGTCGGAAGGCAGAAGTTCCACCAAGCGGGTATCCAGACCGAAGCAACGCAGCACGTCGTGGATGAGGGAAACAATGGCTCGGTTGGAGCAGTCGGCATCGCTCCCGCCTTTCAATACGCAGGCGCTACCCGCCTTCAGGCAGAGCGAGAAGACGTCGAAACTGACATTGGGTCGTGCCTCGTAGATGATGCCGATGACGCCGAAAGGCACGCTGACGCGCCGCAGGTGCAAGCCGTTGGGCAAGGTGCGCTCTTTAAGCACACGGCCTAGGGGCGAGGGTAGGGAGGCGACGTGGCGCAAGCCGGAGGCAATCTCCTGCAAGCGGGCATCGGTCAGGCGTAGGCGGTCGTACTTGGGGTTTTCAGGATCCATTCGTTCCAGGTCCTTGCGGTTCTCGGACAGGATGAAAGGGGCTTGCTCCAAGGCTTTGTCGGCCACGGCGCGCAATATATCGTTGATTTTCGCATCGTCCACGGCCAACAGGCGCCTGCCTGCATCGCGGACTGCGGAAAGGGTTTGTTCTAAGTCCATATTCCTTTATTCTATATAGAGATAATCATAATGCACAATCGGTTTTTGCCCGTGTTTGCCCATCTGTTCGCGAGCTTCGGCGGACGGGCCGTTGGCTTTGCCCACGCCAAGGGATTGGCCATCCGGGCCGACGATGCGAACGATGTCGTCTTTCTCGAAGTCGCCGTCTACTGCCGTGAGGCCCACGGGCAGGATGCTGGCGGGCTTGTCGGACAAGAGAACCTCGGTCGTCTGCCGGTTTACGTGCAAGACGCCCTTGGCAAAGCCTCCGCTGTGGGCAATCCATTTCTTTATGCCCGACACGGGACGGGACGAGGGGACAAAGCGGGTATAACTTAAGGAAGAATGCGTGGCTTCCGTCGAGGATTCTTCATCTGTCATTCTTAGTGCTTCATTCCGCAGGATTTCCGTCAGCACATGGTCTCGTCGGCCGTTGGCGATGATGACCGTGATGCCTTCGTCGGCCACTCGGCGGGCGATGCCGGTCTTGGTCAGCATGCCGCCGCGCCCGAAGCTGGAGCGGGATGCCTGGATGTAGCCGGAGAGGTCGTTGCAGGGACAGACTTCGGGGATGAGGCGGGAGGCGGGATCCGAGGGCGGGCCGTCGTAGATGCCGTCCACGTTGCTGAGGATGATGAGGGCTTGCGCGTCCATCATGGCGGCTACGAGGCCGGATAATTCGTCGTTGTCGGTGAACATCAGTTCGGATACGGAAATCGTATCATTCTCATTCACTATAGGCAAGACGCCGTTCTCTAGCATGACGGTCATGCAGTTGCGCTGGTTCAGGTAGTCGCGGCGCGTGGCGAGGCTCTCTTTGGTGGTCAGCACCTGACCCACGGGGATGTCATGCTCGCGGAACAACTCATAGTAGCGGTTGATGAGTTTGGCTTGGCCCACGGCAGAAAACAACTGGCGCTGGTCCACGCTGTCCAGCCTGCGGAGGGGGCGGATTTCGCTGCGCCCCGAAGCCACCGCGCCGGACGATACTAGGACAACTTCGATGCCGGCACGCCGCAAGTCGGCCACTTGGTCCACCAGCGCCGACATGCGGGTCACGTCCAATGTGCCGTCAGGGCGGGTCAGCACGTTGCTGCCCACCTTGACGACGATGCGTGCGAAAGGAGAGAAGTGCTCCATACGCCTTTTACTCGCCTTGGGTTTGGCGGTTGCGTTCGCGGATGACGTCCATGGCAGGCTCATAATCCGCTTCATTCACTTCGAGGGCGACGCTCAGCATCGTTTCCGGCAGGACGCCGTTGGCCAGCAGGCCGTCGCGTATGCTCGAAGAAATGCCGCGATCTTTCAGCAAGCCTTTCACCAACTCGGCTTCCCACAGAGAGCCGGAGAATACCTCCACCAGTCTGCTTTTGTCTTCTGCTTCTTTCATATTCGTAGGGGTTTTAGGGTTAATGCCCCACAAATATAGCGTTTTGTTTTTAAGATAGAAGACTTTTGGGAAGGAAAATGCCGTTGAATGCCGAAAAACTGTTTCCTTCTCGGTCGGAATACCTGTATTTAACGGAAGCGAAGCCTGCCAGAAAGGTTCTCCGGCAAGGCTTGTAACGCCGCCGACGGCTCATCTATCCCCCGCTCGCTGCCGATAGATGAGCCGTCGGCGGGGGATATATCAGCAGCGAGCGGGGGATAGATGCGCCGGAGAGCGGGAGCGCATAAGGCGGATGGGAGCGTTGTTTCAGAACCGGCAGCGCAATTCGATGCCTGCTTGCAGAGGACGTCCGCGTTGCATGAAGCGATGGCCCATGCTCTCGAAATAGAACGAGGCGTAGTCCTTGTCGAACGCATTGCGCACCCAGAGTGCCACGGTTCCCTGTCCTTTTTCTAGGCTGAGGCGGGCATTGAGCGTGCCGTAGAAAGGTTGACTGGCTGTATTCTCTTCGGTCCAATAGATACGGCCGGCGGCGTTGTAGTCGGCATTAAGTACAATGCGGTCGAAGAGCTTCCGTGGTTTCAGGCGGAAGACGTATTGGCCGCCTACGTTCAGCGTGTGGCGGGGAATGAAGGGGACGGTCCGTCCGCGCAAGTTCACTGCCTCGCCATCGCCGCCCACCGTCAGGTAGTTGCGGAAGGTGGCATCCGTGTATCCGTAAGCGGCGTTCAACGTCAAATCGTCAGTCAGGAGGGCTGTCACGCTGGCCTCGGCGCCCATGCTGCGGCTGCGACCGGCGTTACGGGTGACGCGCCCCATGCCGTTTTCGGAGAATTGGGACAGTTGCTGGTCCCGCGTCTGCATCAGGAAGGCTGCCACGTCGGCGGTCAGGCGGCCCTGCCACAGGGTCAGGTGCGTGCCTGCTTCGTAACTCCACGTATATTCGGGGCGATAGAGGGCCGTGCCTTCCACGTCGATGTCTGCTTCGGGCATCATGGCGGAAACCATGGGGGCGATGGAGGCCAGGAGGTCGCTCTCTTCCATGGCTGTCTTCATGCCATTGATAAAATTGGACTGTACCAAATCGCTGAACATCTGTATGTTGTATCCTCCGGAACGGTATCCTTTGGCCACGGTCAAGTAGACGTTGTTGTCGCGGCTCCACTCATATTGCAGGGAGAACTTGGGTAACAATTGCAGGTAGTCGTGGCGCATCTTTCCCGTCAGGGCGGAAAGGGCTTGCATGTCAGGATCCTCCAGTTGCATCGCCCCCATGGCAAAGGAGAAGCCGAAACGCAAGGGATCGGCCACGGAGGCATAGTCCAACCACATTTTCTCGTAGTCTAGGCGCAAACCGGCAGTGAACGAAAGGCCGGGGAAAAGTAGGTCGTTCCAAGTGCTTTGATGATAGATGGCGCCGCTCATTTGGGGGGTAGAGAAGTCGCCCCCAATCAGCAGGCGGTCGTTGTGGATGCTGAGGCTCATCTGCGGGGCTTGCGGCGAGGTGGGGAAGGAGGCGTTGGCGTTGTCCTCAATCAGTTGTTCGATGCCCTGCCTTTTAAAGAGGACGGGAGCCGAAGTTTCCAGCCATTGGTAAAAGCCGAAGGCGCCCGTGGTCCATTGCCAGCGGCGGCCGGGATTGGATTTGAGCACAATTTCTTCGCTCAATGTGTTGGAGCGTTGTTTCTGCGTCAGGGTAAATATGTCGCGGGGGCTGAAATCCTGGTCCATGTCCATGCGGTCTTTGAGGCGTTGGTAGCCGGTGATGAAACTGGCGGTGAAGGCGGCCGTGTGCCATTCGATGTTCAATCCTCCGTTCAGCAGGCTGCGCCAATAGCCGCTGGGGTCATTATAAGCGATGCGCCCTTCGTATTCGTTCAAGTCTTCCGAAGCCTTGGTTGGTTCCACGGGACCAAGGTAGTAGTAGGGATAGCCGCCTTGGTCGCTGTATTCATAGCTGATGTTCAGGTCCAACTTCAGATTGTCCATGGGCAGCAGCATAGCGTGCAAGCGGCCTCCGCCGGCATCGCTGCGGTCGATGCGTTCGTTGTCCTTGTAACTGTTCTTGAAGAAGCCACCGCCGTGCTCGTAGAAGCCTCCCGCCGAGAAAGCAAAGCGGCTGGAGATGCGGTGGTAGTGGGTCAGCGAGGCGTTGTAGTCGCCGTATGTCGCAGCTCCAAGGCGTATGTCGGTGCCTTGGTAGGTGAAGGGGGATTTGGTTTGCACTTTGATGAGGCCGCCCATGGTGTTGCGCCCATAGAGCATGCTTTGCGGGCCGCGCAATACTTCCACCTGCTCGATGTCGGCGTAGTTGAAGTCGAAAGCAGACTTGTCTATGTAGGGGATATTGTCCACATACAGGCCGACGGCAGGGGTGTTGATGCGCGAACCAATGCCACGGATGTAGACTGCCGTCGTCAGGCGCGAGCCATAATCGGGGATAAACAGATTGGGAATCAGAGCGGTCAGGCTTTTGATGCCCGTCACCTGCTTGGCGCGCATCTGCGTTTGGGTCAATCGGGTGGAAGCAACGGGGAGTTCGCGCAGGGCGCGGGTCTCTTTGGGCGCGGCCACCACGACGACTTCGTCCATCTGCACCGTACGCAAGGTGTCGGCCTCTCCGGCCCAAAGGGGGAAGGACACCGCCCAAGCGGCTCCCAACAACAGTAATCTTATCTTCATAATCAATTGTTCAGCATCAAGCTGCTAATTCAGGTTTAATTCGTTTCATGTCCAAGGGAAAATCTTGCCGAGTGCAGGCTAAAACTTCCATAGTCCTAGCGGAAAGTTTAAACTTAGGCTGCGTTTA
>CALUOW010000121.1 GCA_944322365.1 uncultured Bacteroides sp.
AACAGTTCCTCTATGCCCATTTGTCGAGTTTGGGCACACAAACCCTGGCTGCATAGGACTGTAATGCACAACAGCCCTATGAGCCTTTTCTTTTTGCTCATAAGTTACTTTGATTATGTTATAATTATCGAGTGAATATAGTAATAGGAAAGATGCCAACGGCTAAATCAAAGCCGCTGCACCCCATGTGTGGAAATCGTGAATTTTATTCTTGTAACAGACGATGTAAATTTCCATATTGCACTTTCTATATTCCTGTTTGAGTGGGCAAAATTAGTAAAAATAGAGATAGAATGTAACCTTATATATATGCGTCTTTAAACTATTTTAACTATATCGCTATACGCATGTTCCCCGGTGTTTATCATTAAATCATAGTTATGCGGGTCGCCCCATTTCAGAAAGGAACTCCCATACCTACACTCCTAAACGCAAACAAGCCTGCCCTTAAACGTTCAAGAGCAGGCTTGTTGTATATCCATATTTATCAGTCCATTTTACCAGTCTCTTCTTTCACCAAACTGTAGAGCAACTGCTCGTCCGGCGAAGTCGAATCCTTCATCGCCTCCACCCGGCGGCACATACGGAAGGCATGTTCCTCGCTGTGCTGCATATAGCGGCGAATGACGGCTGCGGCGGCATTGCGCACGTGGTAGGGGCCGGCCAGGAAGGCGGCAACAGCCTGATCCAACAACTCGTTTTCGGCGCGTTCGTCCACATCGCCTTTCTGCATCAGCAAGCGGGCGGCAGTGAGAAAACCACATACTTGGACATACTCGCGCTCGTCGGCTATCCATTGCAAGGACTTGGCGGGCGCATAAGGCAGGTGGCAGAAAAGATTCATGCTGGTCAGCTCGGCTATCTCGATGTTGCGAATGCTCTCTGCCCAGATGTCAGCTATTTCCGCATAAAAAGTTTCCACAGGTTGCAACAGGCCGGCCAGGATCTTGCACTCGCGGATGTCTTCCTTCCAAAGCGCCTGAGCCAGGTCGTGGTTCTTCTCGTAGCGGGCGGCAATCTGCTTGATGCGGGGCAGTTCCACGCCGAAATTCAGTTTATACACCAATCCCTTCTCGCGCATGCTTTGCGACACGGCGCCGTTCATAGCCAGACGGAACTGGGTTTTGATGTCTTTTAGTTGTTCGTGTAAATCCATTGTCGGGAAATTTAGCATTGAATGCACAATCATCACTTTATTTTTTCCTTTAGTCTGAATAAAGCGTTACTTTAATGCGGATAAAGCAGCGCTTTAGTCCGACTAAAGTAACACTTTATTTGGATAAAGAAAAATAAAGCAACATATCTCTGTGAATCAATAATCAGATAAGAGATGCTTCAATCAATTGCGCACGGGCAGCGTGGCGTAGTCGCGGCTGTAGCGCAACATCTGTTCGGCATAGCCCTCGTCGTAGCTGACGGTCACGTCGGTGATGTTGCCATCGGCATCCGTCACGACCTCGTATCTGGGATTGACAAAACCCTTGTAGGGAGCCAAGTTCAACTTCTTGTACCGCTCCAATACCTCGGCATGCAAGGCAGGGTCTACTTTGACGCCATAATTCTCCACCAAGTCGCGGGCGGCAGCCAGATCACTGGTGGACTTCACACGCTGAATTTCGGCCAACAACTTGCCGAAGAGGGCGCGCAACTTGCCGTAATCGTTAATCTGCACGTATGTCTTGCCGTCCCGCTTCACCAGTTCCACCACCTTGTCGGGCGTGCCTTTCTCATACACCCAACGGGCAATGAGCTGGCGATTGCGCATGTGGGCTTCCTCTATCTGGTTGCCCGGCTCGATGCGCACCAGCTGAGTCATCAGTCCGTTCATCAGGTAAGTATAGTATTGAGCGTGATAGGCCGTAGTATCAGGCAGCAAACCCAACTCCACCAGCTTGGGGTCGGCCACGTAGTAAAGGCCAAAGAGATCGGCGCGCGCCTCTTCGATGGTGGATCCGTATGCTTTCAATCCATCAGGATCAGCTCCCGGAGCCATCTTGCCCGAACCGTGCCCCAGACATTCGTGCAAGTCGGTATGCAGGTTGTCGGTCAAGTCGGCATATTTGTCTATCATCTGCAATTCTTCAGAACTAATGACAAATTCCTCGTTGAAGCCGTTGCCGTGGGCAGCCTTGGCATAGGCGTCGGTAATGTTTCCGATAGTGACGGACTTCGAGCCGTATTGGCTACGAATCCAGTTGGCGTTGGGCAGGTTGATGCCGATGGCCGTGGCGGGATAGAGGTCGCCGGCCAGGATGGCTGCGGTGATGACCTTGGCGGAAACGCCCTTCACTTGCTCTTTCTTGAACTGCTTGTCCACGGGCGAATGGTCTTCGAACCACTGGGCATTGCTGCTGATCAACTCTGTGCGGCGCGTAGCTTCCAAATCTTTAAAGTTGACCAAGGATTCCCAGCTGGCTTTCAATCCCAACGGGTCGCCGTAGGTTTCGGTGAAACCGTTCACAAAATCCACGCGCGAATTAAGGTCTTTCACCCACAGGATGGCGTAGTCGTCGAATGCTTTCAGGTCTCCCGTTTCATAAAACTCTACCAGTTTGGCAATGACGGCTTTCTGTTCGGGTGTCTCGGCCACGCCTTCGGCCTGCTTCAGCCAGTAGACAATCTTCTCGATGGCTTGTCCGTAGAGGCCGCCCACTTTCCAGACCTTCTCCACCAGTTTGCCGTCTTCCTTCACCAAGCGGCTGTTCAGGCCGTAGGACACAGGCGTTTCGTCCTTGGGATCCTTCATGGCGGCGTAGAAAGCTTCAGCCTCCTCTTGCGTCACTCCGTCGTAATAGTTGCAGGCCGATGTCTGAATCAGGTCCTCGCCGTCCGCTTGGTTAACGCGCTTGGGCATTACCTTGGGGTCGAAGATAATAGGAAAGACTTCGTCGCACAATTGCTCCACGCTCTGCCCCTCGGCCAAAGGCAAGGCCGACGCATCCACATCGTTCAAGGCTTGCTTGAAGAACTCAGGGCTGAAGCCGGGCACAAACTTCTCGCTGCCATAATGATGGTGGATGCCGTTGGAGAACCACACACGCTTCAGGTAGACTTCCAACGCCTTGAAGTCGGCAGAGTTTTTGTCGCCCGCATAGCCGGTATAGACAGCCTCCAGCATCCGGCGGATGACGAGGTTATACTTGCCGTTTTGGTCGAAAAGGATGTCGCGCCCCTGCAAGGCGGCTTCCGTCAGGTAATAGACTAACTTCTTCTGGTCGAGAGTCAATGTCTCGAATCCAGGCACGCGATAGCGCAAAATCTGTAAATCAGCAAATTGTTCCACTGTATAATCGAATTTGTCTGTTTCGGCAGGCGTTTTCGGCGCGCCACCACAAGCACAAAGCATAGAGGCGACCAGCGCCGCCGAAAGGATTTGTTTCTTCATATAAATATAATAGTAAGTCGTTAAGGGGAAAGCACCAAGCCTATAAAAAACGGAAAGGAGTATTCCGGCGTATAAAAAAGAATCCGGAATATTCCTTTCCAAATGTGTATGGAGACCTGCTTAGGCAGCATCACTTCTTACGCTCAAGATGTCTCTTGCGGTATCCGTTAGGAGTCTCGCCCACATTCTTATAAAAAGCGGCGTAGAAAGACTGACGGTTGGCAAAACCTACCATCGTGCTGATTTCCTCCACATTCTTGTCCGCATAACGCTTGTCCGTCAGCAGGTGCATGGCCTCCTTGATACGGTATTCGTTGAGCAGGCACGAATAGTTCATGCCAAAACGCGAATTGACCACGGCGGACAAATAGCGCGTGTTGGTTTGCAACTCCTTGGCCAAGTCTTTGGCGGAGAAGTCGGGGTCTCTGTACTTCTTTTGCACGACAATGATATTCAAAATCTTGTCATACAACTCGTCTGCCAATTCGGGTCGTATCAACGAACGGTAGGCAGCATCCTTAGGTTTCTTGTCTCGCAGGTTGTAAGGGCGCTTCTTCGGCTCTTGCTCCTGTGTTTTGTTTTCTAAATCACTCATTTATTTTACTGGTTAGGGTTATTCCAAACTGAAAGCTAAAGCTCTCTTTACTTCTAAGACTTTACAAAAGTCTGACATTTTTCTTAATTATGCAACTTTTGCAAGGTTTATTTTTAGTAGGAATAGGCGGGAATACGCCACCACCATGCCAGAAAGGGGGAGCAACAAGAAACTTTAACAATTAATCATTGAAGAAATCTACAATACTTACTTGCATTGAAGCAGCAAACCGGCTACGTCCGCCTGAGGGATTCCCAACGAAACGGCCTTTTCAAAATCTTCCCGTGCCAGTTTTTTTTCTTGCCGTGCCAAATAGATTTGCCCCCTCATCAAGTAGGCTTCGGGACGTGAATCATCCAAGCGAATAGCCTCTTCCAAATCCATCAAAGCCATAGGCAGATTGCCCGCCTCTTGCTGCACGCCGGCACGAGCCACATAAACCACTGCATGTTGCGGAGCAGTCAGCAAGGAAGAGCCTTCGCCCTTCTCTGCCACCATGGCATCCAGAATGGCAAGAGCCTCCTTTAATTTTGCTTCTTTCTGGCAAAGCATGGCTAAACCCAAACGGCCTTCAAAGTCTTGCGGAAAGAGCTTCAGCAGGCGTTCGTAGTCGGCGCGGGCAGACTTATAGTCTCCTTGCTCCCAATAAATATAAGCACGCATCCGCAAAGCCTCGGCATTGTCCGGCGCCAAATCCAAGGCCAAAGAATAATCAATGCGCGCCTTTTCCTTCTCCCCCAGTTGAAGATAAAGATCCGCCCTATCCAACAAGATTGGCAAGTTGCGCGGAGCCATGTTCAAGGCATACGTATAAGAATCCAAAGCCGCCGCATATTGATGCCGACGACGCTGTACCGTACCCAAATTGGCAAAGAGAAGCGCATTGCGTCCGTTGGCAGGATCCAAGCGGAGTGCCTGGCGGATATACTGCTCGGCTTGGGCCAAGCTATCCCGTTCAATAGCTGTAGCGACACGTTCGCACAATTCCTCATAAGTCTGGGCAGCAACAGGCTGGAGAGACATCAGGAACAAACAGGAAAAAAATATCAGTTGTCTCATTGCATTCATTCATTAAACAAGCCGGCCGACAAATACCTTTCTCCCGTATCGGGCAAGAGCGCCACAATCCGCTTCCCCTCCATCCCCTGACGGGTGGCCAACAGTCGGGCGGCATGAAGCGCGGCACCGGACGAGATGCCCGCCAGCAATCCTTCCCGCTCTGCCAACAGACGCGCGGCATGGAAAGCGTCGGCATCGCTCACAGGGATAATCTCGTCCACCACCGAGGCGTCATAATTGCCGGGGATGAAGTTGGCGCCAATACCTTGTAAGCCATGAGGTCCGGCCTTGCCTCCTTCCAGCACAGGCGAGGAAGCCGGCTCTACAGCCACAATATGTACCTGAGGGTTATGCTTCTTCAACGAACGTGCCACGCCCGTCAAGGTGCCTCCCGTGCCTACTCCGGCCACAAAGGCATCCACCTGTCCGTCCGTGTCTTGCCAGATTTCTTCACCGGTAGTGCGAAGATGAATGTCGGCATTGGCGGGATTGTCGAATTGACCCAGAATGACAGCACCGGGGATGGAAGCCCGAAGCTCGTCCGCCTTCGCCACGGAGCCTGCCATGCCCTCCGTACCGGGTGTCAACACCAGTTCGGCACCGTAGGCCCGAAGCAGGTTACGCCGCTCCAGGCTCATGGTGTCAGGCATGGTGAGCAGCAGGCGATAGCCTTTGACACGAGCCACCATGGCAAGGCCGATGCCCGTATTGCCGCTGGTAGGCTCGATGAGCGTGGCACCGGGACGAAGCAAGCCGCGCCGCTCAGCATCCTCCACCATGGCGAAGGCGGTGCGTGCCTTCACGCTTCCGCTGGGATTGAGCATCTCCAGCTTGGCGACGAGCGGACAGGACAAGCCCTCGGCACGGCTATAGGCGACAAGCTCCAACAAGGGGGTACGGCCTACTAAGTCTAAAAGATTCTTGGCGATTTGCATACTTATCTATTTATATACTCCACAAGCCACTGCCCCACTTCCTTCGTGCCATACTTCGCGCCGCTTTCCACCTGGATTTCCGGTGTGCGTACATGGGCGTCCAGCGAAGCGTCTACGGCTTGGCGAATCAAAGCGCCCTCCTCCGCAAGGCCGAAGTGCTCGAAAAGCATGGCAACGGACAAGACTTGCGCCAAGGGGTTGGCAATGTTCTGTCCTTTAGCCTGGGGCCAGCTGCCGTGGATAGGCTCGAAGACGGGCGTGCTGTCCCCGGTAGAAGCCGAAGGAAGGAGACCCATCGAGCCGCTGATGACCGAACCTTCGTCCGTCAGGATGTCGCCAAAGGTGTTCTCCGTCACCATCACGTCGAAGAAGCGCGGCTCCTGAATCATCTTCATCGCGGCATTGTCCACGAACATGTAGTCGGTGGTCACTTCGGGATACTGGGGAGCCATCTCCTGCGCAATCTGGCGCCAAAGGCG
>CALUOW010000122.1 GCA_944322365.1 uncultured Bacteroides sp.
GGCGGATGATACAATAAGAATACATCTCTTCTGGCACACCAGCCGAAATCCCCAAGCAATGGGAAGCCAGCTTTCGGATAAGATTTAGACGATTAATAATCAGCATTGTATGATGAATCCCCGCCTTCCGAGCCGGTCTCGGTTGGCGGGGCTTCTTGCATCGTCCCCGGAATGAGGATAGTTCCAGTGGCGGTGAAACCCGGTTCCAGTGGCGGTGGAACTCAGTTCCAGTGGCGGTGGAACTCGGTTCCAGTGGCGGTGGAACCATGCTGACCCGCCGTATCATCCCCCATCACCTCACCACTCATACCCCATCTCCACACGGTCGAACACATTTCCGTCCGTCACCCCATACTCTGCAAACATGGATTCAATCACCTGCTGCTCGTCGGGCGAAAGGGGGCGTTGGTGATGGGAAATGCGGTTCAATGTCGCCTTGGTGAACATCCGGTTCAGTTTTCTCACCACCCTTTGGCCCTCCCGGTAAGGCAGCCTCGCGATAGCTTGCCGCATGCCCCAGGCCATGCGCACGCGGCGGATGGGATGGAAATAAGCACACGCCCGGTCTTCGGACTCCCACACCGCCGGGCTGACCGCCTGCACCACAGGGTGCAACGCCGTCACGTGGCGTCCTGCCAGCTGCCTCAGGCACTCCCCCGCCCGCGGGCATTGGGCATTGAAGCAATGAACGAAATAACTCGGCACCTGGCTGTAATCAAATGTTTCTTCCATAAATCTTCGGTTTTTGCTGACAAATATACACAATCCGCCGCACATCCCTTGCAACTTTAAACAGAAAAACGTACTTTTGCGGCATAACTATAACATGAGACACGTATGAAGATAGCCATCATCGGAGCGGGCAACATGGGCAGCGCCATCGCCCGCGGGCTGGCCCAGGGCAACTTGGTACAGCCGGAAGACATCATCGTATCCAATCCCTCGGAAGGCAAGCTCCAAGCCCTGCAAGCCGACATCCCCGGACTGGAAGTCACCACCTCCAATGTCAAGGCGGCAGGCGACGCCGACTTGGTCATCCTCGCCGTCAAGCCCTGGGTGCTGGACAAGGTATTGGCCGAACTGCCCCTGCGGGACGGACTGATGGTGGCCTCGGTCGTGGCCGGACGCAGCATCAACAGCATCCTCGACTACCTCTCCACGGTATGCCCGCAAGGCCGCGTGCCCGACACCATCTTCTTCCGCATCGTGCCCAACACCGCCGCCGCCATCGGGCAAAGCATGACGCTGGTCTCCAGCCTGGCCGCCAACCCCAGGCAACGGCAACTCATGCTGGACCTCCTCGCCCCCCTCGGCCCCACGATGTGGGTGCCCGAACCCCAGCTGGCCGCCGCCACCGCCCTCGCCTCGTGCGGCACGGCCTACGTGATGCAATACATCCAAGCCGCCACGCAGGCAGGCATCGAACTGGGCCTCAAGGCACAGGACGCCCGCCGGATGGTGACGCAATGCGTGATGGGCGCCGCCGCCCTGCTGCAAGACAATCCCGACGCGCATCCCGCCACGGAGATTGAGAAGGTGTGCACGCCGGGCGGATATACCATCCGGGGCATCAACGAGCTGGATCACAGCGGATTTACGTCCGCTATCATAAAGGCTATCAAGGCAAGTGTATGAACGAATAATCATTAACCATTAACCATTAATAAACGTGGACGAACAGATTAAACAAATAGCCGAGCGCCTGCGCGGACTGCGCGACGCCATGGAACTGACTACCGACGAAATGGCCGGTGACTGCGGCATCTCGAAGGAAGAGTATGAACGCGCCGAATCGGGCGAGCACGACATCTCCGTCAGCATGCTCCAGCAGATAGCCCGCCACTACGGCATCGCGCTGGACGCCCTGATGTTCGGCGAAGAACCCAAGATGAGCACCTACTTCGTGACCCGCGCCGGCAAGGGCGTCAGCGTGGAGCGCACCAAGGTCTACAAGTACCAGGCCCTGGCCGCCGGATTCCGCGACCGCAAGGCAGACCCCTTCATCGTCACCGTGGAGCCGGGCGAACGCCCCATGCACTACAACACGCACGACGGGCAGGAGTTCAACATGGTCCTCGAAGGCCGCCTGCTGCTCAGCGTCGGCGGAAAGGAACTGACCCTCAACCCGGGCGACAGCATCTATTTCAACTCCAAACTGCCCCACGGCATGAAGGCGCTGGACGGAAAGACCGTGCGCTTCCTGGCCATCATATTATAAAGAATAAGACTATGGTAGAAAGATTTCTCACACAAACCACATTTACATCGCAAGAAGACTTCATCAAGAACCTGCACATCCGTGTGCCGGAAAACTTCAACTTCGGCTATGACGTGGTGGACGCCTGGGCTGCCGAAGAGCCCGACAAGCTAGCCCTGCTCTGGACCAACGACAAGGGCGAATGCCGCTGCTTCACCTTTGCCGACATGAAGCGATATACTGACCAGACGGCCGCCTACTTCCAAAGCCTCGGCATCGGACGCGGCGACATGGTGATGCTCATCCTGAAACGCCGCTACGAGTTCTGGTTCAGCATCATCGCCCTGCACAAACTGGGAGCGACGGTCATCCCCGCCACCCACCTGCTGACGAAGAAGGACATCGTCTACCGCTGCAACGCGGCGGACATCAAAATGATTGTCTGCGCCGGCGAGACGGTCATCACCGACCACATCACCGCCGCCATGCCCGAATCGCCCAGCGTCAAGACCCTCGTCAGCGTAGGCCCCGAAGTGCCCGAAGGCTACGAGGACTTCCACCAAGGCATTGAGAACGCCCCCGCCTTCACGAAGCCCGAACATCCCAACACGAACGACGACATCTCGCTGATGTACTTCACCAGCGGCACCACGGGCGAGCCCAAGATGGTGGCCCACGACTTCACCTACCCCTTGGGACACATCGTCACGGGCGTCTTCTGGCACAACCTGCACAAAGACAGCCTGCACCTTACCATTGCCGACACCGGATGGGGCAAGGCCGTGTGGGGCAAGCTGTACGGGCAATGGATAGCCGGCGCCACGGTCTTCGTCTACGACCACGAAAAGTTCACCCCGGGCAATATCCTAAAGATGATACAGGACTACCACGTCACATCGCTTTGCGCGCCGCCCACCATCTTCCGCTTCCTCATCCACGAGGACCTGACGAAGTACGACCTCAGCCACCTGCAATACTGCACCATCGCCGGCGAAGCGTTGAACCCCGCCGTGTTCGACACCTTCAAGAAACTGACGGGCATCCGCCTGATGGAAGGCTTCGGACAGACCGAAACCACCCTGACCGTGGCCACCATGCCGTGGATGGAGCCGAAACCCGGCAGCATGGGCCTGCCCAACCCGCAATACGACGTGGACCTGATAGACAACGAAGGCCGCTCCGTCGAAGCCGGCGAACAGGGACAAATCGTCATCCGCACCAGCAAAGGCAAGCCCCTGGGCCTCTTCAAGGAATACTACCGTGACCCGGAGCGTACCCGCGAGGCTTGGCACGACGGCATCTACTACACGGGCGACGTGGCTTGGAAAGACGAAGACGGCTACCTGTGGTTCGTGGGCCGAGCTGACGATGTCATCAAGAGTTCGGGCTACCGCATCGGCCCGTTCGAGGTGGAAAGCGCGCTGATGACCCACCCGGCCGTCGTAGAATGCGCCATCACCGGCGTGCCCGATGAAATCCGTGGCCAGGTGGTCAAAGCCACCATCGTCCTCTCCAAAGCCTACAAGGACAAGGCTGGCGAAGCATTGGTCAAGGAATTGCAGAACCACGTGAAGAAAGTGACCGCCCCCTACAAGTATCCGCGAGTCATCGAGTTCGTGGACGAACTGCCCAAGACCATTAGCGGCAAGATACGCCGCGTGCAGATACGGCAGAATGACCAAAAATAGACAAAAGAAGCCCCCTACGGAAAAAGAAAGAGAGATCCGCAGGGGGCTTCCAATAGGGACATGCGTATACTAAAAAAGGAAGTCGTCTTTCGGACGGCTTCCTTTCATTGGGTTGGGCTACCTGGATTCGAACCAGGAATGACAGGACCAGAATCTGTAGTGTTACCATTACACCATAGCCCAAACTTATAGCACCTTTCGGTTTTGCGGTTGCAAAGGTACAAAGTTTTTTGGTAGCTGCAAACTTTTACAGATGTTTTTTATCGAGAAATGACAGAATAACCTATTGGGCAAGTCGGGAGAGGCCTGTACAGCCCCTATCCCTTGGATATTCTATAGTACTTTCACGTTAAAAAAGAATAAAAGCCCTAGGCCTTTTCAAACAAACCCTTATCTTCGCATCGACAACCTTGTCGAACACTATTGACGAAATGTGTAAAGCGATGAAGAACAACGAACAAAACACGGAGAAATCCATCCTCGAAGCCGCCGAGGCCGAGTTCTTGGAGAAGGGCTATGCCAACGCCAAGATGCTCTCCATTGCCCGCCGGGCAGGGGTGGCGCACTCCATGCTGCACTACTATTACCGGAGCAAGGAGAACCTTTTCCTGATCATCTTTATGAAGAAGGTGCAGGTGATGCTTCCCGCCTACGAAGAACTGTTCAATGAGGACCTGTCGTTCGAGGAAGTGTTGCGCCGTCTGCGCGATGCCCGCGACCGCTACTTCTGGTCGCAGAATCCCAAGATGCCTTACTTTGTCCTGACGGAAATCCTGGCCAACAAGAAGAACCGGGAAATGTTCCTGGAAGTGCTGCAGAAGGCCGTGCCCCGCCAGTTGGCCCGCATGAAAGAGCTGCTGGAGGCCGAGATTGCCAAGGGCGCCGTACGCCCCATCTCCTTTATGGACTTCATGATGCTGCTGGTCACCATCGATGCCTCGTCCCTGTCCGCCATCTCCATTTGCCGAGACGTGCACGAGTTGGACAAGGGCATCGTGGAGCGGCTTCAGGAGACTTACCGGGAGCACAACATGCAATTGATGATGGAGGCTTTGCGGCCTTGACTTATTTTTTTATCCTTGCATCGACAAAGCTGTCGAACAACGATGACAATCACGCTTTAAATCCGATAAACAATGAGAACCAAGATCTTCCTTTCCCTCCTTCTCTTCCTCGGCGCATGGCTTACCGCCGGGGCGCAACTCACCTTGGAGGAGTGCTACCGCCAGGCGCGGGCCAACTACCCCCTCATCCGGCAATACGGCCTGATAGAGAAGACGCGGGAGTACAACCTGGAGAACGCCGCGCGGGGCTACCTGCCCCAACTGGCCTTCTCGGCGCAGGCCACGTATCAGAGCGACGTGACCCGTATCCCCATCGACCTGGACGCCCTTGGCTTCACGGGCGTGGAGATACCCACGTTGAGCCAAGACCAGTACAAGGCGGAACTCTCGCTGAACCAGACGATTTGGGACGGTGGGGCCATCCGCTCGCGGCGTAAGACTCTCCGTACCCAAGCCGAGGTGGAGCAGCGCGACCTGGACGTCAGCCTCTACGCCCTGCGCGACCGGGTGAACCAGCTCTACTTCGGCATCCTCCTGACCGATGCCCGCCTTGGTCAAAGCCGGGTGTTGCAGGACGAGCTTCAACGCCACCTCGACCAAGTGGCCTCCTATATCAATAATGGCATAGCCAACCAAGCGGATTACGACGCCCTCCGCGTCGAGCTGCTCAAAGCCCGGCAGGACGAGGTGCAGCTTCGCCACGCCCGCCGCGCCTATGTGGCGATGCTCTCCCGCTTCATCGGGCAGGAGCTTCGCGAAGGCGTGACGCTGGAAAAGCCTCGCGGAGACCGCCCCAATGTTTCGCGGAACCAACGCCCGGAATTAGCCCTCTTTGAGGCGCAAATCCGCAACCTCCGGGCACAGGACACCAGCATCACCGCCGGGCTGACACCCCGCCTTTCGCTCTTCGCCACGGGCGGATATGGCAAGCCGGGGCTGGACATGTTCGAGAACAAATTCCAGCTTTACGGCCTGGCCGGCGTGCGCCTGTCGTGGGACATCGGCAGCTTCTGGACGCAGAAGAACGACCGGCGCAAGATACAGACGGGCATTCAATCCGTGGAGGCGCAACGCGAAACCTTCCTGTTCAACACCGCCCTTGAGGTAGAGCAACACAATGCCACCATCGACCGCTATGAGGAGCAGCTCCGCTATGACGACGAAATCATCGCCTTGCGCCGCTCCGTCCGCCGGGCCTCCGAGGCGAAGATGGCCAACGGCACCCTCAGCGGCACCGACTTGGCAAGCGACATCCACGCCGAACAGGCGGCCATACAGGAGAAGATAGTCCATGAAATAAGTTTACTGATGGCCATCTATGAGCACAAATATGCTACCAACAACTGACCCCGGCCTGTGCAGCTTGTGGGGCCGTTTTGTCGAGGGTGACCCTCGACACCCTTTAGGGTGACCCTCGACCTCCTCCAGGGTGACCCTCGACACCCCGGAGGGTTACCCTCGGCAAGGCCGGGGATGCAGACAAAGAATAACGATGTTTAATCT
>CALUOW010000123.1 GCA_944322365.1 uncultured Bacteroides sp.
ATCGGCCATCAAGAGCAGGTGTGCCGCCACCTGCACGCCTATGCGCATTCCCCGCCGCTTCACTTCCTCCGCCCACAGGTGCAGGCTGAGCGAGAGCAGCGTGCCGACGGACAGGTAATAACCCGTGGTCATCAGCAGTTTGTCGTCTGCGGCTTTCCCTTCGGTGGCAACCAAGTGACAGAGGTAAGCCGTTAGCGCGAAGGCGAAGGCCACGGTCACGGGGAAGCGCACGGCACATCGGCGGAAAGTGCCGGACAAGGTTTGGAGGAGGGAGGCGAGGCGTTGCATGGTGTATCTCTTAGGGGATTACAGTTCGCTCTCCTTCAGCCTTTCCGCATTCTCCGCCACGATGAGGTGGTCTATGCAGTCCTGTATGTCGCCGTCCATGAAGGCGGCCAGGTTGTAGATGGTGTAATTGATGCGGTGGTCGGTGATGCGCCCCTGCGGGTAGTTGTAGGTGCGTATCTTGGCCGAGCGGTCGCCGGTGGAGACCATCGTCTTGCGCTTGGAGGCGATGTCGTCGATGTACTTCTGGTGCTCCTTGTCGTAGATGAAGGTGCGCAGGCGGCTCAGGGCGCGCTCCTTGTTCTTGGGCTGGTCGCGCGTCTCGGTACACTCTATGAGGATTTCCTCTGTCACGCCCGTGTTGGGGTTCTTCCAGTTGTAGCGCAGGCGCACGCCGCTCTCCACCTTGTTCACGTTCTGTCCGCCCGCGCCGCCGCTGCGGAAGGTGTCCCACTTGATTTCGCCCTCGTTTATCTCCACGTCGAACGGCTCGGCCTCGGGCAGCACGGCCACCGATGCGGCGGAGGTATGCACGCGGCCTTGCGTCTCCGTGGCGGGGACACGCTGCACGCGGTGCACGCCGCTCTCGTACTTCAGCGTGCCGTAGACGCCGTCGCCCGTCACCGAGCAGATGATTTCCTTGAATCCGCCCGCCGCGCCTTCGTTGGCACTGCTGACCTCCAGCCGCCAGCCCTTGCGCTCGCAATACTTGGAGTACATGCGGAAGAGGTCGCCGGCAAAGAGCGCCGCCTCGTCGCCGCCCGTGCCGCCACGGATTTCGAGGATGGCGTTGCGGCTGTCCTGCGGATCGGCGGGGATGAGGAGGAGCTTGATTTCTTCCTCCAGCTCCGGGCGTCGCACCTCGCAACGGTCCAGCTCCTCGCGGGCCATGTCGCGCATCTCCGGGTCGCTCTCGTTGGCGATGATGTCCTTGGCCTCGTCGATGCCGCCGAGTACCTGGACGTATTCCTTGCGGGCCTGCATCAGGTCGCCCAGTTCCTTGTATTCCTTCGTCAGCTTGACGTAGCGTTTCTGGTCGGCGATGACGGCCGGGTCGGTTATCAGGGTGGACACTTCCTCGTAGCGGGCCACGAGGGTGTCGAGTTTCTCAAGTAGGGTGTTGTTGTCAGACATATATTCTTATGCTTATTCTTCTATGAGTTGTATGTATCGTTGCAACGCCGCCAGTTCTGCCTCCTCCACCAGTTGGCGGAAAGGAGTGGAATTCTTGTCTACGTGCGATGTCTCCAGCGCCTTGTAATAGGCCAACTTGCTTTCGGCGTCGCCTTTCAGTAGCGCCATGACATAGCCATGCCGCAGGAGGTAGAGATTCATCAGCAGGCGAGAGGTGCGCCCGTTGCCGTCAATGAAGGGATGGATGCGCACCAGTTCGTCGTGCAGGTAAGCGGCAATGTCCACGGGGTGGATGCCTTCATTCTCCATCTCGCGGAAGCGAAGCAGGAAGTCTTCCATCTGCTTTTCTATCAGATAGGGTTGTGGCGGCACATGACGGCTGCCTGATATGAGGACGGGCACCGTGCGGTAACGTCCCGCGTTTTGCCGGTCGATGCCGCGCAGGATGAGGGCG
This sequence comes from uncultured Bacteroides sp., assembly GCA_944322365.1. Classification (GTDB taxonomy): domain Bacteria; phylum Bacteroidota; class Bacteroidia; order Bacteroidales; family Bacteroidaceae; genus Bacteroides. The sequence continues at coordinate 1,874 of CALUOW010000123.1, forward strand.
TGGATTTGGAGAATGGTGCGTTCGGTTATCGGTTCTTCTCCTTGGGCAATGTCCTTGATGAAGGCGATGGCCTCGTTGTGGTTGATGGCTTCCAGATGTTCGCGCAGGCTTTTCCCGCCAATGGTCAGTCCTTCTTCTATGACCAAGGCCGTTTCTTGCAAGGTCAGCGTGTTGCCCTCGATGCGGTTGCTTTCGTAGGTGTATTCGATGGCGAGGGCTTCTTCTATCTTGTGCAAGGCGGCCTCGGGCAAGGGGCGTGCCGAGGCGAGGCGGGCTTTCAGCTCGTCTATCTGCGTCCGTATGTCATGGAGTATTGTCATTTGTCCTCCTCCTCATCCTTCCTCCGCCCTATTCTTGGCTGCATCAGGTCCTTGAACAGGATGTAGGCCGCCACGACCCAGAAGCCCACGGTGATGCCGCGTATCAGCGGGCTGGCGTGGAAGTACTCGTTGATGCAGTTGGCCAATATCATAGTTAGCAGCCAGACGATGGCGGCTATCCAATATTTGCGTTTGGTTTTCTTGTTCATATCCTTTCCTTGTTATTCTTTGTTCTTACGGGCAATTCTCCAGATTTTCCATAGCAGATAGCCTGCCCACAATGCCCAAAACGCCACCTGCATGATGTACCACGTGGCTTCATCGTTGGCAGGCGTTCCTTGCGGGGCATCTAACGCCTCAGTCAAGCGTTGTGCATTGGTGTAGATTAGATAAACTACGAATGCCAGCATACCGGCCAAGGCAATGTATATCACAGCCAAACCTATCCGGACGGTTCTTTTGGCGCTTCGTTCTTCTTTCTCCTTGAACGAGCGTCGGGCAGTTTTCTGCATTTCTTCCCACATCCGCTCGTCGCGCTTGGTCGTCCACTTTGGTTCTTGTTGTAACATGGTTCTCTGCATGAGGTTAGGAGTTTTTCTGCGGTTCTTTTTCTTTATCCGCGTGGCGCAATCGCCAAACAATGTAGAGGACAGCGCACCAGCCGGCAAGGGACAAAGGCCCGAGAATCCAGTCCAGCCAATGGGCGTCGTTCAAGAACAGCCTTTCATAGTTGAAGAAGGCCTGTTGCACCAGGATGAGGAGGCAGGCCAGCAACGCCACCGTATGGTAAAAACGGAACCTGCCGGGACGATGGGGCTGCAGGGCCTTGAGGATGCAGCACACGGTGGCCGTCACGAACGCCAGGCTCTCCACGGCTTTAAACGCCGTGTGCCACCAAGGCGCATCCTCCAGGATATTCTCGCAAGTCGTAACGATGGAACTGACCCCCATAACCACACTGAACACAAAAGCCAACACAAGCACCGTGTCGATGGTGAGGCTGAAATGCTTGAATTGATAAGTCTTACTCATATCTGAACTCCCCGAACTCGCTCCGTATAATCAGCTCCCGCTTGTCACTTTCTTCGATGCGCCCGATGACCTGCGCGTCGATGTTGAAGCTCTTGCTGATGGCGATGACCTCCTCGGCGTGCTCCGGCGAGAGGTAGACTTCGAGGCGATGGCCCATGTTGAACACCTTGTACATCTCGTCCCACTCCGTGCCGCTCTGCTCCTTGATGGTGCGGAACAACGGGGGTACCGGGAAGAGGTTGTCCTTGATGACGCGGCAATGGTCGTCCACGAAGTGTAACACCTTGGTCTGCGCGCCGCCCGAACAGTGCACCATGCCGTGAATCTCCGGGCGCAGGGCGTCCAGCAGCTTCTTCACCACCGGGGCGTAGGTGCGGGTGGGGGAGAGCACCAGCTTGCCCGCATCAATGGGACTGCCCTCCACGGCATCCGTCAGATGCAGCGCGCCGCTGTATACCAGTTCCTGGGGCACGGCGTGGTCGTAGCTCTCCGGGTATTTCTCCGCCAAGTATTTGGCAAAGACGTCATGCCTTGCGGAGGTCAGCCCGTTGCTGCCCATGCCGCCGTTGTACTCCTTCTCATACGTGGCTTGGCCATAACTTGCGAGGCCCACGATGACATCGCCCGGGCGAATGTTGGCGTTGTCTATGACATCGCTGCGCTTCATGCGGCAGGTCACGGTCGAGTCCACGATGATGGTGCGCACCAGGTCGCCCACGTCGGCCGTCTCGCCGCCCGTGGCATAGACGCCCACGCCCATCCCGCGCAGTTCGGCCAGCAGTTCGTCCGTGCCGTTGATGATGGCGGAGATGACCTCGCCCGGCACCAGCAGCTTGTTGCGCCCGATGGTGGAGGAAACGAGGATATTGTCCACCGCGCCCACGCAGAGCAGGTCGTCAATGTTCATGATCAAGGCATCTTGCGCGATGCCCTTCCACACCGAGAGGTCGCCCGTCTCCTTCCAGTAGAGGTAGGCCAGCGAGGACTTGGTGCCCGCGCCGTCGGCGTGCATGATGTTGCAATACTCCGGGTCTCCGCCCAGTATGTCGGGGATAATCTTGCAGAAAGCCCGCGGGAAGATGCCTTTGTCGATGTTCTTGATGGCGTTGTGAACGTCTTCTTTCGATGCGCTTACGCCGCGCATCATGTATCGTTGGTTGCTCATAATGGTTATGAAATGTTTTTAATGCTAACTTAATTGGTTGTCTGCAAAGATATAGGTTTTATGGCAGATTACGTTCCTTTCTGCCGGAAAAAATCCTCCTCCCCTTATCCGCTGCTGCACGAAGATGATTGTGCTTGTGCCTTGTCGTCGGAAGAATTTGCCTGAGCCGCTTGCTTGTCTCGTGCATTATCCCCATCTTTGCAGGCGCGTAACTTGTATATTGATATGAAGATGAAACGACTGATATTCCTTCTCTGCCTGTTGTCCGCTGCCGTTTTGCGTGCACAAGACGCCCGCACGCTTTTTGTGCAAATGCCCGACTCCGTCTGTCCCTTGCTCACGGAGGTCAACCGGGCCGACTGCATCGACTTTTTGGATAGCCGGATGCGCGCCATCGTCACCAACCGCCTTGGCGGGAAATCCGAAATGACAACCTTGGCGCCCGACTACATCCGCATGCAGATGACGCAGAAGAGCACGTGGCAGATGAAACTCCTGCCTGCTGCCGACAGCACGCTATTGGTCTGCACCGTGTCCACCGTCCTGGGACCTGCTGCCGACAGCCATATCCGTTTCTATACCACCGATTGGCATCCGCTGCCTGCCGATAGCCTCTTGCCGCCGTTGCCTGCCGTGAACGATTATTTGGAGGTCATCCCCGATTCGGCTCGTACGCCTCGCCTCCGCGATGCTTTGCGGCAATTAAACCTTCGCTTTCTCCACGCCAATCTTGTGCCGGGCGGCGACACGCTCTCCCTTAACCTCGGCACGCCCGCCTATATGGAAAAAGAAGCGGCAGAAGAACTGAAGCCGTTCATCCGCCGCACGCTGCATTATGTCTGGCAAGACGGGCGTTTCCGCCCTGTCCGCTGAGGGGGTTATTTCACCTTTATCTTGTCGAATCCTTCGCCGTAGACGCCGATGACCGCGCTTTGCGACACGAACGCCTTCGGGTCGATGTCCTTGATGAGACGGAAGATGATGGTCGATTCGCTCTTTTTGGCCAAGACGAAGAGCATCCGCACCTCGCGTCCGGTGTAGAAGCCCGATGCGTTGATGACCGTCACGCCGCGATGGGGAAATTGGTTGATGTGCCGTCCTATTTCCTCGTATTTATCGCTGATGATAAAGAACTGCACCGACTGCCGCGCCCCGTTCACAACTTGATCCAAGACAAAACTTGAAATGAACAAGGTGACGTAGCCATAGACCACCTTCTCCCAGTCGTGCAATACCAAGTAGCTGGAAGTAATGATGATCAGGTCCATGATGCGCATCACCTGCCCCAGCGTCACGTCGCGATACTTGTGGATAACGGCCGCGATAATGTCCGTGCCGCCGGTGCTGCCATTGTTGGAGAAGGCGATGCCGATGCCGCTGCCGCAGAAGGTGGCTCCCAGCACGCAGGCCATAAAGGGTTGGTCCGCCAACAAGTGTACTTCCTTGGTCACCTCTTGGATGAAAGCCAAGAAAGCCGACAAAGTAAACACGGCAAACACCGTCTTGATGCTGAACTTCCAGCCCAGTTGCCAGATAGCCACGATGAGCAAGGCGACGTTTACCCCCAGATAGACGTACTGCACGGGCAATCCCGTGGCGAAATAAACGATAGAGGCGATGCCCGGCACGCCGCTGGCGGTAATGTCTTGCGGCAGGAGGAACAGCGTCCACCCGATACCATACAAGATCATGCCCAAGGCAATCATCAGATAATCCCGCACCTCGCGTCCCAAGTTCAAGGGCAGAGGGCGAATGACGTTGGTCGTTTTCATTGCTTTTTCTTTATAGTTATTAAATTAGACATATGCGCTTTGACGCAAAAAATACGGCCATCCCGTCGTAACTGCCAGTCATTCAGCTGGATGGAGAGGCCGTTTGCGTTTCTTTTCCCCAGGCTCGGATACGCCTTCTTGAAATCGGCTGCAAACTTACGGAAAATCTCTGGAATATCCGCCGAATTGCAGCAGATTAACGCAACAGGATTTGATAATTAGGGAGTTAGAAGAAAAA
>CALUOW010000124.1 GCA_944322365.1 uncultured Bacteroides sp.
CTTCGCCCACCGGCTTGCCTTGGATGATTTTCAGGTAAAGGTCTTTCACCTTAGGGTTCAAGACGGGATTGCCGATGGCGAGGACTTTGTTGTCTTTGTCCAAAAGGAAGGTCTGGAAAGCCATATCGGATGGGAAGTGATTAAGAGCATCAAATTTCCCCTTCACATCTGTGAATACCGGATATGAAAAGCCCTCACTTTTCAACAACATCTTTAATTCGTTCAATTTGTTTGGCTGAAATACAAACAGGAATTGCAGTTTTTCTGGAGCAATGGCCTCTGTTAACGATACGAATCTTTCCCAACCTGCCAAATTCAATTTGCAACTCAAGCAACCTGAAGAGTCCGTATATACAAAGACTGTGTACTCCACCTGGCTCTTTGGATAAGCAGCTTCTTTCCAAGCAATGAAAGTCGTATCTCGTGGATACAAGATTTCCTTACCAAGCCATTCATTCAACAAAGTTTCTACCTTTTTATCTCCAGAACAGCCACATAAAAAGAAAGAAACCACCAAACATAAAATGGCTATAATCTTCATTGCTCCAACGGATATTGTACAATTTCCAGTTCGCCTTTAGAAGCCAAACTGTAAAGGACTTTGTCATCAGGCGAAACACAAATCATGATAGCAGGATGATCCAACAATAGCTTATCTACCGGAGTGCCATCCCAAGACAAACGATATATCACGGTGCTTTGGAATACATCCGCTGGAGATTCGCGGTATGTCTTTCCCGAATACAACAAATACACATATTTATGCGTCGCATACGAACCTACAAAAGAAGTCAGATTATCCGCACTGACCGGCGCGGAATAAGACTTTTCCGTTACCTCTGTCCTGTATTCCGGATATCCGCCAATCCATTCATAAGTCTTCACTACGCTGGTATCATTCACAGAGAAAAACATTAAAATAGGAGATTCCATGACAGCAAAAGCAAACCGATCCATAGAGGGACTGAAACACAAAGACCCTTGGTATGCCATTCCGCGCAAATGATTAGGTATGTCATGTTCGCGACCATCCCGATAAGGGTATTCGAAAAAGAACTTCCGCCCAATATCGCGTCCTGTCAGACTGAACATATTATGCTCATAAAATCCTTTTCCCAGGAATGAGCTATGACGGGTAGCATATAGATTAATACTGCCCAACGTATCACTACATAAGACAGTGTATTTCTCTATTCCACGCTTTACCTCCGTAAGATTTACTTCGTATAACTGCTTCTTATAAAGATCATATATGGTACATAAAGAATCTGCAGACGAAAAGCCAAACGAAGCAGGTTGCAAGAACTCGTTCGCCCCTTGCCCTTTCTGTCCAAAACGATAAATCCTGTTATTGTCATTCAAATCAATCAAGGTAAACAAGCTATCAGCCAAAAAGTCGTAAATCAACAAAGAAGAATCCACATACTGAAAAGTGAAAGGTCTTCCCAATATCAATTCATCTTCCAAGAGTGGCGTCGAAACAAGGTTCTTACTTTCCAAGAAAGATTGATCCCACTGGCTCATTCTGTCTTTTACATCCGTACAACCGCACAAAAAAATAAATGCGGCCACATAAGAAACAAACGATGCAGTCTTATACATAATTACAAATTTTATAAGGAATAATAACACGACTCCATTGGAGAATCCTATTATGCAGAAACAAGGACATAACCTCCTCTGTTCATCAGTCATGCCATTATTCCTATTTCCGATCTTAAACAGTTCTTACATTACTGTGGAATTCCCCAAATGACAAGTTGTTCTTCAGGATACACGTCGCAAATGACGTTTTCTTTCCACATGCAAAACGGTCCCACTACTATTTCCGGATCGGCCAATGCTTCTACATTACTCAAAATCAAACCTTCAGGAGTAGTTTTCTTAGTGGAAATGCCCACATATGCTATAGCAAAAGAAGCCATAGCAAGTATTAAATGCGAAAATATCTTTTTCATACTATATAATATTTGGGTGTTCCTAGGCATGCGCCCCAATCATCTAATCTTACACAAATCTGAAGCGTATTAGTCTTAAAACATATTTCAGTACAATCCGTATTAGATTCATTAGAACTAGCAAGAGCTTCTACATTGGCTAATGCTATTTCCGACATAATCTTTTGATTCGCCTGAGCTTGATAAACTCCATATCCGGCAGCAGCCACAACTACAACAGCCACTGCACATCTCATAACTTTCTTGTTCATATTTTTCAGTTCTATTAATTCATAAAAATCTATCTCCTCCCGTATCTATCCTTTCAACGGGACAAGCAAACCCATTGCCTAATCAAAAATAATGTGTATCTTTGTCGCACCTCCTTTCTTTTTTAAGGGTTACGGAGCACCCGGTTCTTACTTGCGCTAACAAATAAAGATTGCCGGGTGCCTCCTTTTGATTCTTGTTCATTCTCTCACTTCCAGCCTCCTCAGAGGAAACTGTATTTCCATATCGGTTCATCCTGATTGACATCTGTGGCGATAAAAGTCTGTGCCTGCTCGTCCACCGCAATGCCATAGATGTAATGATCCAGCTCGTAGCGCACCGTTGGCTTACCCGTCAGGCTGAACACGCATAGGTATTTGCCGCCGTCCGGCAGCATCTTTCCTTGCTGTGCAGCCTGCGCAATGTCACGGAAAGACCGTCCATGAAACACGGCATAGACAGCACTGTCGCCCACCTGCACATCGCTGAAACCCATGATCCCTGTGGGAAGCCCATAACCCTCCGACACCCGGAACTCAGGCTCGCCACCCGGACCGCAAAGCACCACGTGCGTGGTGTCCCGAAGATTCCATAGCTCCAGCACCTCGCCCAACTGGGTGGCGGCAACCAACACGCCGTTGCGCGGATTGTAGTCCACAAAACTGCGCCAAGCCTGCGCCAAAGCAGGACGGGCATCTTGCAGGGCTTCCGCATTCTTCGTGGGAATAGTGCCCCAACGGCGCAAGAACTTGCCTTGTGGACTGACCACGCAGAAGCGGCACTCACCCGAATAATCGGGAATCAGGAAAGCCGTATCGCCCAAGGCCACAAAATCCAGCGCGCGTAGCACGTATTCTTCCAACTTCACCCGAACCCGCCGCTCCAAAGAGTCGCATCCGGCAACTTCGTGCCAAATAGTCAACTCGGACTTGTTGGCATCCAGCAATTGCAGGTTGTTGCCCCGCCACCGGATGTTTTCGGCAGACAATGACTCGTCCGGCCCCTCTCCCCGCCGGGCACAGGAGGCCACATAACGGAAGTCCGGATAGCTGAATAGGTGGACAAAATGATCCGTACCATGCAGGTCCAGCAACGCTACCCGGTCTCCCTGTACCCGCACCCGGAAGGGGTAACGGAACAAGGCCGTATCCAAGGGGACGGCCTCGCCTTGCAAACCACGGTTCTCCGGGAAAGAAGCATAGACCATACGTTCCTCTTGCGAAGACGACGAGGTGCAGGCTGACAGCAAACTGAGAATCAACCCAATAGCAACTATAGATTTATCAATAAGGAGCATACGATATTCTCACTATCTCAACCTTATTATGAGTCGTAGGGCAATCCACACTGCCAACTCCCCAACAAACAATTTTTGTCGCACTTTCTCCAGCTGCCAACGCCTCCACATTTTCCGACATCAAGTCCGTCATGTCCCGTTCTTGACGGTCGTGCGTGTAGCTGCCCCATCCGGCTGCCGCCACCAAGGCGGCTACTGCTGCAATTCTAACTATTCGTTTCATATCCAATCTGTTTTTGAAATTTGCCGTGAAGTTAAACAGAAATGATAAAATCGCCGGGTATTCAAATGCGTTTTTTTACTTCACTGGGCGTGTTTTTTTGCTCACGCCACACTAAACAACTAGGTATCAAGACATTGTTCACTGGCATTGATGAATATTTTATAACCTTTTCCTTCGTGTTTTATCTGTATGCGCCTGTCCAATTCTGCCAAACGACCTCGCAAGTTTGAGATGGCATGGCGCTTCTTCACATTCAGATTCCCGTCTGAAAGATTCCAATTCAAGGTTCGAAAGATGTCCTCATCCGATAAATAGCCTCCGTGGAACAGAAAGGCGCAAAACAACTTGAGACATTGGGGTGCCATGTCCACCCGCTGCCCGCCGCAAGTCAGTATCATGCTGTCTTTGTCGTAAGCCAAATTGCCCAATGTCCATACAGATTTCTCTCGGCTATCGGCAGCAAGCGCATCCGTATCCCGGCGACTGAACCGGCCGTACAACTTCCAAACAACAAAAGCCAGCCACAGCACCAAACCGCCGCCTAAAGGCACAGACACCTCCGGACTTCCCCATCCGACACACTGCCAAAAGCTGATGCGGGCATAGGCGGCAAGTTGCATCGTATAAAAGTCATCCAGGTAATACATGCCCAGCAGGCAATCGCCCCGTTCTATCGAAAGGTCGCCAGCCCGCTCCACATGCATACTGTCCGTCTCCGGCAAAGTGCAGGTCAGCACCAACAGCAACAAGACATCACCGCCCAATGCTTCCTCCCAACCGTCCCGTATCGAAACCAACGGGAAAGAAGAACAATATTCCAACATATAAGCCTTGAACCCCATGCTTTCAAGCGGATACAGGCTCTGTTTTTCCTTCAAGGAATCTATCTCGACTTCAAACCGTCTCTTTCCCGTTACCATGAAACGCTTGTCCGGGAGAAAGCCTTTTCTAGCGGATTCAACTGAATAAGGAATACCCAAAGCATCGTAATCCTTGTTAATTTCCCGTTCAAACCTGAAAGCCAATGCCTCCTCCGCCTGCTGCCGAATGTCAATTTTTCCAGCACGGGCACTCCGCCCAATGGCAATGCCGCACCACACAATCCATGCCAGCAAGACCATGACCCACATCCGATATTTATTTTTTGAAGTCATAAGCAGACATTTTTATAAGCATCTAATCATAAGACATGTTCAACGCTCACTTTATCCGATAAAGTATTATCTAATTTTGAACGCTTACTCATTTACATCGCAAAGATATAGATAATACACGAGACATCCACTCATTCCACCCGCTTTAACGCCCGTTCCCATCGTATCCTTCCGTCCGCATCCACCGACTTCCATACCCGCCAAGCACGACCCACGATATACGGCTCTGGCAACAGCCCCCAATAGCGAGAATCCTGCGAGTTCAGGGCCTTGTCGCCGCCCACGAAGTAGTAGTTCTCGCGGAAAGTATAGCACGTTATCGCGCTGTCGCCCAACAGGACGCGCCCCAAGCTGTCCGCACGCAGCGGGCGTTTCTGCTCCCAACTCACCAACGTGCCATAGAGGCGGCACGCCGTGCTGTCCATCCGAACCGTTTGTCCCCGACGGGGTACAGCCAGCGGGCCAAACTCTTTCACCGTCCACCCCATCCGCTTATCCCACGGAAAGGTTTCCATCACCACGCCCGATGCGCCGCTGTCCGGCAACTGCGCTATCTCGCGTTGCGCCGCCGCATTGCCCAAGGGGAGGTTCAACCCACGGATACGATACCAACCGCCGCGTATCTCCACGGTGTCGCCCGGCACGGCGATGCAACGCTTCACGTAATACTTCATCACGTCGAACACGATGCTGTCCCAACGGCCCTCCCGATAGGGGAAGTTGAACACCAGCACGTCGCCCCGCCGGAAGTCCCGCCAACCCGGCATGCGACGGATGCGCACTTCCTTCCCCTCCAAGGCATCCCACACGTCGAACAACCGTGCGCCGCCCGAACACTTATCCACCCAAATGCGGTCGCCCGGCACAAGGGCTGGCGCCATGGAATCCGAAGGGATGCGGAACGACGTTATCACAAACACCTGCAACACCACGTAACCCACTCCTGCCAGGCAGAGCCAGAAACAGACATCCAGCAGGCAACCGCCCAACCGGGAAAGGAAACGCGCCCAACCCGGACAGCGGTAATTTCCGCCGGAAGTTGCCTCCGATGCCAGAGAAGCCTGCTTACGCTTTCTATTTATCCATCCCTTCATCATGCTGACACTTATTCCACCACACAGCCCGTCACCCGCATACGCAACCAGTCCTTTCGATTATTTTAGCGCTTAAGCATATTTATATATTCATGCAATGTTTCATATTCTCCTTTTTGGAAAAGGTATACCTGCTCCATCTTGCCTTCTGCCGACTTAAAAAACAAATACGGACAAGAAAGGCTATCAGCAGGAATACCTTCATAATTCGGGAAATTTATATAGGAAACAGAATCTAAAGTAACAATACCAGATAAATCTGCTGCGAACTGTCTTTTATTA
>CALUOW010000125.1 GCA_944322365.1 uncultured Bacteroides sp.
GGCATCAGGCGGAAGATAACGCCCGACCAAGTGAGGGCAATCCGCATCGTGCTTTCGGGTACGCACGAGGACATGGCGAGAGTGCAGGACGAGGGCAGACTATCCGAATGGTGCGATGACAACCTGCAATGGCTGTACCGCACATTCGGCAGGGAGAACACCGTTTCGGCAGTGCTGCACATGGACGAACATACGCCGCACATCCACGCCACGGTCGTGCCGATAGTGACGGGCGAGCGCAGGAAAGCAAGGAAGAAGCAGACGGAGGGCAGACGCACCTACCGCAAGAAAGCCAACGCCGTGCGCCTGTGCGCCGATGACCTGCTTACCCGTGAAAGGCTTGTCGCCTACCACGACAGCTACGCCGCAGCGATGGCGAAATACGGCTTGCTGCGTGGTGTCCGAGGTTCGGAAGCACGGCACACCACCACCGCCCAATACTACCGTGAACTGAAACGGCAGACGGGAGAGCTTGAAGCCAACGTACAACAGCTACAAGTCGAACAACGACAAGCGGAACGGCGGCTTGACGAAGTACGGAAGGAAATCAAGTCGGAGAAGCTGGAAGCCGCCAAGACCGAAGCGAAAGCGGCATTCGTGGCAAAGGTCGGTTCTCTTTTGGGCGGCGGCAGGCTGAAAGGGTTGGAAGCAGACAACCGCACCCTGCAAGGCGAGGTTGCCGCCCGTGACGAGAGCATAGAACTGTTGCAACAACAGATGGAGCGTCAGCAGGAGGAACACAGCCGCCAATTGATTGAACTGCAAGCCAAGCACCGCAAGGAAATGGCGGACAAGGAAGCGGAACACCAAAGGGAAGCGTCATTCCTGAAATCCATCATCCAAAAAGCCAAGAAATGGTTTCCGTTGTTCCAAGAATTGGTGTACATGGAAAAGTTCTGCCTCAAAGTCGGCTTCAACGAGAGGCAGACTGCCACGCTAATCAGCGGCAAGCCGCTGTTCTACGAGGGTGAACTCTATTCGGAGGAGCACAAGCGGAAGTTCACGACCGAGAGGGCAGGCTTCCAAGTAGTGAAAGACCCAACAGACAAAGCTAAACTTGCGCTTGCCATCAACGGACAACTGATTGGCGAGTGGTTCAAGGAGCAGTTCGACAGGCTGTTTTCATCCATTCGGAGGACAGTTACACCGCACAGAAAGGATAAAGGATTGGGATTGTAAACAAAGCCAACGGGAGGGTAGCAAGTTTGTGTTTTGGGCAGACCAAAACCGCTTGTTCCACTCCCGTTGGTCAACAGATACCATTGGCATTCATTCTATACCGTATATCTTTTTGAGGGTAGGACGAAACCAATTCCCCCAATCTTCCAATTTGCTGATAATCGGCAATAAAGTCTTTCCCGTTTCTGTCAGTGAATATTCGGAATGTGGAGGTAGTTCGGCGAAAATCTTTTTCTCAATTATCCCATGCATCTCCAATTCTTTCAGTTGTTGGCTTATTACACGTGTGTTTGCTTCGGGAAAATGCTTTTGAATTTCACTCGGACGCTTTGGTCCATCTTTTAACGCATCAACGATACAGTATTTCCATTTACCGCCTATGACCTCCATTGTCACCTTAATGCAGCAGTCTATGTTAAAGGGCATTTTCTTTTCGTACATATCAGTTCGTTTAATGGTGCAAAGATAAGATTTTCATGCCATAAAACACTTATATACTGCGAATATTATCACTATATGGTAAAATTATCAGTATATGAATAATTTTGCAGTAATTGCATATACATGAACAAATTGGTAACTTTGCAACCAAAAATTAGTTTCACCTATCAGACAGATTATGAGAAAGTTATTAATGTTAAGCATGGCATTGTTCATTGGAATGACTGTCCATGCGCAAATCAGTAAAGACAATATGGAAAATCAAACGAAAACAATCAGGCTCGTTTATCCGCAGTGGCAGGGCGGAAACATCGCCCAATGGATAACGGAAGTGAAAGACCCCGAACAGGCTTCGAGAGGATATTACCTTGGAGCGCAGTTGTTGAATTTCCTTGCTCCCGACAATGGGAAAGACACCTACACCGTTCCGGTCTCGACAGACCTTGTGGAGCGGAAAGTGACCGATGGCGTAATGGACAAAGAGGCAATTATCGCTCAAACCAAAGCGGCTTTGGACATTCTTGCTATTCAAAAACCCGACAAGATTGTGACGCTCGGCGGTGAATGTTCCGTCAGCGTAGTACCCTTTACTTACCTTTCAGAAAGGTATAAGGGCGATGTGGCAATGGTATGGATTGACGCCCATCCAGACATCACATTGCCAGGTGATGTCTATCCGGCCTATCATGCGATGGCGGTAACGGCTTGCATGGGATTGGGCGACAAGCAAATCGTTTCAGAACTTCCGGCGAAGATAGACCCGTCCAAAATCCTTTTTGTCGGATTGCGGGATTGGGAGCGTGACGAAATCAAGGCAAGACAGAAACAATACGGCATCAAGCACCTGACACCCGCGGAAGTCCGCGAGGACAGCCATGCGGTATTGGAATGGTTGGAAACGTGCGGAGCGTCCAAAGTGGTCATTCACTTCGATATGGATGTGCTTGACCCTGCGGAAATCATCGCAGCGGTCGGCGTTGTTCCTGACGGTATGAAAATCGCCGAAGTGGTGCGTGTGATAAACGATATTGCAAAGGAAAAGGAAATCGTTGGTCTGACCGTAGCCGAACCTATGCCCCGCACAGCCATACGCATCAAAGAAATGCTGAACCAATTGCCTTTGATGAAATGAAAGTGCTTTTAGTGAACGGGAGTCCTCATCAGAAAGGGGAAACCTACAATGCTTTGAGCTTGGTGGAAAAAGCCTTGCATGAAAAAGGCATTGCAACCGAATGGTTTTGGGTGAGGAACAAGCCTGTACGTGGTTGTATTGACTGTGGGCAATGCAGCAAAACTTTCCGCTGCGCTTTCTCCGATGATGTCTGCAACGATTTAATCGAAGCTATCTTAAACGCTGACGGGATAATCATCGGAAGCCCTGTATATTTTGCTGCTCCAAACGGGGCTTTGTGCGCTTTGTTGGACCGTGTGTTTTATGCGGCAAGCACACATGGTGGATTATTCAAGGGAAAGCCTGCTGCAGCCGTTGCCAGTTGCATCCGTTCAGGAGCCAACAGCACGGTAGACCGCATCAACAAGTATTTCTCATTCAGTGAAATGCCCATAGTCAGCAGTAGCTATTGGAATATGCTTTTCGACAGCCATTCTTCAATAGGATTTGATAAAAGAGGACACAAGACCATGCAGACGCTCGGATATAATATGGCATCCATTCTTCAGAAAATCTCTTGACCACCTCCATGTAGATACAGTAATTCTAAAGGTTGGAGAGAGAAAAAAACAAAAGTTTTTCTCTCTCCAACTTTATTTTTGTACATTTGCATCCGTAAGAGTTATCCGACAGGCAAAGCGATGCAGACCACGGCAATTAGAACGGTTGCCAAATCGAGTACCAAAAAAGCAAGATTGTGATAAACAACGTAACTCTCTGAATCACACGTGTAAACTTCCATTTTCTTCTTATCGTTGCAAAGTGGCAAAAAAGCAAGATGCAGCGGATATATGCAGACTTTCCGTTACGAATGCATTACCTGTTTATGATTAAAGATGCCCATTCAAAATCCTGTCAGCAAGGCTGTAGGACAACGGTTCAGCAGGATTTTGAAGGTCGTATTTTCATAATGGGCTAAATATAGTCGTCCAACGGATTTTCTTGCACTCATCCGCACCATTCTGCAAACGGATGATTAGCTCTATTGACTGTAATTTTGTGGACAAAAAATAGAGCTGTTTATGGAAGAATTAAAAGTAACATTCTACCTCAAAAGGTATGAGGAAAGAGCCGACGGTACAATGCCTGTATTGGGTAGAATACGTATCGGCAAATCAATGGTACAGTTCAGTGCCAAAGTGTACGCGATACCCTCCACTTGGGATGTCAAGTCCGGCAGGGCCGTAGGGAAAAGCAAGGCATCCGTTGCCGTCAACAAGGAGCTTGACAGAATGTCGGTGGACATACGTTCCGCCTACAAGTCCTTGCTCGCTAAAAAGGAGAATATCACTGCGGAAGAAGTGAAAAATACCTTTCAAGGCATCGCATCGGAGCAGGAAACGCTCGTTACATATTGTGAAAAGTGCAACGAGGATTTTTTGCGTAAAGTTGGCATAAACCGCGCCATTGGAACTTACAAGCGTTACAGGGTGGCACTAAAGCATCTGAAAAATTTTCTTAGAGAGAAATATAGCGTCAGGGATATTCCGTTTCAAGCCCTCAATCCCTCATTCGTGTCCTCGTATGACCTATATCTTCGTGCCGACCTAAATATGTGCAAGTCAACGGTCGTGAACATCATGGGGCGGCTGCACAAAATTGTGAAATCCGCCATTGACCGTGGCTATCTTAAACAAGACCCGTTTATCGGCTATACTTACGACTATGCCCCTATCATACCCAAATTTCTTTCCGAGGATGAACTGGAGTTAATGATGAACACCCATTTACCCCAGCCCAACCTAAACCTTGTGCGTGACGTGTTCCTCTTTTCTGTGTTCACCGGCATCGCATTCGGCGACCTGCGTTCTTTGACTGAGAAGAATCTTGTACAGGCGGAGGACAGTACATGGTGGATACACAGTGCACGGAAGAAAACAGGCACTCCTTTCCATGTTCCCTTGCTGGAATTGCCACTTGAACTTATCAACAAATATAAAGGAATAGCTCCGGAAGGAAAGCTATTCCCCATGTTAAGTTGCAGCAAGACCAACATCAACCTGAAAAAGATTGCGGCGATATGTGGTATTAATCGGCGGGTCACTTTCCATCAGGCCCGCCATACATACGCCTCGTTAATCACTCTTTCACAAGGAGTTCCGCTTGATACGGTACGTGAACTGATGGGACACCGTGATTGGCGGGCAACGCGAATATATGCGCATCTCACCCACGAAAAAGTCAGCGAGGACATGGGAAAGCTGCAAAAACGTATTGAAGGCAAGTTTGCCCTGCCCGATAATCCAGTAAATAAAAACAGACAAAAACAATGATGCCATGATGAAAGGAAGAAGCACCACCTATAACACTTTTGCCGTATTGTTCTATATCAACCGCCAAAAGATAAAAAAGAACGGCATGTGTTCTCTTATGGGCAGGATTTCCATCAATACGGAAGTCGCACAATTTTCCACAAAAATGGAGATACAACCCGAACTGTGGGATGCCAAGGCATACCGTCTGACAGGCAAAAGCCGCATCGCAAAGGAAACCAATATCAAAATAGACAAGTTGGAAGCGGACATACGCCGATATTACAGGGAAATACTTGAAGAACAAGGTTATATTACCGCCGAACTTGTCAAAAACGCAATAAACGGTATCGGCCAACATAAGCGGAAACTATTGGAACTCTACCGTGAATACATGGAAGACTATGCCAAGCGCGTGGGAGTGAACCGTGCGCTCGGTACTTTGAAAAATCACCGGAAGTCATACAAACACCTGCAACAGTTTGTCAACGAACACTATGGCATGGATGATATTTCCTTAAAGCAATTGGACTATTCGTTCATTGAAAAGTATGACAACTATCTTTGGATAGACAAGAAATTTGCTACTATAACCATAGAAAACCTCATCGTTATGCTGAAAACGATGACGAGAGTGGCAATGTCGCAAGGTACAATCCAATGCAACCCGTTTGCACGGTTTATTCCGGAAAAGGCACAGCGGCAACATCGTCATCTTACGATGGACGAATTGGAAAAGCTGATGGCCGTACCAATAAAAGAAAAATTCACATGCTTTGTCCGCGACCTTTTTGTGTTCAGCACGTTCACTGGCATCGCATATGCGGATATGTGCAATTTAGCCGAAAAAAATCTGAATACAGACAGTAACGGAAATCTCTGGATTAAATTCAAACGTCAAAAGACCAAAAGCGAGTGTGTGATACAAGTCCTTGACATACCGAAAATGATAATAGAGAAATACAGACAGGAGCGTAAGAGTGATAAAATTTTCAATATGCCAAGCAGTACCGCATTGACATACAATATGCGGAAAATCGCCCAACTCTGCGGCATAGAGCGTCGGCTTACCTACCATATGGCAAGGCATAATTTCGGAACCCTGATTACTCTCTCTCAGGGAGTTCCG
>CALUOW010000126.1 GCA_944322365.1 uncultured Bacteroides sp.
GTGCTCAACTCCGACGAGGCGCGTCGCGAGGCCGAAGGCAACGATATGTCCCTCTACCATATCATCCGCCCGGAGATAGACTTTCCCATAGGTACGGACGAACACGACGAACGTGTATACCATAAAGCTGCCGAAAACTTCCAATTGTGGCAAGAACGTGGTTGGCTGGTGCAAGACAAGGATGAACATTATTACATCTACGCCCAGACGATGAACGGCAAGACTCAATACGGCCTCGTGGTGGGCGCTTATGTCCCCGACTACCTGAACGGCGTCATCAAGAAGCACGAGCTGACCCGCCGCGACAAGGAGGAGGACCGCATGAAGCATGTCCGTGTCTGCAACGCCAACATCGAGCCGGTGTTCTTTGCCTATCCGGACAACGAAGTGCTCAATGCCGTCATCGCCCGCTACACAACCCAGAAACCGGTGTACGACTTCATCGCGCCGGGCGACGGCTTCGGCCATACCTTCTGGGTGATAGATGATGAGAAGGACATCGAAACCATTACGCAAGAGTTTGCCAAGATGCCTGCCCTCTACATTGCCGACGGACATCATCGCAGTGCTGCCGCAGCCTTGGTGGGCGCAGAAAAAGCCAAACTAAACCCGAATCATCGCGGCGACGAAGAATACAATTACTTTATGGCCGTATGCTTCCCCGCCGGACAACTGACCATCATCGACTACAACCGCGTGGTGCGCGACTTGAACGGCATGACGCCCGCCCAGTTTCTCGAAGCGCTGAAAGTACACTTCACCGTAGAAGAGAAAGGTACCATCAAGCCTTATCACCCGACAAGCCTGCACAACTTCTCGCTCTACTTGAACGGACATTGGTATAGCTTGACGGCTCACCCGGACACGTATGACGACAGTGACCCCATCGGCGTATTGGATGTCACCATCTCTTCGCGTTACATTCTGGACGAGTTATTGGGCATCCGAGACCTCCGTTCGGACAAACGCATCGACTTCGTGGGCGGCATACGCGGTTTGGACGAGTTGAAGCGTCGGGTAGATAGCGGCGAGATGGCCTTGGCTTTGGCTCTCTATCCCGTCAGCATGAAGCAACTGATGGACATTGCCGACACGGGCAACATCATGCCCCCCAAGACCACATGGTTTGAACCGAAACTACGATCGGGGTTGGTAATACACAAGTTGGAATAAAACCTAAAGAAAGAGAGCGGGGCTACCCGCTCTCTTTCTTTTCAAAGGATATCATTTCATCACCACGTCCAGTCGCTCAATACGCAGGCATGCTCCACCTCGTCCTCCATTACGTCCGGCAGGTTGCAGAAGAAGTCGATGCCGGTCAACTCCTCCAACTCATCCACACTGATGGCGCAGGCTTTCAGATCATCGGCTGATGGCTTTTCCGGCAAATCCGCACGATGCTCCACATAGAAAGCGATGGCATGATACGTGTTCCCCTTCTCGGCGAGGATGGCCATGAAGTAATGGCTCGGACACGCCAAGCCGTGGATGGTGAAGCCGTCGGCATCCGTTGTAGGCGTGCCGCCCGAAACCGGCGCCCCCCGGAAGTCCAGCAACAAATCGTTAAGCGTGCCGCCTTTGGCCACATAAACTTTGTCATACGTCCCGTTGGCGCAAGCACGCCCCCACGATTGCACCCGGCTCTCCAACGTCTGCCAAAAACCACCATTGAAAGCATTCAGCTGGGGCGACAGATTCGTATAATAGAAAGTTTGCTTGTTGGCCTCCAGGTCATATACCCGGTCCTCCGAAGCCACCAAATGCCCCTTATCAAAGCCGTCGCCCCGATGATTGTCTTCGTCCGGGCTCATTCCTTCGGGCAAAGACGGGTCAACAGCCCACTCGTCCGTGCGGGTCACATTGTCTTGACACGTCAAAGCATCGAACGAAAAAGCCACCCAAGCCGCATGGCGTTTGGCATTGTCCCACTCCAAAGAGTAATTCAAAACCTGGTTGCCCTCCACATCCACGTAATGGGAAACAAAGAGATTGGCCCCGTTCAAAGCCGGCATCTCATAAGAAGCCGCCGAAGCATCGTCCGACGTGACAGGGTTGGCATTCTCGTTCTCGCTCAAATCGCGGTCTTGGCTGCCGGCCACGGCATATTCCACGCCCACATTATTCCCCTGCACATAAGCCACGCGCAACTTCAGGAAAGTATAGGCGGTCAGCCCTTTGTAGCGTATCCAATAGTTCTGACCTTCGGCCACGGGCATCTCCGCCTGCCAATCTCCATCGGCAGGAAGCTCGCCCATGTCGGACAAACGCCCGGCAAGCCCGTTGGCAAAAAGATAGGCATCGCCGGCAAATTTCTTATCAAGGATATAGAACCCTTTGTCGAACCCGTCGGGTTGAAGCACATTGAAACCTTGGGAAGCATCGGCGTATCCCTCGAACACAAACGTGGAAGCCCCATCTTCGGTCGTCTCGATATAACCGTTAGGCAAGGCATCCGAATCATCTCCGCAAGCAGCCAAGCTCCAAACGGCCAGCCACGCAAACAATAATAATGACAACTTTTTCATTTCTGACATCGTATTAATTTATAACTAATGGAGTCCAAAGATAGCCAATGTTTCCGACTATGGCAAATCAGAGGCGATAAAAACTTGGGCGGTCGCCAACGAATTCCTTAAGAATTTCAAGGGAAAGAGAGCCGGAAAAACGCTCAAAGTACGGGCAATAAACGCCAAAGTACGCCGAAAAAGTTTAAACGCAGGCTGCGTTTATATAAACGTAGGTTGCGTTTTTATAAACGTAAGGTGCGTTTTTATAAACTTAGTCTGCGTTTAAACTTTTCGAGCTACATCGGCAACTTTTCCGGCGGACTTCGGAGTTTTTTCCGGCGGGGAAGAACAGATTTCCCGGCCAGATGGATGTCTCCGGGCTTCCGGGAAGAACGGATATTTTATGGAAAAAATAGCTATCCGACGCATACATTCTGCCTGAAATAAAGTGTACTCTCATATTTTTTATTACCTTTGCCCGAAAATACATTATTAATTAAACACAATAATCTTACTAGAGATGATGAAAAAGTCTGTACTTATCGCCGCGCTGGGCCTGATGTCCCTGTCAGCGGTTGCGCAAGACGCCCCGAAGGAAGAGGGGTTCGTCTTCACCACGGTGAAAGAAAACCCGATTACCAGCATCAAGGACCAACACCGTTCGAGCACGTGTTGGAGCTTCTCCAGCCTCAGTTTCTTGGAGGCCGAACTGCTCCGCATGGGCAAGGGGACGTATGACTTCTCCGAGATGTTCGTCGTACACCACACGATGGTGGACCGCGCCGTCAACTACGTGCGCTACCACGGCGATGCTCCCTTCGGCCCCGGCGGCAGCTTCTACGACGTGATGTACTGCCTGAAGAACTACGGCCTGGTGCCGCAGGAAGCCATGCCCGGCATCATGTATGGCGACTCCCTGCCCGTGCACACCGAACTGGACGCCGTGGCCACCGCCTACGTGCAGGCCATCGGCAAGGGCCGCTTCAGCAAGCTGACGCCCGTGTGGAAGAACGGCATCAGCGCCATCTATGACACCTACCTGGGCAAGTATCCCGAAACTTTCACCTACGAAGGCAAGGAATATACCCCGAAGAGTTTCGGCGAATCGCTGGGCATCAACCCGGACGACTATGTGTCGCTGACCTCGTACACGCACCATCCGTTCTACACCCAGTTTGCCATCGAAATCCAAGACAACTGGCGCAACGGCCTGTCCTACAACCTGCCGTTGGACGAACTGATGGAGGTGATGGACAATGCCGTCCGCACAGGTTACACCTTTGCTTGGGGTAGCGACGTCAGCGAACAAGGCTTCACCCGCGACGGCATCGCCGTTATGCCCGACGCCGACCGCGCTTCCGAAATGTCCGGCAGCGACATGGCCCGCTGGATTGGCCTGAATGCCGCCGACAAGCGCAAGGAAATGACCACGAAACCCATGCCTGAGATGGAAATCACGCAGGAGATGCGCCAAATCGCCTTCGACAACTGGGAGACGACGGACGACCATGGCATGGTCATCTTCGGCCTCGCCAAGGACCAGACGGGCAAAGAATACTTCATGGTGAAGAACTCGTGGGGACTGAGCGGCAAATACAATGGCATTTGGTACGCCTCGAAAGCCTTCGTCGCCTATAAGACGATGAACATCCTGGTGCACAAAGACGCTCTGCCCAAAGACATTAAAAAGAAACTGGGGCTGAAGTAAAAGCCATCCATCCTGATTAAGAAACGCCGACAAGCCCGACAAGAGAAGGTTTGCCGGCGTTTCCTTTTTATCCCGCCAGACATGTTTTCAAGGAAACAAAACAAGCCGCAAGCGCTGCATATTGCCCGATTAGCATTATCTTTGCACCATCTGTAGCCATACGAATATATATGAACGAACAATTTCCATCCGTATTATTGGAGCGGGCGGTTGGCGAGTTTGCCAAACTGCCTGGCATTGGACGCAAGACGGCCATGCGCTTGGTGCTGCACCTCCTACGTCAAGAAGCAGAAAGCGTGGAGGCTTTTGCGAATGCCATTGTCGTCTTGAAGCGGGAAGCAAAATTTTGCAAAGTGTGCCACAATATTTCAGACACCGAAACATGCCGCATCTGCTCCAACCCCCAACGAGACGCTTCGACCATTTGCGTAGTAGAAAACATTCGCGACGTCATGGCGGTGGAAGCCACCCAGCAATACCGTGGACTCTATCATGTGCTGGGCGGCGTCATCTCGCCTATCGACGGCATCGGACCGGGCGATTTGCAAATAGACAGCCTCGTAGAGCGTGTCAAGGCGGGCGGCATCCGCGAGGTCATCTTGGCGCTGAGCACAACGATGGAGGGCGACACAACCAACTTCTACATCTACCGCAAACTGGAGCAAACAGGCGTCAAGCTCTCCGTCATAGCCAGAGGGATTGCCGTGGGCGACGAGTTGGAGTATGCGGACGAAGTCACCCTCGGACGAAGCATTGTGAACCGAATGCCCTTCACGGGAAGCATCTGACGAATCTCTTGCCCGATAATCATCAATAAGAACTATTATAGAAGAAACATTATGGAAGAACGGATTAAACGGATAGTCATCTATTTGAAGTCTTTGCACATCCTTTGCTGGACGCTCCCCCTGCTGGTGGGCATTTGGAGCGAAACGGGCGCGCCATGGACAGGCATGTATGCTGGAGACGTGCGCCTGACCTATGGGTTGGAGACGCTCGTCATCCTCCTCACGGTGTTGTGCGTGCCATTGTCGCTGAAGCTCTTCGCGTGGATATTGAAGGGGCGGATTGACGGGGCAGGCATCGACCGCGCGCTGCATCTCTATGTCGTCTGGAGCACGGTGCGCGTGGGGCTGTTGTTCATACCTGCGGTGCTGGGCTTCGCGTGCTATGGTTTGCTATTGAGCGACAAATGCCTACTGTGCGGGCTGATTGCCTTGGTGGCGTCGTTGTTCTGCGTGCCGAGCGGCAAACGGTTGCGCGCAGAGTTGCGTATAGATAAGGAAACGGACCTATAACCAAGAAGGATGGACACTGCAAGCTATCTCAAGGGGAAGCACGTCTGCCTGCGCGCCGTCGAACCCGAAGACTTGGACTTCATCTACGAGGTGGAGAACGACCCCGCGCATTGGGAAGCGACAGACTTCAGCGTGCCCTACTCCCGCTACATGTTGCGGCAATACCTCCAATCCACGCAATGCGACATCTATGCTGACAGACAACTGCGCCTCCTGATGGTGGAAACAGACAGCGGCAAGCCCGTAGGCATGGCCGATTTGACAGACTACTCGCCACTGCACGGACGGGCCGAGGTGGGCATCTTGGTGCAGAAACCTTGGCAAGGACGAGGATACGCACGCGAGGCGTTGGAAATGGTGTGCCGATATGCTTTCGGCTTTTTGCACTTACACCAATTGGGCGCGAAGGTGGTGGCGGACAACGAGCCTAGCCTCCGGTTGTTCCGTGCTTGCGGATTCCAAACGTGCGGCGTGCTGAAAGAGTGGTGGCGCGTGGACGGACAGTTCAAAGACGTGGTGATGATGCAGAAAATAAACTGTAATATATAATAAAAAAATATGAAT
>CALUOW010000127.1 GCA_944322365.1 uncultured Bacteroides sp.
ACCGCCTGCGTTCCCTCGGCTTCGATGCCGTGAACGTGGTGCGCCTTTTCGACTTCTTCCGCAAGGATTTCTCTTTCATCGAGAAGGCTTGGATGAAGTTGATGCGCGTAGGCTTCGGCCGGGGACGCATTGTGGACTATGCCCGTGCCGCCCGCTACTTCACCGGACCGGAGGACCGCCGCGAGGATTGCTATCCCACGCTCATCCCCAACTGGGACCACTCTCCCCGTTCGGGCCGCAAGGGGCATATCCTGGTCCGTTCCACTCCCGCCAAGTTCCGGGCGCATGTCGAAGCTGCGTTGCGCAATCTGACCGATAAGCCCGAAGAACACCGCGTCGTCTTCCTCAAGTCTTGGAACGAGTGGGCCGAAGGCAATTACATGGAGCCCGACCTGCGCTTCGGACGCGGATACTTGGAAGCGTTGCAGGCGGCGCTGAATCACTAACCACTAATCACTACTTATTATTAAATAATGTCCCCCACTTACGCCCCCATCCTCCTCTTCACCTACAACCGCCCGGCCCATACGCGCCGCCTGGTGGAGAGCCTGTTGCAGAACCCGGAGTCTGCCCGAAGCCGCCTGTTCATCTACTCCGACGCCCCGCGCGACGAAGCTGCCCGTCCCGCCGTGGACGAGGTGCGCCGTTACCTCCGCACGCTGTCGGGCTTCGGCGGCATCCACCTGGTGGAGCGTACGGAGAACTGGGGCTTGGCACGTAGCGTCATCAACGGAGTGACCTCCCTTTTGCAAGATTTTGACCGTGTCATTGTTTTGGAAGACGATTTGGTGCTGTCGCCTGTATTCCTGCGCTTCATGAACGAAGCGTTGGAGACGTATCAAGACGAGCCGCGCGTGGGGCATATCCAAGCGTGCGACTTCACGCAAGATCCTTCGCTGCCCGAAACTTTCCTAATCAAATGGACCGGCAGTTGGGGTTGGGCCACATGGCGCAGGGCTTGGAAACTATTTAATCCTGACGGCCGCGCCCTGTTGAACGAATTGGAGCAGCGGCATTTGACGCGCGAATTCGACTTCGGAGGCGCCTATCGCTACACCCGCATGTTGCGCCGCCAAGTGAAAGGATTAAACGACTCGTGGGCTATCCGTTGGAATGCCAGTCTTTTCTTGGCCGATGTGCTCTCGCTCAACGTGGGACGCTCGCTGGTGCAGAACGGCGGTTTCGACGGCAGCGGCACGAACTGCGGCGGGGGCGGCCTCTATGCTTCGACTTTGCGCGCCGATCCGTTGCCCGTCCGCCGGATTTCGCCCATCGAAGAAGACCTTGCGGCGCGCCGTGCCCTCGCCCGATACTACCGTCGCCACTTCGGTTTCTGGGCAAAGGCTGTCCGGAGGATAAAACGCACGCTTCGAGGTGATTTCGGTGCCTGAACTCGATGCCTGCAACGCTGGTTGGGAAACGTACTATCACCCGTCCGGAGCGCATATATCGCCCGCTCGCAGCTGATATATCGCCCGCAAGCGGCTGATATATCCCGCGCAAACGGCGCATAAATCCACTGTTTGCAACCTTTTCGTGCGTTTTTTTCTTTAATATTTTGCTATCGAAAGGATTATTACTATCTTTGCAGCGGATTGATGATAGGGAGGGGCGATAAAGCTCCTCTTTTTTGTTCTTAACAGTGTTAATCTATGATAGAAAAGAAAACCGTGTGCCAAATCGTGGACGAATGGCTGGAGGGGAAAGATTACTTCTTGGTGGAGGTGACCATTAGCCCCGACGACAAAATCGTAGTGGAGATTGACCACAAAGAGGGAGTTTGGATTGAAGATTGCGTGGAGCTGAGCCAATTCATTGAAGCGCGGCTGAGCCGTGAACAAGAGGATTATGAGTTGGAAGTAGGCTCGGCTGGTATCGGACAGCCCTTCAAGGTGCTGCAACAGTATCTTATCCACGTGGGCGAAGAAGTGGAAGTGCGCGCGCGCGACGGGCGTAAATGGCAAGGCATACTGAAGGAAGCCGATGCGGACCATTTCGTCCTGACCGTGCAGACAAAGGTGAAACCCGAAGGCGCCAAGCGCCCCAAATGGGTGGACGAAGACTTGAGCTTCGGGTATGGAGATGTTGAATATACTAAATATGTAATCAGTTTTAAATAAGAATATGGCCAAGAAAGAAGAGACCGCGAGCTTGGTGGATACCTTCGCGGAATTCAAGGATCTGAAGAACATTGACCGCACGACGATGGTGAGCGTGCTGGAGGAGTCGTTCCGCAGTGTCATCGCCAAGATGTTCGGCACGGACGAGAACTATGACGTAATTGTGAATCCCGACAAAGGGGACTTCGAAATCTGGCGCAACCGCGAGGTGGTGGCCGATGAAGACCTGACAAACCCCAACCTCCAGATTTCCTTGAGCGAAGCGCAGAAGATTGACGCATCGTATGAAGTGGGCGAAGAAGTGACGGACGAGGTGAACTTTGCCAGCTTCGGCCGTCGTGCCATACTGAATCTGCGGCAGACGCTCTCGTCCAAAATCCTGGAATTGGAGAAAGACAGCCTGTATAATAAATACATTGACAAGGTTGGCACTATCATCAGCGCCGAGGTCTACCAGATTTGGAAAAAGGAAATGCTGCTGCTGGACGACGAAGGCAATGAATTGCTGTTGCCCAAAACGGAGCAAATCCCCAGCGACTTCTATCATAAGGGCGAGACGGTGCGCGCCGTAGTGGATCGCGTTGACAACAAAAACAACAATCCGAAGATTATCCTGAGCCGCACGTCGCCCGTCTTCTTGCAACGCCTCTTCGAGTTGGAAGTGCCCGAAATC
Organism: uncultured Bacteroides sp.; assembly: GCA_944322365.1. Taxonomy (GTDB): domain Bacteria; phylum Bacteroidota; class Bacteroidia; order Bacteroidales; family Bacteroidaceae; genus Bacteroides. Next base: position 2,794 of record CALUOW010000127.1, read on the forward strand.
AACGACGGACTCATCACCATTAAGAAAATAGCCCGCATCCCCGGCGAACGTGCCAAGATTGCTGTCGAAAGCTATGACGACCGCATCGATCCGGTGGGTGCCTGCGTGGGCGTGAAAGGAAGCCGCATCCACGGCATCGTCCGCGAACTGCGTAACGAGAACATCGACGTTATCAACTATACCGCCAATACGCAACTCTTCATCCAGCGCGCCTTGAGCCCCGCCCGCATCTCGTCCATCAAGTTGAACGAAGAAGAGCGCAAGGCCGAGGTATTCTTGAAACCCGAAGAAGTCTCGTTGGCCATCGGAAAGGGTGGATTGAACATCAAGTTGGCCAGCATGTTGACCGAATATACCATTGATGTCTTCCGAGATGTGCCGGAAGATGCAGGCGACGAGGATATTTACCTCGACGAATTCCGCGACGAAATCGAGGGCTGGATCATAGACGCTATCAAGAACATTGGCATCGAGACAGCCAAGGGCGTGCTGAATGCCCCGCGCGAAATGCTTATCGAACAGGCCGACTTGGAAGAGGAAACCGTGGACGAAGTCATCCGCGTGCTGAAAAAAGAGTTTGACGAAGAAGACTAACGAACGTGCTCGTCTGTGTAGCACAATGATTGAAATATTAAAGGTAATATATGACGATAAGGTTAAATAAAGTAACAAGAGACTTGAACGTAGGAATCACGACCGCTGTCGAGTTCCTGCAAAAGAAGGGGTTTACCGTGGAGGCAAATCCCAATACAAAGATTACGGACGAGCAGTTCGAGATGCTGAAGAAAGAGTTCAGTAACGACAAGAACCTTAAGATCAAATCAGAACGCTTCATCCAGGAACGCCAAAGCAGCAAAGACCGCAACAAAGGTGGCACTCGCGCTGTTGCGTCCGAGAAAGAAAAGCAAGAAGAAACAAAAGCCGTAGTGCCGGGAGACAAAATGCAAAAGTTCAAGGTGCTGGGCAAAATAGATCTGAGCAAACCTTTGCAATCGGGAGGATACGTGCCTGTATCCGAACCGGCCGCACAGACAGAAGCCGCAGAAGCGGAAAACAAAGAAACAGTCGCATCCGTAAACGAAACGCCTGAGATGGATTCTCAACCCATGGCAGAGGACACAGTGCAACCCGAATCTGTCTCCGAACAACCTGAGGCAGTAGAAGAGGCGTTGCCGCAATCTGAAGAACAACCTGTTGCAGCCATTGAAGAGCCGATTTCTGCCGATGTCGAAACAATTGATAAGGAAGAGATGCAAAACGAGGAAGAAACGGCGGACAACGAACAAGCCAAGATGCAGCAAGAAGAAGTCTTCAAGATTCACCATGGCGATTTAGGCACCAAGATAAACATCATCGGCCAGATTGATTTGGCTGCGTTGAACCAATCCACACGTCCACGTAAGAAATCGAAGGAAGAAAAACGCCGTGAACGCGAGGAAAAGGAAAAGCAACGTCAGGATCAGCGCAAGCAGATGAAGGAAGCCATCATCAAAGAAATCCGTCGGGAAGACAGTAAGTCAAAAGAGGGGAAAGAGGGTGATGGCAATAAGAAGAAGCGTACACGTATCGGCAAGGAAAAGGTCGACATCAACAGCGTGTCCAACTTCCCGAAAGGCGGAAGCAGCGACCATCCGAAAGGCGGAGGCGGCAAGGATGTCCAAGGCTCCGGCAAGAAGAACAAAGATCGCTTCAAGAAACCGGCTATCAAGCAGGAAGTGAGCGAGGAAGACGTAGCCAAGCAGGTAAAGGAAACCTTGGCACGCCTCACTGCGAAGGGTAAGAACAAAGCCGCGAAGTACCGCAAGGAGAAACGTGAACTGGACGCCGAACGCCGCCAGGAACTGGAGAACCAGGAACAGGCCGAAAGCAAGGTGCTGAAGCTGACGGAGTTCGTGACGGCCAACGAGCTGGCCAGCATGATGAACGTCCCCGTGACGCAGGTCATCGGTACGTGCATGAGCGTGGGCATCATGGTATCCATCAACCAGCGCCTGGACGCGGAGACCATCAACCTCGTGGCCGAAGAGTTCGGCTTCAAGACGGAATACATCAGCGCCGAGGTGGCACAGGCCATCGTCGAAGAAGCCGATGCCGAAGAAGACCTGCAACCGCGTGCGCCTATCGTAACGGTGATGGGACACGTAGACCACGGTAAGACATCTTTGCTGGACTACATCCGCAAGTCAAACGTCATTGCGGGCGAGGCAGGCGGCATCACGCAGCACATCGGCGCTTACCACGTGACGCTGGAGGACGGTCGCCAGATTACCTTCCTCGACACGCCGGGTCACGAAGCCTTCACCGCCATGCGTGCCCGTGGCGCCAAGGTGACGGACGTGGTTATCGTCATCGTGGCAGCTGACGACAACGTCATGCCGCAGACCAAGGAGGCCATCAACCATGCCATGGCCGCAGGCGTGCCCATCGTATTCGCCATCAACAAGATAGATAAACCGGCTGCCAACCCGGACAAGATAAAGGAGGAACTGGCCAACATGAACTACCTCATCGAGGAATGGGGCGGCAAGTACCAGTCGCAGGATATCTCCGCCAAGAAGGGCATCGGCGTCAACGAACTGTTGGAGAAGGTGTTGCTGGAGGCCGAGATGCTCGACCTGAAAGCCAACCCCAACCGCCGCGCCACGGGTTCCATCATCGAGTCGTCCTTGGACAAGGGTCGCGGCTACGTGGCCACGGTGCTCGTATCCAACGGTACGCTCCGGGTGGGCGACATCGTATTGGCCGGCACGCACTACGGCAAGGTGAAGGCCATGTTCAACGAGCGCAACCAGCGCATGAAGGAGGCCGGCCCGTCCGAACCCGCCCTCATCCTGGGCCTGAACGGCGCGCCCGCCGCCGGTGACACCTT
>CALUOW010000128.1 GCA_944322365.1 uncultured Bacteroides sp.
CCCGTCGAAGAAGAAGCCCAGCTTGTGCTCGAACAGGTGGAAGTAGTCTTCGCTCCAAGGCGAATTGGCCAACACCATGGCCACCACGATGCTGATGCCCAGCACCACGCCGGCCGACTTCTCCCGATTGATGAATTGCTGCAACGGCAGGACAATGCCACGCCTGATTTTACGCTTGTACTTTCCGGTCATACTTTTTTATAGGATTTCATTACCGCCACAAAAATACAATATTGGAAGCATATCCGCAACGATACAGAAGCAACAACCAGGGGAAACGCATCCAAATCATTCAGGAATTTCAGGGAAAGTAGCCGGAAGAACCGCTCAAAGTACGGACAAAAACCGCCAAAGGTAGCCCGGAAAGTTTAAACTTAGGCTGCGTTTATATAAACGTAGGTTACGTTTTTATAAACGTACGGTACGTTTTTATAAACTTAGGCTGCGTTTAAACTTTGCGAGCTACCTTGGCAGGTTTTCCGGCAGGCTTTGAAGGTTTTTCCTACGGACTTTCCTCAGAAAAGATAGCCGCACTCTTTCAGTCTTTTCTGCACGACTTTCAATTTCGAGGTTAAAATCAGCCACAAATAGTCTTCAGCCCGAAGCGAATATTTGCGGATGACGGGGTCGGTGGAAAGGATACGCTGCAACTCCTTGTCCTCCGGCGCAACGCGATACAAGACATACGCTGTAGCCGGAAATGGCGTAATGGCACGGCTATGTTGCAACAAATCCTTGAAGAACAAATCCCATTCGGCAGAAGGCTCCGGACAGATGTAGCGCTTGAACAAAACAATCCTGTTTTCAATATCCTCACTGTTCTTGCAGTTACCCAGAAACGAATCAGCAGTCACCCGGTAACGCTGCCCTCCCACCGGCACAGCCATATCGCTCAACAAAGGAAGATACGGATTAGGATCGGCCAAAGAACGCACAATCATGTGCCGCCCGTCCAACTCGAACAAAGGACCGTTCTTCTGAACGGACACGGAGGGGTTATAACTCTGCACCTGCCCCAAAGCAAAGGCGCCAAGATTGGTCAGGCGGACGTAAGCCAACGAACTGACGTAGGAAACCTCACCGGCGCCTACCTCCGCGTATGCCACCTCCACAAAGCCGAATGCGGACATCGCATAAAGCAGGCTGTTGATAAAGGGGACACTCAATTCGTTATAAAGACGATCCAAGTAGACACTATGTCCCAACTTGTCGTTATACACATCCATCTTGTCGAAAATATAAGCGGCAAACAAAGGCACATAGATATTAGCCGTCTGCATCAATTTGAAGTAGATGCCTTGGACAGGGACCCACTTGTCCTGTGGCAACGTGCCCAGCAAATCCCACAAAGACAAAGACAACTGGGGAGCATACGAATTGAGCAACTCGCCCTTGCGCAAACCTGTCAGATGAAACAAGAGGAGCGGAAGGTAGGTGACAGGATAACTCAACGCATTGAGGAAAATCTGCTTCAACATTTTCTCCGGACGACTGGATAAATGTTGATTCTGCCTGCCCAACACATACAAGTTCATTACCACGGACCTGCGGAAGAAAGCCAACTCTTTCAACGCATGATTGGGAAAGAATTCGTCCAACGACACCGTTTGCGCCAGTTTGCGCAACGCAGTTTGGCTGATCCTGCTTTTCGACAAGGCCAATTGCCCGGTCTCATAAAGCCCGTTCAAGGTAGGAAGAAACATCAAGATATCGGCCTCTCCGCTGAACGTATGCAGCTGCATCGTTTCCGGCAACTCGTCCAGGAATTGCTTTTCCAGATTGCAAGCATCGGGGAAGAACACAGGCAGCAAACTGGCATGGAGCATCTCGTTCAAACGGCAATAAATATCCTTGGCCCAGCGGTCTGTCTCCCGGTTCTGTCCTTTGGCTTCGACGAGGGAAAAACAAAACAATTTGTCCGAAATATCTGTCGACCTGAAATAACTATAATACCAACTTTGCTTTTTCGGCACCCAATGCTCGCCGGTCAAGAGATGAATCTCGTCCACGTTGATATAATATTGGGTCAAGGCAACTGCCCAAACCTTCCGATCTTTCTCATTCAAAGTATCTATATAACAACAAAAGTTACGGACATCTGCCAGCATGAAGCACAGGAAATCCAAGATTGTATCCTTTTTGACCCCCTGTTTGGTGCTCAGGAAGTTGGATATTTCCGTCGGCACGCGCCTGTTTCCTTGGGCATCGATGGCAGTGACTCGTTTATTGCGCATGATACGGCGAAGCGGCGCTGCCATATCCTCCAAATCAGGTTTATTCCGAAAGCTGAGTTGCTGATACCATTGAGTCCTAGCCTTCTTGTCCGGATAATATAACTCTAGAGATTGTTCTTTTATTATAAACATGATTAGCCTAAAATATAGTTGATGTCCTCTTCTGTCAATTGTTTGGACAAGGCAGAATCATTGCCTATCAAATCATTGAACAAAGCAGACTTTTGTTGTTGCAATTGCAGGATTTTCTCTTCGATGGTGCCTTTGGCGATGAGCGAGTAACTCAACACCTTGGCGGTTTGCCCATAACGGTGCAAGCGATTGATGGCTTGTTCTTCGGCAGCCTTGTTCCACCATGGCTCGAAGATGAACACCGTATCGGCAGCCGTCAGGTTCAAGCCCACGCCTCCCGTCTTCAGGGTCATCAGCAAGACCATGCACTGAGGGTCATTCTGAAAACGCTCCACCACGCTACGACGGTCTCGCGTGGAGCCGGTCATGCTGGCAAAGTCAATGCCTTCTTTTTCCAAACGTTCGCCTGCCAACTCCAACCCGGCAATAAAGTTGAAGAATATCACAACCTTATGACGGTTGGTCACGGCTTCGCACACGGTTTCCAACAGCAAGTTCAACTTGGGCGAAGCAATCGTGCCATCGGTCAGGCTTTCGGGCACGGAGGCGATGCGCCTTAACTCGTTCATGGCTTGAAACATGATGAATTGCGACTTCTGTATGCCTTCGGCGGCTATGCTGTCCTTCACCTGCTGGTAATAATGCCGGCGGCGTTGCTCGTAGAAGTCGTTTTGTGCTTTCTCCATCTCGACATAGAGGGTTTGCTCCGTACGGTCGGGCAATTCCTTCAAGACATCGCGCTTCAGGCGGCGCAAAAGAAAAGGAAATATTTTCCTCCGCAAACTTTCCATGGCTTCCTTGTCGTTCTCCTTCTGGATGGGATAGGTGTATTGCTCGTTAAAATCGCCCAGGGATCCGAACATGGCGGGATTCAGAAAACGGAAAAGGGAATACAACTCCGTCAGGTTGTTCTCCACCGGCGTGCCGCTCAACGCCAGCCGGTGACGCGCTTTCAACAAAAAGACGGCTTGGGTGGTTTGCGCGCTTACGGTCTTGATATGCTGGCTTTCATCCAAAATGACATAGTAGAATTGTTCCTTGCTGAAAGCCTCGACATCGTTGCGCACCATGGCGTAGGTCGTGAGTATGACTTGATGCGTCAGGGCTTTCTCCAAATCGCGCGTATGGCCATAGTAAGTGTAAACGGACAAACCGGGGGCGAACTTGCCCAATTCGTCTTGCCAATTGAAGAGCAAACTACGAGGCATGACCACCAGGCTAGGCATCTGCTCTTTAGGATAAACCAAAGCCAACATGGTGATGGCTTGCAGGGTCTTTCCCAAACCCATGTCATCGGCCAGGCAACCTCCCAGGTTATTGTCGTGCAGGTATTTTATCCATTTCACGCCTTCCGTCTGATAAGGACGCAAAGTAGCGTTCAGGGCAGGCAACCGGAGCTTTTGTTTCTTCAGGAGGTTGAACCCCTCATACACTTCGCGGTGATGCCGGAAGACTTCACCGTTCAGCTGGGCTTCCAGCATTTCTTCTATTTCCGGGAGGTCGAAGAAAGACACTTTAACTTCCTTGTCTTTCTTTTTCAGTTTGAAAAGCCGCTCCAACTTACGCATGTATCCTTCGTCCATCAAGGCGTGGCTCCCGTCGGACAAGAGGATATAGCGTTGCTTGCGGTATTGCGTCAAGAATTGCTGGAGGCTGAAGTGCTCCTCCCCTACCTCCACATCGGCATCGCCCTCCAGGAAATCGATGCCCGAAGACAAATTCAGCCGCAAACGCGGACGCGCCAATTGGAGGTTGTATTTGCGGAGCTTGTCCGTGCCTATCAATTGGTAATTCTTCAACAACGAGAGCAGGCCATGACGAAGGAAGCTGGCGGCCGTATCGCCCGGGATGATAAACAGGTTTTCTTCCTGATAAACCTCTTTTTGAGCTTGCCGGTCGGACGCGCTTTGGAGTATCTGTTTCCTGACTTGGGCAACCGAATCCTCTGACGAAAGATGCTCCAACGGCCTGATGAGGATTTGCCTGTCCAACGTGCGGGTGGCCGTGCGGGTCAACCTGAATTGAGACATTAAATCCACAGGAAGGCCGGGCACGGATTCTATCACCTTCAGATAGAGGGCATTGTCCTCGTCTACCTGCTCGAACAGGATGGCGGGCGTGGTATTGACCCGTTCTTCATTGTCGACAATTACTTCGAAATCGTCCGACACCGGTTGCACATTCTCGATGAACGAACAGAAGATAGCCAAGTAACTTTCCAACATGTCTTCCCGGAAGGGTTCGACAAAGAAAGAGAGTTGGGTATAATTATCTCCTATGGGAGACAAAGGATAAAGCGTATCCCCGGCCAACAAGAAACTATCGGACAACAAGCGGAAATCGTCCTTGGAGTTCCCGTCCTCCGCACGCATTTGCAAAGACGGTTTGATGAAATCCCCCTCCCGGCAAAGAACCAGCTGGAGGACTGCATTGTGCTCGCTAGGACGGATAGGATTCATCTTCTCGTCCACGATGTTTTTGCAGGCAGCCAACAAATAAAGAAGGTAGGGATGAGCTTTCAGGCTGATGCCCTCGTCTTCCTTGCCCCACGTAAACTGGTATACTTGCTCTTGGCGCACATTGTCCATGCTTCGCAATAACTGAGCCGTATGACCCGCATAATACCGGTAATCCGGGCAGACTTCGCAGCCCTTGGCATCGACCACATGCAGGCGGGCGTCATCCTCCACGAAACGCAGTTGGAAATAAATATCCTTGCCTGCATACCCTGCCTGATAGAAGGGCGTGACCGGCTTAATCTTCAAGCCGGAAAGGAAATTGTCTGCAAATCCCGTTTTTTCCAAATTCTCCATCCTTGATAATTCATTTTGAACGATAATCCTTAATAATCCCCTCCATCAGCCAGTTGGCCAACGCCTGCCGGTTGTCCGCAATGACAAATCGGCGCTGGTCGAGAGCATTCTGTATATTGCCTAACTCCACGTAGAGGCCCACGGGAGTAGTGTTTTTCAGCACATAGAGGTTGCGCGCGCTGACCGAGCTTTCAAAACCTCGCCCCGGCTGGTGCTGGTGGTATTTCTGTTCGAAGACGCCTCGCGTGGTGCGCGCCAAGCGTTGCCCCTGCTTGCTCCCCACGGCATGGTAGAAAAAGACATCTACCCGGTCGCCCTTCCCCCGGCTGTCCACGTGGAGGAAAACTGAGCGGCAATACTTGTATTTCTTCCTGTCTTTGGCATAAAGGGCGTTTATCTTGTCGCTCCGTTGCTTCAGGCGGGCCACTTGCCCCAGGGGGATGGGGTCGCCCATGCACGTCTCGCGCTTGGA
>CALUOW010000129.1 GCA_944322365.1 uncultured Bacteroides sp.
TGGGGCGGGCCGATAGTAGGGTATGAGTTGCGTGACCCCGACATCATCAACCTGGGCAATCCGCTGTATGTGCAAGTTTCCCTCCGCCTCAAGTCTGAAGCCGACACCGGGGCGGACTTCGTGGAAGCGTTGATGGACGATGCCGACCGCCTCTACACCCTGGGCAACGTTTTCCTGCTGGACGTGCAGCCCTTCACCGCCCTGCAACGCACGCTGGAGATGGACGACGTGAACGAGGCCCGCACGCAACTCTGCGTCATCGGTTTCCTGATGCTGAACATTTTCCTGGGCGTCATCGGCACCTTCTGGTTCCGCACGCAGCACCGCCGCTCGGAGATAGCCCTGCGCATGGCCTTCGGCAGCACCCGCCGAGGGGTGTTCCGCCGGCTGATGGACGAGGGTTTGCTGTTGCTGACTCTGGCCGCCGTGCCCGCCGCCCTCATTGCCTTCAACGTGGGCCTGGCCGAATTGGTGGACGTGGAGCGGATGCCGTTCAGTGCCGTCCGCTTCTTGTGGGCCCTTGCGATGACGTGGGTGCTGATGGCGTTGATGATTGTGCTGGGCATCTGGTATCCTGCCCGCCGGGCGATGCGGATACAGCCGGCGGAGGCGTTGTATGACGAGTAAATAGGAATTTAGAAGTTGACAAGGGGACGAGTTAACGAGGCAACGAGGCCTGTTAGTAAACAGATTTACAAGTGATAAGCCCTGTCCTCGTAGTCTTGTTAACTTGTCAACTAAATTATCATTTATCCTATCCGTTTGCACCCGTTCACCTGGAAGAACTCGTCCATCACCGTCTGGTAGTTGCCGTGCAGCAGGATGTGGTGGTTGCCCAAGGGGTTCTTCAGGAAGTAGCTGGCGGGGGTGTCCATGCGGACGCGGACTTGGGTGCGGCACAGGTTGATGTAGTTCGTATTTTCCGTCAAGGTGCCCGTGCTGAGGTAGTATTCGTCCAAGCTCTCGCTGCCGCACTTCACCAGGGTGACGTCGCCCGTGGGGGCAATGCCTTGGATGCCGATGCCCCGCTGTGTCTCGAAGTGGCTGCGCAGGATGAAGCGTTCGGTTTGGTTGAGGCCGATGGTGCAGTGCGAGAAGACCACTTCGTTCGTCCGCGCATTGATCATCGACGGGTTGGCCAAGAAAGATGATTTCCCTGTCAGCACCCGCGTGGCCAGCATGGTGAAGACGGCTTGCAGGTCGCCCTCGCACCCGGCGATGATGCCCTCGTCGTTCAGCAAGGCCAAGGCGAGGCAGCCGGTGGTGCCCGTCACGTCGATGAGGCGGAAGCAACTCAGCGTGAGGGCGGCGAGGCGTTCTTCGTCCACAATGCGGCGTATGGCGCGGTAGAGGCGCATGGCCTTCAGCATGTCTTCGGGCGTGGCTTCGCGGCAGGCCAGGGCGCGGGCGGCCAGTTCGGCGCAGGCTTCGCCCACCTCGTCGTCGGTCACTTGGCGGTAGTTGTCGTAGATGCGCTCCAAGGGGATGTCGGTGTATTCGATGCCCCAGCGGCGTTTGCTCAGCAGGTAATCCACGTTGCTGGCGATGAGCCACGACGAGGGCGTGCCCATCACGCCGATGCGCGAGCCCCACAGCCTCCGTTGCGCCATGAAGTTGCTGTGCAGCACGAAGATGCGTTTGATGATTTCCGGCAGCTCCCCGTGCAGGATTTCCGTCCTGACTCCCCGTCCGCGCAACCAGCAGGATACTTCGAGGGCCGATGCCAATGAGTTTTGCATGCCGTCGGCCAGGAGGATGGCGGGGCGGGGCAGGTGGTCGAAGTGCTGGATGATGAGCCGCTCCACGCCGCCCGTGGCAACGAACAGCAGGCTGAAGTCGTCCGGCGACAAACGGTCCATGTCCTTGTAATCAATAAAGTTGAGGGTGAAATATTTCTCCATCTCGGCCAGTAGGACTTCGTGGCAACTGCGCACGGTGGCCCGGTCGTGTAGCATGGAGGCGAAGGTGATAAGGTTGATGGTCATGATTGTTCGTCCTATTTTGGTTTCGTGCGGTAAAGGTAACCTTTTCGTGCGAGAAGACATAGCTTTTCCCGCCGATTTGCTTTAATAATTCTAAAAAAGCGCCGGGGGAGTCCGTGGCAAAGTGCCTTCGTGTGCCCGACAATGTCTCGCGCAGGCATTGGCATTGGGACGGCTTGTGGGAGGCAATCTGTCATCCGCTGTCTAAAAAAATCGCGCCGGCCTTGCATTTCTTCGGGAAAAAGGCGAAATTTGCAACGCTTTAGCGAGCGACTTTTCATTCACCTTTAAATAAAAAGACAAATGACTAAAAGTGCATTGCAAATTGCAAGGGCTGCCTACCAGCCCAAACTTCCGAAAGCGCTGAAGGCCAACGTCAAGGCCATCGAAGGCGCACCCACGCAGTCCGTGGCCGACCAGGAAGAAATCAAGAAATTGTTCCCCAACACCTACGGCATGCCTCTCATTAAGTTTGAGGCTACGCAGGAAGCAGAGACTTGCCCGGCCATGAACGTGGGCGTCATCCTTTCCGGCGGCCAGGCTCCCGGCGGACACAACGTCATCTCCGGCCTCTTCGACGGCATCAAACGCATCCATCCCGACGGCAAGCTCTATGGTTTCCTGATGGGTCCCGGCGGCTTGGTGGATCACAAGTATATCGAACTGACGGCCGACATTATTGACGAGTACCGCAACACGGGCGGCTTCGACATCATCGGCTCCGGCCGCACGAAGCTGGAGAAGGAAGAACAGTTCGAGAAGGGATACGAAATTCTGAAGGAACTGGGCATCAAGGCGCTGGTTATCATTGGCGGCGACGACTCCAATACCAATGCCTGCGTCTTGGCCGAGTATTATGCAGCCAAGAACTATGGCGTGCAAGTTATCGGTTGCCCCAAGACTATCGACGGCGACTTGAAGAATGACATGATCGAGACTTCCTTCGGCTTCGACACGGCCTGCAAGACTTACGCTGAAGTCATCGGCAACATCCAGCGCGACTGCAACTCTGCCCGCAAGTACTGGCACTTCATCAAGCTGATGGGCCGTTCGGCTTCTCACATCGCTTTGGAGTGCGCCCTCCAGACGCAACCCAATGTCTGCATCGTTTCCGAAGAAGTAGAAGCCAAAGATCAGTCGTTGGACGACATCGTGACTTACATCGCCCAGGTAGTGGCAGACCGTGCTGCCCAGGGCAACAACTTCGGTACCGTGCTCATTCCCGAAGGCTTGATTGAGTTCATCCCTGCCATGAAGCGACTCATTGCCGAGTTGAACGACTTCCTGGCTGCCAATGCCGACGAGTTCGCCCAGGTGGACAAGGCCGAGCAGCGCAACTATATCATCAGCAAGCTCACGCCCGCCAATGCAGCCATCTACGCTAGTCTGCCGGAAGGCGTGGCTCGTCAGCTTTCTCTCGACCGCGATCCGCACGGAAATGTACAGGTATCTCTCATCGAAACCGAAAAGCTGCTGTCCGAGATGGTGGGCAACAAGCTGGCCCAGTGGAAGAAGGAAGGCAAGTACGTCGGCAAGTTCGCTCCGCAGCACCACTTCTTCGGCTACGAAGGCCGTTGCGCCGCTCCGTCCAACTTCGATGCCGACTACTGCTATTCGTTGGGTTATGCTGCCGCTGCCCTGATTGCTAACGGCAAGACTGGCTATATGTCATCTATCCGCAACCTGACGGCTCCTGCCGAAGAGTGGATTGCCGGCGGTGTGCCCATCACGATGATGATGAACATGGAACGTCGTCATGGCGAAATGAAGCCCGTTATCCAGAAGGCATTGGTTAAACTGGACGGCGCTCCCTTCTTGGCATTTGCCGCTCAGCGCGAACAGTGGGCCAAGGAGACGGAATATGTTTACCCGGGTCCCATTCAGTACTTCGGCCCGACGGAAGTCTGCGACCAGCCGACAAAGACCTTGCAGTTGGAGCATCAGAAGTAAGCAATTGATGCAATAATAATGTATATATAGAGAGGAAAGGGCGGAGTAATCTGCCCTTTCTTTTGCCTGAACGAAAATATCTTTATGCCTCAGAAAACAACAGTAAAATCCGGTAAGGGCAATCGCAAAAAAGCACCTGTCCGCAAGCGTTCATCTGCATCTCGCAAAGGGAAGCGTCCGGTCAAGGGAAGTGTGCGGTTCATGCCGGCATGGCTTCGATACGTGTTGGCGGGGTTGCTGGTCGTGTTTTTGTCCGTCGGTTTCTACTGGTTCTTTATCCGTCCGTATGCCTATCGTTGGAAACCCTGTTATGGGATGAAGGGCTATGGCGTCTGCCTGCCTTGCAGCTACGAGGTGCATGGCATTGACATTTCGCATTACCAAGGCGACATCGACTGGGCGACGCTGTCCATGCAACGCGAGGGCGAGTTCCCCATTCGCTTCGTCTTTATGAAGGCCACCGAGGGAGGCGACCACTTGGACGAGAACTTTGCCTCCAACTTCGAGCAGGCACGTCGGCATGGCTTCATTCGTGGGGCTTATCATTTTTTCATTCCTCGTACCGATGCCCTCCGCCAAGCCGATTTCTTTATCCGCACGGCAGCGCTCGATTCGGCAGACTTGCCCCCCGTGCTGGATGTGGAGACTACCGGCGGCAAGAGCAAGAGCGAATTGCAACGTGCCGTCAAGACATGGTTGAACCGTGTGGAGCGGCACTATGGCGTGAAGCCTATCCTTTATACTTCCTACAAATTCAAGTTACAGTATCTCAACGATTCTATCTTCAATACTTATCCTTATTGGATAGCCCATTACTATGTGGACTCCGTGCGCTACGAGGGTGCTTGGCACTTTTGGCAGCATACAGATGCCGGCATTGTCCCCGGCATCGAGGGTAACGTGGATTTGAATGTGTTCAATGGGACACGATCCGGGCTGGATTCGCTGAGATTGAAGTGACTTGTGATTAAATGAATATCCGCAATGCCCCCATCAAGCATATCCATGCCGTTACAATACGGATGAAACGCCGTTGCAGTACGGATGAAACGCCGTTACAATACGGATGAAACGCCGTTACAGTACGGGTGGAACCCGGTTCCAGTACGGGTGGAACCCGGTTCCAGTAGGGACGGAACTCGCACGGACTTAAGCATCGGTTTTTTGCGGATATTCATATTACAAAAAAGTTGCGGGCTTCACGGAATATCCGCGAAACCCGCAACTATGTTTATAGCATTACGCAAGTTCTCCTCAGTTGCGGAATACCAATCCGTTGCCTTTGCTGTCGGCGTCTACTACGATGGGCTTGTTGCGGTCCACCTCCTGCGCCAGGAGCTTCTTCGACAAGTCGTTCAGCATGTAGTGCTGGATGGCACGCTTGACCGGACGGGCACCAAACTCGGGGTCGTAACCCACCTTGGTGAGGAAGTCCGTGGCGGCCTCGGTCAGCTTCAACTCCACGCCGTTCTCGGCCAGCATCTTCTGCACGTTGCCGATTTGCAGGTTGACAATCTGCTTGATTTCCTTCTCCGTCAGCGGCAGGAACATGATGGTCTCGTCGATACGGTTCAGGAACTCCGGACGAATGGTCTTCTTCAGCATGTTCATCACCTCACGCTTGGTCTCCTCGATGATTTGAGCCTTGTTCGACCCGTTCAGCTTTTCCATCTGGCTTTGGATGTACTGGCTGCCCATGTTGGAGGTCAT
>CALUOW010000130.1 GCA_944322365.1 uncultured Bacteroides sp.
AATCAATATAAAGCGCATTATATTAGGTTCTTATATAATTTTCCTGTTTTGGCCTAAATAGCATAGAATGCCATAGTTTTAACGATATTTTGTTGCATATTTGTTGCGCGTAACAGATTTAATTGTTAATTTTGCCCTCGCAAGACAGAGGAAAATCCTCCTGTTGAAACCAAATCAAAGAAAGGGAAAAGAGCATGGCACGACCGAAGAAAGTACAAAAGGTAAAAGAGCCTGTGCGCATCCGCAAGCGCAAGTTGGCAAACGGAAACATGAGCCTGTATCTCGATGTCTATGTGAAAGGGGTACGCAAGGTTGAATCCCTCGGATTGTACCTTGTGCCGGAACAGACACCGATTGACAAGCAACAGAACGCCCACGCCATGCAGGTGGCAGGGAAAATCAAGGCTGAGCGTATTTTGGCCTTGCAAAACCACGGTGTGCGCCAATGGAACAAGGTCAAACGGTCGTGTATCACCCTCATAGACTTTCTGAAAGAGTACGAACAGGAGAGGTTTGGTTTCTCTGCATCCACTTTGAAAGGCAGGCGGGATTTGCGGCTCAAAGTCGAAACCTATCTAAATGAAACGTGCCAGCCCGATATTGTACTGGCCAACGCGGATGCGGATTTTTGCCGTGGCTTTATCGCTTTCCTGCGCTATGCGAAGAACAATGTACGCAAGGATGGCAGCACTATCAGCAACGGGGCGGCGCACCACCATCAGGCCGTGTTGAATGGTGCTTTGAACAAGGCTGTCCGTGAGGGTATATTGGCATCCAACCCGTTGAAATCCTTGGCCTCGAAAGAGAAATACCAGCCATCAGAGAGCATACGGGAATATCTTACATTGGAGGAACTGAAAGCGGCGATGGCAGCCCCATGCCCCCGTGAGGACGTGAAAAGGGCTTTCCTGTTTTCCTGCTTTACCGGGCTTCGGTTGAGCGATGTGCGCTCATTGACATGGGGCAAAATCATCAAGGCTCCGGACGGACACACATTATATATACGGGTAAGGATGCAGAAAACGCAGAAATTGCTGAACGTGCCGTTGTCAAAGGAGGCATTGGACTGCCTTTACCAAAAGGACGATGCGGATGAACCGATTTTTACGCTTCCGGCAGGGGCTTCCAATATTGAACGGAACTTGACAATATGGATGCGTAATGCAAAGATAGACAAGCACATAACCTATCATTGCAGCCGTCACTCGTTCGCCACGATGATGCTTACGCTCGGTGCGGACATTTACACGACATCCAAGCTGCTCGGCCATGCCAACGTGAACACGACATCCATTTACGCCAAGATAGTAGACCAAAAGAAGATAGAAACGGTCGGGCTTGTAGACAACTTCTTTTCAAGATAACCGCAAACAGAGGGAAACAGATGAAAATAACGATACGCACACGAACGCTTCGGACGGGAAGCCGCTCGATATACCTTGACTTCTACGACAAGGGCAAACGGTGGAACGAGTACCTGAACCTCTTTCTTGTGCCGGACGATGAGCCGGATGCAAAGAGACTCAATGAGGCTGTCATGGCAAAGGCCAACGCCATAAAGTCCAAACGGATGCTCGGCATTGAGGACGAAACGGAAACAAACAACGGCAATCAGTCGGAACTGCCAAAGCGCATGTTTGCCGACTGGCTTACCGACCATATAGAGGGGATTGGACGCAATCCGTCTTATGCTGCGTCCACTTACCGCAACTACCGTTCAACGGTGAATGTGATAAGGGCGTATTTGCAGCATCTCCACAGGCCACGGATGCTGATGTCTAAAATAGACAAGGGCTTCATTCTTGGCTTCATTGACTTCTTGGAGCACACCTACCGCAACACCAAATCACCCGACAATCCAAAGGAAATGTCGCCCCATACGCTGCACCTCTATCAGTCCACGTTGGTACGTATGCTCAATGCGGCAGTAAAAGATGGCGTATTGGATAGAAACCCGTTCTATTCATTGGAGCGTAAAGACCGAATCGGCAAGCAACAGGCCGAAAAAGAATACCTGACAAAAGATGAACTGAAAGCGTTTGCCGAAGCCCCGACTACCAACGAGACCACCAAACGGGCATTCCTGTTCTGCTGCTTTACCGGATTGCGGTATAGCGATGTTTCCGTACTGACATGGAGGAATATAAAACAGGTCAATGGTGGACTGGTTGTTTCAATCCAAGCCATGCAAAAGACAGGGAAACAGATAACGATACCCTTGAACCAGTCTGCATTGAAATGGCTGCCGGATAGAAACGGCTGCAAACCGGAGCAAAAGGTCTTTGACATGACCTGCCTTAGTGCCTGCGACAGATGCCTCAAAAAGATGGCTGCTGCCGCAGGGATAGAAAAGAATGTCAGCTTTCACACGAGCCGCCATGTCTTTGCAGTGCTTGCTTTAGCTGCCGGAGGAGACCTATACACGGTTGGTAAATTGCTCGGACATACGAGCATCAACTCTACACAAGTCTATGCCGATGTTGTGATGGAAACTAAGATTGAGGCGGTAAATCGGATTTCGGATTTCTTCTCAAAATAACACCTAAAACCACATCTAATAGGCCTCATTGCATTTTATTGTCCGTTTCAGTCGTGATTATGTCCGCTTCACGAAAATTTCATTGGTCATGATATTTGTTCAACTTAATTTTGCATCAAAATTAATGCAGTAGTTATAGTTAAATCAAAAAAATGCAATTATGAAAAAAATATTGTTTTTACTGTCATTAGTTGTCGGCATGGCATCATGCAGCAACGAAGACCTGGAGTTGGCAGATAATGCCATACAAGAACAAAACCAACAGGTATCTTTCAAAGTATCACCGGAAGAAGCAAAAACGGAACTTGGTGATTTCTTAGAGCAGTTAAACTCATCGGATACAAAAACGAGGAGCATAGGGCAACTGGAAATCGCGGATGTGTTTCCCATTCGTAAAGGTGTGCATACGCGAGCTGCCTCGTCAGACGAACCTGGCAGTGAGGATGTGGAGATAGACACATTGATGTATGCCATAAATTTCCTTGACAATAGAGGCTTTGCACTGGTGGCTGCTGATAATACGATAACGCAGGAGATTATCAAGCTTCAGGCACCTCAAATTACAAATATCATTTACAATATTCAATAATAAACCTATGACAAAACAATTGATTCCAATCATGTGGCTCTTTTTGCTGCTGGGGTTACAGTCTTGTGGCAATGAAGATGAGAAATTCGAAAACATCGAGTTTAAGACAACTGGTGTAACCCTGTCTCCACTCCCCAATGGAATTTCTTATTATGGTGAGATTGACCATACAGGAGGAGAAATGACTTTTACCGCTATAGGTAAGAATGCAGACAACGGATTCCTTTCTCAATTCAAAATGGGGGACTATCTTTATGAAATTACCGATGCCGATTTAAAACGGCAATTGCCCTATACTATTTGCGAAAAGGAATGGGGCAAAATAGAAATCTTATCGGCATCGCCTCATGTAACCCGCATAGTTCTCTTTGAAAACCAAACCCATAATAGCATTAACTACGAACTGACGTTTGGCGGAGCATATAAAACCTCACATGTGTTTTTAACCCAGTTGAAGAAGGAATAACCTCACATTTTGTCTGATTAAATAAAAAATCATGGCAATATAATCGGGTAAGAGGCAACTGAAACAACAATGCCGGCTTTGATTAAACGATAACGGGGATGAGCTATTCATTAATAACGCATTCCCGTTATTGTCTATAAATAAGATTAAATTATTTCTCGCAATAGATAAAATACAGTAATTTTGCAACTAAAAAACGATGTCTTTTTTAAAATATATAAAAAGAAACACTTGGCTACTGATGTTGCTCGTCTCGTTCGTAATGTACGAGGCTCTGTGGAGTTTGATTGAATTTCAATTGGGGGAATTATATTTTGACACAAAAGACATTCTGTGTGACTTTGCGCAATGTGTGTTGTTCACGTCCGCTGTGTTTTTCGTGAACTATGAATTCCGGAAGTATCGTGGTGGACGGTATGCAGAGAGTACAGCAGAAATAATCTGTATATTTATAGTATGCTCGTTATTGATATTCATCATTGACCGCTTCTTTTACGACCAATACGAAGCCGATGACAACTTTTGGAACATGATTGATGTATACATCATTTGCATCATATGTTCACTCCTGTCGATTATTAACATACAGCGTTCACATCACGAACGGTTTGTGGCAATGAGGCAAGAACACGACAGATTGAGGCTGAATCTTCTGCAGCAACAGCTAAGTCCGCATTTCCTGTTCAACAGTTTGTCAACGCTGCAAGGCATTATTTTGTCCGACTCGCAAAAAGCGGAGAGATATGTAGTGGCACTCAGTAACATATTAAGGTATATCACGGAAAATATAGGTAAGGAAAAAGTCGCTTTGTCCGATGCGGTGAACTTTATCGAAGACTATGTGCAAATACTTGACATGCGGTTTCCGCAGCATTTTATATTCAAAAAGGGATTGGACGGCATTCCTAATAATGCCAGTATAATTCCTGTCAGTATTCAGATAGCGGTGGAGAATGCGATAAAGCACAACAAACATTCCTGCAAATGCCCCTTGGAGATAAGCATAACACTTGGCGGCGATTTTGTAGAGGTGAGCAACCGGAAACATCCCATTGTGACGGTCTGCGGCTGCGGGTTGGGTATAAAGAATCTCGAAGAACGTTACAAATTATTGATTGGCAAGGGACTTGACATTTGCGAGACAGCTGATAATTACACAATAAAAATTCCATTGATTTATGAAGGCATTGATAGTAGAGGATGAGATATATAATTTTAACGCACTGAGAAGTATGCTCTTGGATGTATATCCGCAAACCGAGATTGTGGGTCCTGTTGTAGATTTGGCAGGCTTGGAACGTGCCATGCAGGAACAATCACGCTACGATGTCATCTATTGCGACATCCGTTTAGAGGACGGCATATGCTTCTCTGTATTTGAAAATATGGACGTGACAATTCCTGTTATCTTTACCACAGCTTACAGTGAGTATGCTCTCAAAGCCTTCGAAGCCAATGGCATTGCCTACCTTTTGAAACCGATAAGCCATGAAGCGTTGCGGAAAGCAACAGATAAAGTCCTTGCCATGAAGTTCAACAACCAGAACATCGTCGCTATGCTCGAAAGCATCGGGATGAAAGGGAAAACTTCATTTGTCCGTTTCCTCAAGGCGAACACCTATGACGGGGCTTTGATTATCAATGTCACAGATGTGAACTGTTTTATGGTTGACGGAAAATCCACATTCGCAATGATGTCAAACGGTACAAAAAACCGCATAGGATACACTCTTGACGGCTTAATGCAGCGGCTTGACCCTATGCAGTTTTTCCGCGCCAACAGGCAATTCATTGTCAACCGTAACGCGATATATCGCATACGAAATTATGGAATCAGACAAGTCTTATTGAAGATTGCAGGTTATGACGACATACAAGTATTGGTGAGTAAGGAAAACATTCCAGTCCTAAACGCATGGATTGAACAATAGGCAATAAAAGTGCCGTGAAGAAGCAATTTAAGTTTAAGTTTCCCACTGCAAAAAATCTCCTGACCTTTATTTCCCGAAGTGCCACTTCGGGATGGTCAAA
>CALUOW010000131.1 GCA_944322365.1 uncultured Bacteroides sp.
TTCAGATAGAAAGGCTCGAAATAGGCCACGTCTTCAAATCGTCCTTGCGCCATGGCCTTTTCCGCCAAGGGGAACATCATCGATGCCAAGGGGCGGATGTTGTCGATGAAGCGGGCGTTGGGATGCGTGATTTTCTCCTTGCATTTGCCTGCCCCGTTGCCGAAGAAGTAAACCGGGCGTTGCTCCATGAACTCGGCGTAGGAGTGTTCGTCCACAATGTCGGCGCCGATGGGGCGCACGGGGCGCAGGGCGCGGTCGTAGAGGGCGGCATAGACCTCCATGCGGCGCGCGTCTATCATGGGGCAGAGCAGGGCGTCGTCCGGCAACTCGTCGTGATAGAGCAAGACGGGCACGCACATCACCTCCAGCGTGGGCAGGCCGATGAGCTTCAGGTTGCGCCCGTAGCACACGCCCTTGGCCATGGACACGCCGATGCGCAAGCCCGTGTACGAGCCTGGCCCGCAACTGACGGCCACGGCGTCCAGGGGAATGGCATGGCTGTCGGCAAACGACAGGGCTTCGTCCACAAACACGCCCAGCAACGTGGCGTGCGAAGGCCCGTTCAACTCTTCTTTCCGGAAAATGTTTTGTCCGTCCTCGCTCACGGCTACCGAACAGGCCGTGGTGGAAGTTTCTATGTGTAAGATGCAAGACATAATTATATCGTTGTTTATTACTTCGCGAAAGAAAGGGGCGGTCAAAAGTCTGCAAAGGCAGGGCCTTTCCTTCGCCTTTCTCACGTTTCAGCTTACAAAAGTACGGGATTATTTTCAGTAATTAAAATAATCGTGTAATTTTGCGCAAAACTTAAGAAGCATTATGATACAATCCATGACGGGCTATGGCAAATCGGCCATCGAGTTGCCCGATAAACGAATCAATGTCGAGATAAAGTCGCTCAATAGCAAGGCGCTGGATTTGTCCACGCGCATCGCCCCTTTGTACAGGGAGAAGGAGATGGAAATACGCGCCGAGATAGCCCGCGCCCTGGAGCGTGGCAAGGTGGATTTCAGCCTTTGGGTGGAAAAGAAAGAGAGCGCCGACCTGGCCACTCCCATTGACCAAAGCCTGGTGCAAGCCTACTATAACCGCATTCGCGAGATTTGCGCCGCCACGGGCCTGCCCGAACCTGCCGACTGGGTGGGCACGCTCCTGCGCCTGCCCGACGTGCTGGCCAAGAACGAAGTGCAAGAACTGACGGACGAGGAATGGGCGCAGGCGCACGAAGCCATCCGCCAAGCCATCGACGCTTTGGTGGACTTCCGCAAGCAAGAGGGCGCCGCGCTGGAGAAGAAGTTCCGCGAGAAGATAGCCAATATCTCCGTCCTCTTGGCCGAGGTGGAGCCTTACGAGCAAGAGCGCGTGGGCAAAATCAAAGGCCGCATCACCGAGGCCCTGGAGAAAACCCTGACCGTGGATTATGACAAGAACCGCCTGGAGCAGGAATTGATTTATTACATCGAGAAGCTGGACGTCAACGAAGAGAAGCAACGCCTGGCCAACCACCTCCGCTACTTCGTCGAGACGCTGGAAGGCGGACACGGACAAGGCAAGAAACTGGGATTCATCGCCCAAGAAATGGGGCGCGAAATCAATACCCTCGGAAGCAAGTCCAACCATGCCGAAATGCAACGCATCGTCGTGCGCATGAAGGACGAACTGGAGCAAATCAAGGAGCAAGTCTTAAACGTAATGTAATCAGATATGAGCAAGTTAATCATCTTTTCCGCCCCCTCCGGCTCTGGCAAGAGCACGATTATCAACTATCTCCTGGCCCAACCCCAACTGAAACTGGCTTTCTCCATTTCCGCCACCAGCCGCGCGCCGCGCGGCGCCGAGCAGGACGGCGTGGAGTATTTCTTCCTTACGCCCGACGAATTCCGCCGGCGCATTGAGGCAGGCGAGTTTCTGGAGTACGAAGAAGTGTACAAGGACCGCTTCTACGGCACGCTGAAGTCCCAAGTGGAGAAACAACTCCAAGAGGGACAAAACGTCATCTTCGACGTGGACGTGGTGGGCGGATGCAACATCAAGCAATTCTATGGCGACCGCGCCCTGTCCGTCTTCATCCAACCGCCTTCGATAGAGGAGTTGCGCAAGCGTCTGGAAGGCAGAGGCACGGATGCGCCCGAAGTCATCGAGAGCCGCCTGGCCAAGGCTTCCTACGAACTGACTTTTGCGCCGAAGTTCGACCGGGTGGTTATCAACGATGACTTGGAGACGGCCAAAGCCGAGGCGTTGCAGGTGATTACCGAGTTCTTGAACGAAGAATAAACATTCCTATGGCAAAAGATTATAGCGGGAAGCAGCTTTCCCCCAAGACTAATAAAGTATTGTTGGCGTTGAACATTCTCATTTTCCTTGCCGCCGCCTTTGTCTTGGTCGTTAGTTTGAAGCACGACGAGGTGGTGATGGTGGTGGGCATGTCGCTGGTGATGGTGGCTTCGGCGGGCAATGCCATCATGAGTTTCATCCGCCTGAAGGGGAGGAAATTATGAGAGTCGGCCTGTTCAGCGGTTCGTTCAATCCCATCCACATCGGGCATTTGGCGTTGGCCAACTGGCTTTGCGCGTTCGGCGAGGTGGACGAGGTGTGGTTTGTCGTCTCCCCCCGCAATCCCTTCAAGCAAGGGCAGGAACTGATGGACGACGACCTGCGCCTGCGCCTCGTGCGCTTGGCCATCGAGGGCTATCCGCGTTTCCGTGCGTCGGACGTGGAGTTCGGCTTGCCGCGTCCTTCCTACACGATTCATACGCTGGATGCGCTACAAACGCAATATCCCGCGCACGAGTTCCACCTAATCATCGGCTCGGACAATTGGGCGGCTTTCCCCCGTTGGCGCGAGGCAGGGCGCATCCTCCGCGAACATCATCTTCTAATCTATCCGCGCCCCGGTTATCCGTTGGACGGCTCCAACCTGCCTCCCCATGTGCGGCTGACACAAGCGCCGGTGTTGGATGTCAGTTCCACTTTCGTCCGCCAAGCCTTGTCCGAGGGGCGCGATGTGCGCTATTTCCTGCATCCGCGCGTATGGGCGGAAATGACAAACGGCAATTGACCATTTGAACTTCACTTACGCTCTATCAGCACCGTGGCGTAGGCCGATATGCCCTCTTCGCGCCCGGTGAAGCCCAGCCGCTCCGTCGTAGTGGCTTTGATGGAAACGTTGTCCTCGTCCACGCTCATCACGGCAGCCAGTGTCCTGCACATCAGCGGGATGTGCGGATTCAGTTTAGGCCGCTCGGCGCAGACGGTGGCATCCACATTGCCCACGGCATAGCCTTTCGACGCTATCAATTGCACGGTCTTTTTCAGCAGCACTTTGCTGTCGATGTTCTCATATTCGCCCGCCGTGTCGGGGAAGTGGTAGCCAATGTCCCTCATGTTCGCCGCTCCCAGCAAGGCGTCGCAGATGGCGTGCACCAGCACGTCGGCATCCGAGTGCCCCAACAAGCCCTTGCTGTACTCCAGGCGTATGCCGCCCAACCACAATTCGCGGTCTTCCACCAAGCGGTGGACGTCGTAACCGAATCCTACACGAATCTTTGTCATAAGTAGCTAACGATAAATTAAGAATTTGTGAGTTGACAAGGGAACGAGTTAACGAGGCAACAAGGCAAGACAAAAGGCTTGATTACGTCCTGTCCTCGTAGTCTCGTTAACTTTTTTTCTCGTCAACTAAATCATCATTCAATTTTAAACGCTTCTTTATCTGATATAAAAGTCCAACACATTCTCTTCGCCCAAGTATCCCTGCAAATGCTGCCCGATGCTCACCGGCCCTACGCCGGCAGGCGTCCCCGTAAAGAGCAGGTCGCCCATCTTCAGCGTCATGAAGCGGCTAACGTAGGCAATGAGGTCGTCCACGCCGGTCAGCATATCCGATGTCCGTCCATGTTGCACTTCGCGCCCGTCGATGTCCAGGCGGAAATCCAGTTGCTGCACGTTGCCGCCCAGTTGCTCCAAGGGAAGGAAGCGGCCGATGGCTGCCGAATTGTCGAAGCCTTTGGCCAACTCCCACGGCAACCCCTCTTGGCGGAAGCGTTGCTGGAGGTCGCGCGCCGTGAAGTCGATGCCCACTGTCACCGCGTCGTAATACCGATGAGCAAAGCGCGGGGCGATGTGCTTGCCCAGCCGGCAGATGCGCACCACCACTTCCGCTTCGTATTGCATGTCCGCCGAGAAGTCCGGCAAGAAGAACGGTTTCCCGTCGCGCAGCAACGCCGAATCGGGCTTCATGAAGATGACCGGTTCCTTTCCGATGTCCGTATGCCCCATCTCTTGGTTGTGCAGGGCGTAGTTCATTCCGATTGCTATGATTTTCATAAAGGGTATAAATAGGAATTTATAAGTTGACAAGGGGACGAGTTAACGAGGCAACAAGGGTTGTCTGTAAACAGACTTACAAGTGATAAGCCCTGTCCTCGTAGTCTCGTTAACTTGTCTCCTCGTCAACTAAATTATCATTTTCCATCCCGTTTCACATACACCTTGTGCGACCCCCGCCCGACGCTGTGTATGCCGGTCTCCGGGTCTTCGCGCCACCGCCTCAGTTCGCGGGCGGCTGTGTCGCGCAACAAGCCTGTCAGTTTGCAATAGTCCGCCACCGTCAGAAACGGATGGGTATCCAGGAAGTCCAATGCCCGCTGCAACCGCTCTTGGGGCGAGAAGTGCTGCGAGGAGCGGCGGAATTTCCCCTTCGAACGCTGGAGGTCGCAGTTCATCCCCGTTTTGGCGACGAAATCCTTTTCTGCCCGGAAGTGGATATTGTCCACGCAGATAGACGCGGCATTGCGCCGGGAGTCGCCCTCTTCTCCGCTTTCGCGCTCCACGCCTTCGCGCAAGCCCAGCGAAGGGGTAAACGTCCCGATACCGTCGATTTTTACCGAATTGCCTTCGCCCATCAGCCGGGCCATTTCGTCGGCCAGCGCAATCACCAGCCCCTTGATGTCGCCCGGCGTGAACGTGGAAGCATAGCTCACCGTCCGGGCAATAGCGTCCAAGCCCACCTGATGGCGGATAACCATGCGTGGGAAAAGCACCTTTCTGCCTTCTTCGTTGGGCAGATTGGATTCTTGCATCTCGTAGTTTGCCATAACCAGTTATCTATGAATAATTTTCTATCTTTAGGCTACAGATAGACATCTGTAGGTTAAAGATGCGCGTCTGCAAGCTACAGATGCGCATCCGCAGCGTAAAGATAGAGCTTCTTCCGCACATATGCAAGTTTTCCGCCAAGGATTCTTGCGTTTATTGTCCTTATTGGTGGATTTTCGCTCTATCCGCAACAAAAATACTATACAAACAAAGCCGGCAAATACCTTCCAAGTTCGTTCCATGTTCGTTTCTATAGCGTCGGAAACGGAACGAACTTGGAACGAACATGGAACGAACATGTCCCGAACTTGTCCCGAATGAGGAAATCCGGAGGAAGGAGAAAAGGAGGAAAAGGAAATTTCATTACAAGGAGAATATGACGCAATACGTCGGAATCTGCGTGAATTGGAATCCATCCTAATCACGGCTCTTTCATTTAAGCTTAGATAAAGGCACATAATCCCCCCACCCACTTCTTATTGGAAGCAGGAATTTTG
>CALUOW010000132.1 GCA_944322365.1 uncultured Bacteroides sp.
GAGACGCCCGACCACGACTTGCGCAAAGCATCGCGCGAAGAGTTGGACCGCATCGGCGCGTTGGTGCGCGAGGCGGGGTTTGAGATGAGCGTGTCGTATTAAGAATTTGAAAACCCATGAGAGTGGGTTTCAGCATATAAAATGGGGCGCGGATTTCGCGAAATAACACTGGTTCAATAAACTTGATCCGTGAAATCCGCAAAATCCGCGTTTTCCCATCAAGTCGATGCGTTAGCCGAACAAGTCTTCGTCTTCATCATCGCCGCCGGGTGTGACGGTCGAACCGCCGCCCGTACCTTCGTCTACGTTCGTGCTGCCGCTGCCGCCCGACGTGCCGCCCGGACGGATGAAAATGTCGGTCGAGCCGCCGTAGGATTTAGTGGCTACGGACAGCATTTCGGCAGTGCCGTACTCTTCCAGCAAGTCGTT
Organism: uncultured Bacteroides sp.; assembly: GCA_944322365.1. Taxonomy (GTDB): domain Bacteria; phylum Bacteroidota; class Bacteroidia; order Bacteroidales; family Bacteroidaceae; genus Bacteroides. The sequence continues at coordinate 430 of CALUOW010000132.1, forward strand.
GTCCACAACCAGCCGCTGCGAGCTGACGTGCGTCTTGCCATTCACCGAGCGGCTGTGTATCCAAGCCACGCCGGCCCCTGTCAAAGCGGCGTCCGACCCCAGCGTGCCGCTGACGGTGCTGAAGCCGGCGGCCGGAGCCACGCTGCGTAGGGTGGAAGTGTCGGCAGGGTCCAGATTAATACGGGTGGCGGACACGCTGATGTAGGGGTGCCCGTCCTGGCTATCCTCCTCCTGCACAAGGCGGAAGAAGGCAATCTGGTCGCCGAAGTTATAGCCATAGTTGTTCTGCACCACCGCCTGCGCGAATTCCGTCACGGTGGTAGCGTCGTCTATGTCTAGCGTCCCCAGTGCGATGTCGGTAGTCGGTGTCGTCCCGTCCACTTGGATGGACGGCAACGAGCCTTGCGAGATGACGTAGGGCGCCACGATGGCCGCTCCTAGACGGGCATCGCTTTTTTCGAGATAAACGGGCGTGGAATTGAGGTTCACGCTCATGAACCGATTGTAGTCCGTCTGCCCGGCGGGCTTGGACTCGAAGCAGTCTTTCATATAAGGCTGCAGGGTTCGATACACGGCCAATATGTTGGGCCATTTCATACGTTGCAACATTTGTGCACTCGTGCGCGGGTTCTTTGACGAGGTGGCGACGCCGCGAATAATCTGTTGGCCACCCCGGACGAAGTAGACTAAATCACCTACTTTTCCGGAAACTTTGCGGATTATACCGCTTCCTTTTGCCATAGGCTATTTATTTATTTATTAATTATGGTAATTGTTATTTTCGTTGCAAAGATACATGTATTTTTTATATTTTCCAAATTTCAACACGATTTTTTTTTGAAAATTATAAAAATGTATGGTGTTATAATGAAATAACAGTGCTATAATGGAGGAAAATCGGAGATGTGACGAATGTGAAGTGATGTAAATTGAATGGAAAAATGATATGAAATAGATGAGAATATGGGATATTATCTATCTTTATGTCGCATTAATTAGGAATATGCGATTAGAACGCCATTTATTCTATTCGTTAATTATTTAGTTAACATCCATTCGCGCGAGATAATTCATATCTTAAAATGTTTTCATCGTATATCTTATTTAATAATGTATGAAAAACTGATTCTTTTCTGAAGGATGTGAGAGCACTGTGTCGAAGGCAAGAGGGTGGGGAGGGGGCAGTGTCGGACAAAAATCAAGAGGCAAGTTCTTTCTTGAGGAAACGGAATAAAATCATCCCACAAGAAAATGGGATTCGCCGAAAATCCGTATATTTGCACAGTCTGTACGGCCTGATGGGCAGAATAGACAACAAATATACATTATTATATATAAGGCGTTACTGAACGCTTTGCGTTTGACAATGTAGAATCTCGCAAATTCAGACAGTTAGTCAAAAACAAAGCAACGGGAACGCCCCAAAGGTGTTTTATATGCAAGCCTTTAGTGCATCTTGTCCGCAAGATGCCGGAGGGTGGATTATATATAGACATCGGCGTGGGGCTTTCGGCGTTGCTCGTTTCGACTAACTGGGCAATGCGAGAGCCTTACATTGTGGAACGGGTAACAAGATTGGCTCCACGTTTTTATGTATATACAAGAAGGCAAAGCCGTGGCAGCTGCAAACCAAACAAACGATTATGAAACTAGTATCATGGAATCTGAATGGTCTCCGCTCTGCATGGAACCACGGCTTACCCTCTTTCCTCGAAACATGCGGGGCAGACATCTACGCGCTGCAAGAAACAAAGGTCGACATACCCTATGTGCCGGCAGAACTGGAGGGATACCACGCCTATTGGTCTTGCTGCGCGGGGCGAAAGGGGTATTCCGGCACGCTGTGCCTGACGAGGTACACCCCCTTGGAAGTGCGCTATGATATGGGCGACCTTGACCCTGACTCTGACTTTAATATTGAGGGGCGCATCATTACGCTGGAATTCGAAGAGTTTTTCTTTGTCAATTGCTACACGCCTAATTTTCGGCAGTCGGAATATCGGCGCGACTACCGTAATCAGTGGGACGAACGTTTTCTTGCCTATATCCGGCAGTTGAATCTCAACAAACCCGTCATCCTATGTGGCGACTTCAACGGCACGGCATCGGAATTGGATGTCTATGAAGGCAACCAGCGGGCGGAGCGGGACGGTGTGGGCTTTCAAAGCACCGAGCGGGAGAGCCTGCATCAAATCATTGGCAGCGGGTTTGTAGACACGTTTCGCCATCTGCATCCGGAGGAAAGGAAATATTCGTGGTGGTCGACCCGCTTGTACAAGCGACGGGAAGACCGAGGGATGCGGTTAGATTACTTCTTTGTCTCCGAAGAACTGAAGGACCAGATACGCGAAGCCGACATGCTGACTGAAGTGCTTGGTTCGGACCATTGCCCTATTTTGCTGGAAACTTCCTTGGCGTTCAAAGCCCCCGTCAAGGGCGAAGGCGAACGCTACATCTATCAAGGGCGTGGAAATACAGTGAATAAAAACCGAATTATTGACTATACGAACCGCGAGGAACTGGCTACCTTGTGGAACAACGTCAATTGGGAGGAAGCACAAAGGAAACTGGACAACATGCAGCACTCGCTAACCATGTCGGCCTACGCACGCGACCTTGATCAGATTACCAAGTGGCAAAAACGCATCGTGCGTTCGGCCGAAGCCCGCTTGTTGGCCGTCAAGGAAACGTGCAAGCATGCCGGTGGTGCGGGCGTGGATGGCATCAAATGGACCGAGCCGCACGAAAAGATGTCGGCTGCCCTCGCCCTGCAAGCTAGGGATTACCATGCTGCGCCCGCACGGATGTTGCTGGTCAAATCGAAACACGGCAAAGAACGACGCATCCATATCGAGAGTTATTACGACCGTGCCATGCAACAACTCTATGCCTACACCCTTGATCCCGTGGCCGAGGCATGGGCCGACCGCAAGTCGTTTGCCTACCGCGAGGGACGTTCGCTTTTTGACATGAACGAGAATATCAAGCAGGCTTTGTCTGGAACAGATGCTCCCGAATGGGTTTTTATTAGCGACGTGAAGCAATGCTACGAAAGCATCAGCCACGAATGGATTATGCGCAACATCCCGATGGAAAAGCGGGTATTGTCTCAATTTCTCAAGGCAGGCTATGTATTCGGAGGGCGCATGTTCCCCATGCAGGAGGGCGTGGGCATCGGTTGCGCCATATCGCCCATTGTGGCCAATATGACGCTGGACGGCCTGCAACGTCACATTTATGCCTGCCTGAATCCCGGCAAGAACGTTGTTGACTTTGCCGATGGCGAGATGATGCGCTATGCGGACGACATACTGGTCATTGCCCGCACCGAAGAGACCGCTCGCCGGATACAGACGTATGTCGCCGAATTCTTGGAAGAGCGCGGCCTGATGCTGTCGGCAGACAAAAGCCGGATTATCCACGTTTCGCAGGGTTTCGACTTCACGTCTCGTAACTATTATAAATCCGGAACAAAGCTGTTGGCGCGCCCATCCAACGGAGCGATAGAACGCTTTATGACCAGCCTGCGCGATACCATTGAGGGATATACGGGCTCACAACAGTCGTTAATCCGCAAAATCAACGATAAAACCCGTGGGTGGGCTACCTATCACAAGACAGACGAGGCGGAAGAGGCATTCCGTAAAATAGATAAATACATAACTGCTTTGTTGATAAAGTTGTGCCAATCGAAACATCCCAAATGGGACATGGAAAAAATACTGCGGAAATACTGGTATTACGATGCGGATGGACGTTATTACTATGCCTTGCCCAATCGGAAGGACATACGCGTCAATTTTATGGAAGATACGCAACTGATCTATTACGAACCTGTCCGGACAAGCATCAACCCTTATGCGGATGCCAATTTCGTGGCGAAGCGTGCGAGAGAGAAGAAGATTGACCATGTAATCGGCGTATATCGCGGCATATGGAACCGACAAAACGGATGCTGCTACTGTTGCGGGCGCTCCATACTGCGTGATGATGATAAAACGCTTATAGAGGTCGATCCGAAGAAATCGCGTTTTGCCGCCCGCATGGCCTACGTGCATACTCGCTGCCTGTCGGGTACGTTGGAGTATATCGACACGCCCAGCGTGCCCGCTTCCATCAACGATTTGCGGGCGTTGTTGCTCGTATTGGAAGCCGGGCGCAAACCCGTGGGGCAGAAGTTCTACAAACTGTACGAATACTTCCGCAACAGCAAAGCCGCTACCTTGGCTTTGACTTTTGCAGAAATAGAAGACATCATGGGTGAACCCTTGGGGCGAAGCGCGCGGCAAAAACAATACTGGTACCGTACGGGCTTCCTTTGCATCAGCCAATGCTGGTTGATGAACGGCTACACCATTCAGAAATTGCGCTTGCGGGAGGGGCAAGTGGAGTTCACACGGGCAGCCCGGTCGAAAGATGTTGCCAAGGTGGGCATCCCCGAAGTATTCTTAAACTCGCTTGTCCCTGTCGATGCCAAATACGAGTTAGAGTACTTTTTCAGTTACATCATTAAAAAGTTTGGATTATGAGGGATGCTTATTCCGATGCATCCGACACGGTCATGAATTGAGTACGCCATGTATTGAAAAAAGTAAACATTTCGCAATATTAAAAATAAATAATTTATACATGCTTCTTGCGCGCCCCCTCGGCAGTCGCTTCCGGACCGTCAAAACACCGTTTCTAGAAGAGCCTTGAAAGAGACAGATAAGAGAGGGATAAGAGACAGATAAGAGAGGGATAACGAGGAGATGACGGATTTGGAGGTAAAAATTAGCCCATCTCCCGGATTTTCAAGGCTTCGGGCAGTCGGATGGCTGTCTGAAAGGCTCCTGTCGCCCTGACGGGCGGAAAATGCGGAAAGCGGCTTGCGAGGAGGATGTTGCCCGTCCGCGTCCGGTTGTTTTTGTAAATTCGTAATGAATTATTAATTTAATTTATGGTTAAATTTAACGACAATATTCGTGCTATGGCAGAGGTCTCCTTGGTAAAAGATTTAAGGCCGATGCTGGGGGAATGAGTATTTCTATCTCTTCCACAACCCCAAGTCGTACTCCGCTTCCACCTTCTTTTCCACCTCGTCCGGCAGGGCGGGGAAGAAGTCTATGCCCGTGATGCGCTCCACTTGGTCCACGGAGTTGAC
>CALUOW010000133.1 GCA_944322365.1 uncultured Bacteroides sp.
TTAGGTTTTTATGAGAAAGGCGAGTCGTGAGACCCGCCTTTCTTGTCTTAGAGCCGTTTGCCGGCGATAGATGTCCCGCTTGCTGATGATAGATAAGCCGTTCGCGGACGATATATCAGCCGCAAGCGGGACATCTATGCGCCGGTGGGCCGGGATATATATCGCCCGGTCAGTACTTGAAACTGCTGCCTCCCAAAAATTCGCGCAACAACGACGTGGGCGGTATCTCCTTGTCCTGCAAAGGGGTGAAGTATTGGATAAACTTCAGCAAGCGGTAGGCTTCGGCGTATTCGGGGCAGTTGCGCGGCACGCTGTTCAGGATAGGCTCTGCATGATAGCGCAGGACGGCAAACTCGAACAGCAGAGCCGAGTTGAACATGACGTCGGCATTCTCCTGATAGGGAAAGATCCACTTGTCCTCGCCGGCGCGGACGCTGGGCCAGCGCGAGATAGTTTCCCTGGCCGAACAGCCCCGGTAGTTATAGTCGCGGATGATGCGGCGCAACAGGCGATTGTCCGTTGTGGGAATCCAGTTGTGATCGTCCAACGAGATGGTGGTCAGGGCCGAAACGTAAATCTTGAATTTATTCTCGTCCGGGATTTGAGGCGTCAATTCCGGATTAAGGGCGTGTATGCCTTCCAAGATGAGGACATTGCGCTTGTCAAGTCGCAATCTTTCGCCCCGGAATTCCTGCTTGCCTTTGGTGAAGTCGAAACGCGGCAATTCCACCTCCTCGCCATTGAGGAGGGCCTGCAATTGTTCGTTGAAGAGCTTGAGGTCGAGGGCGTAGAGCGACTCGTAGTCATAGTTTCCTTTGGCGTCGCGCGGCGTCTTTTCGCGATCCACGAAATAATCGTCCAGCGAGATGGGATAAGGATGCAGCCCGTTAGTCATCAACTGCACGGACAAGCGTTTGCTGAAGGTGGTCTTGCCCGACGACGACGGGCCGGCAATAAGGACCAGCCGCCCATGGGGAGTATCGTCCTGGCAACGCCTGTAGATTTCGTCGGCAATCTGCGCGATTTTCTTTTCCTGCAAAGCCTCGGCCACCTTGATGAGGTCGGTGGCCAACCCTTTCTCGCACGCACGGTTGAAGTCGCCCACATTGCTCAGGCCCATGATGTGGTTCCACCGCAAGTGCTCCTTGAATATGTCCAGCATCTTTTCCTGCTTCACCATCTCGTCCAGCTTCATGGGGTTTTCTTTGTTGGGGATGCGCAGCAAAAGACCGTCGTAATACTTCACGAGGTCGAAGAGATAAACAAAGCCTGTGCTGGGCAAGAGATTGCCATAGTAATAGTCCACCGTGCCGTCCAACGTATAATAAAAGGTATAGAGCGAACCGGAAGTTTCGAGCAGCTTGACTTTGTCGCTCATGCCCCGCTCGCTGAAGATGCGCACGGCCTCGGCAGTGTGGCACTCGGTGCGGTGGAAGGGGATGTCCCGGGCGATAATCTCTTGCATCCGTTGTTTGATGGCGCCCACGTCTTCCAGTTCGACAGGACGGCCGATGCGCAGGTTGCAAAAGTAGCCCTTCGACACGGGGTGCTCGACGTAGAGTTTGCCTTGCGGAAAAAGTTCGCTGACCGCCTTGTAGAGGATGAAGCAGAGCGAACGGACGTAAGTACGCATCCCCGACGGGTCGCGCACGTCCAAGAACTCCACATCCTTGTTGTTGTAGACGCGGAAGTTGAGACCTTCCGAACGGTTATTGACCTTGGCGCTGACCACTTGATAGGGAAAATCGAGGTTTAATCCCTGATAAATTTCCAAAAGTGTGCTCCCAATGGGGAATTCTTTGGAAATATTATTATTTTTGCAACAAATTTGTAACATGTGTTTCATCCTTCGTTTCTTTTAAATGATTCACAGCTTAAAGATAAAGGGAAAAACACTGGCCGCAAAGAAACTCCTTAAATAATTATAGATGGAATATTCTTTTTATGATTTGTTAAAGCTGCTCGGCTCATTGGCCTTGTTCTTGTATGGCATGAAGATTATGAGCGAGGGGCTTCAGAAGTTTGCCGGCGACCGCCTGCGCAAGATTCTGACGGTAATGACCACCAACCGGGTGACGGGCGTGGTGACGGGCGCGTTGATAACAGCCTTGGTGCAATCTTCTTCGGCCACCACGGTGATGGTGGTGAGTTTCGTGAACGCGGGTTTGCTGACCCTGTCGCAATCCATCAGCGTCATCATGGGCGCCAACATCGGCACGACGGTGACGGCGTGGATCATCTCGGCCTTGGGCTTCCAGGTGGACGTGTCGGCCTTTGCCCTGCCGTTGCTGGCCTTTGGCATCCTGCTGATTTTCTCGCAAAAAAGCTCGCGCAAGTCGGTGGGCGAGTTCATCTTCGGTTTCTCCTTCCTTTTCATGGGGCTTTCCATGCTCCAAGCCAATGCGCCGGACCTAAGCAAAAATCCTGAGATGCTGGCCTTTGTGCAGGACTACACGGACATGGGATTCGGCTCGGTGCTGCTGTTCGTGCTCATCGGCACGGTGCTGACCATGATTGTGCAAGCCTCGTCGGCCACGATGGCCATCACGCTTATCATGTGCGCCAACGGTTGGATCAGCTTCGAACTAGGCGCGGCGCTAGTGTTGGGCGAGAATATCGGCACCACCATCACGGCCAACCTGGCAGCGCTGACGGGCAATACACAGGCACGACGAGCAGCTTTGGCGCACTTGGTGTTCAATGTGTTCGGCGTCATCTGGGTGCTGTGCGTATTCCCCTTCTTCACAGGCGGCGTGTCCTGGTTCGTGGAGAACGTGATGGGCGTTACGGAAATGTCCGTGGCCGTGCCCTATATGCTGTCGGCCTTCCACACGGCTTTCAACGTGTGCAATGTTTTGGTGCTGATTTGGTTCGTGCGCTTCATCGAACGGACGGTGTGCGCCCTCATCCCGCAGAAAGAGCAGGACGAGGAATATCGCCTACGCTTCATCACGGGCGGTATGCTCTCCACGTCCGAATTGTCCATCCTGCAAGCCCGCAAGGAAATCCACCTCTTTGCCGAACGAATCCAGCGCATGTTCGGCATGGTGCGCGACTTGCTGCATACGGAGAAGGACGACGACTTCAACAAGCTGTTCAGCCGTGTGGAGAAATATGAAAGCATCAGCGACAACATGGAATTGGAAATTGCCAACTACTTGAACAAGGTGTCCGAAGGACGGTTGAGTTCGGAAAGTAAATTGCAGATACGAGGCATGTTGCGCGAAGTGACAGAGATAGAAAGCATCGGCGACAGTTGCTACAACCTGGCACGCACCATCAACCGCAAGCGCCAGTCCACCGAAGACTTCACCGAAGGCCAGTACGAGCACATCCACGAGATGATGAAGCTGGTGAACGACGCGCTGTCGCAGATGATTGCCGTGGTGGAGCGCGCGGAGCACCAACAGGTGGACGTGAACCGCTCCTTCAATCTGGAAAACGAGATAAACAACTTCCGCAACCAGCTGAAGAACCAAAACATCGTAGATGTCAACAACAAGGCTTACAGCTATCAGATGGGCGTCTACTACATGGACATCATCGCCGAGTGCGAGAAGCTGGGCGACTACGTGGTGAACGTGGTAGAGGCCAGCAGCGACGTGAAAGAAAAGAAATCGGCATAAACATCCGGATCCGGAAACTTACAAGAACGGCCGGCAAGCGGAGCATGGAAAACCGCTTGCCGGTCGTTTTTTTTCGACCTTCCGCGCCCTTTACATTGGGAGACCTGCGGAATTTAATCGGAAAACCTGTGGGGGAAAAACGCCTAAGTATAGACGGAAACTTCCCTTGCCCTTGGATAAAGTTTAAACTTAGGCTGCGTTTATATAAACGTAAGTTGCGTTTTTATAAACGTAGGCTACGTTTTTATAAACTTAGGTTGCGTTTAAACTTTATGCAAAGGTTTGGCTGTTTTTCCGACGGGTTTCACCTCTTTTCCGCCAGTCTCTGCCCCATTTAATGTCCGGCCTGCCTCAGGCATTCTTCCACTTCCTCCGGGGTGACGGCGGGTGCTTTCCCCTCACGCAATTTGCGGCAAACCAAGCGGCCCACCTCCAGTGCTTCCTGCTTCGTGCGGAAAGGCTGCCTGCAACCTATGGCCGGGACGTAAGGTTGCTTTATCAGCGTGTCTGCCCGATGCAGGACCACATATCCATATCCTCCCGGCACCGGCACGGCATGACACCGCAACCGCCCGCCGGCCGAAGAGCAAGACAGGCACGCCGCCAACCAAAGCGACGCGCCTGCCCCCAGCAATAACTTTCCAACGACTTTCATGGCACGCGCATCATCCAACTAATCCTCCAGTTCATAGGGCAACAACTCGTACATGTCGTCAAAGTAACTGTTGCCAGATTGGCCTGTCACCACAAATCCCCGCGTGCCCGTCGAGAAACTGACAGCCTGGCTGCGCGACGAACCGCCCGTGCCATAGTGTACCGATGTCAGCGGGGTAAAGTCGTCGTCCGCATCCCCATACCACAAATCCTGTCCGGGGTCGTACATCCAATAGTCGCTGGTGACGCCGCTGCGATCGCCTGTAGCCACATATCCTTTGCCGTCGATGACAAAGGCCACGGCATAGCTGCGGGCAATGGCATAATCATCGTCATAATCCTCGTCGTCGTTGGTATTGGCAATGTCGCGCAGGCGGGTCCATGTCGTGCCGTCGAAGCTGTAGAAGTCCTCCGTATAAGTACTGTTGTTTTGGCCGAAGCCCACATAAGCCACGTCGTCGATGACAAAGGCCAGGCCATTGACACGCTTCCCGCCTTCGAATCCGTTCACGATCTGCCACTGGCTCCCTGCGGCCGCGTTCGGGTCGAAGCGATAGAAGTCTTTCAGGTAATTGCCATCATAGCCAGTGCCTACATAGCCGTATCCAGCCACAGAGAAGCCGATGGCGCCCCGACGCATCCCGCCGGCAAAGTCGTCCTTTTGCGTCCAAGTGTCCGACACAGGGTCATATTCCCAAGTGTCGGCCACGTAATCCGGCTCGTCCTTGATGGCTCCCGTGGTCACGTATCCTTTGCCGTCCAAGGCAAAAGCCGCAGCCTCGTGTCTTCCTGACGCTTCGGCGGGCAGGTTGGCACACTGCGTCCAATAATTGCCTTCGATGTCGTATGCCCAGCAGTCTTTCAACAAGTCGCGATTGGAGCCACGGTAGCCGCAACACAAATATCCCTTCCCGTCGATGGTGAAACTGCTGGCTGCGCAACGCGCCACGCCGTCAAAGTCCGAACGGCGAATCCATTGTCCTTGTGTGTACTCATCGTCCTCCGTGCAACCGGCCAGGAAGCTCAAGGCTGCCAGCACGATTCCCAATGTTGTCTTCTTCATTTTCTTATTCTTGTTTTTAGTTTCAAATTCATTGCGCGAAAATAAACCGCCGCCTGCACTGTCGCAAGAAAAACCGACGAACCGGCAGGAAAATCCGTTAAACGCCCTTCAACGGGGAAACGGGGCAGACAGTCGATTTTT
>CALUOW010000134.1 GCA_944322365.1 uncultured Bacteroides sp.
GGACTACCCGCCTTACCACTTCAACCGCGACCGGTTCCGGCTGGAGCGGGTGACGAACGCCCACTTGTCGGAATAGGTCTCACTCCAATCGGCCGGTGACATGTAGGTATTCGGTCTCGTTGATTTTCTGCTGCGTCTGCGCCTCGATGAGGTTGCTGCGCGCCTGTTGCCATTGCGATTGAGCATCGAGCAAGTCAGTCAGCGTACACATGCCGACGACGTACCGGTCGCGCATCACGCGCAAATTTTCAGTGGCTTGGCTTTCGCCGCGCAGAGCGGTTTCCACCAAGCGGCGGCTGTCGGTCAAGTTCTGTACAGCCTGACGCACTTCGATAATCAATAGACGGCTGTTCTTTTGCAAGTCCAAGCGCGAGTTTGCCAACTCGAGTTTGGACTTTTTCACTTTCCGCAAGCCTTCGCCCCAATGGAAGATGGGCAAACTGACGGAAGCCATGGCTATCCAGTTGCCACCCTTGAAGTTCTGAGTAAAAGGAACATAGTTGCCTTGTCCGTCGTCTGCCATGCCCTTCAACTTGAAATTGCCAAAATGATAGTAGCCGGCCGAGAGACCCAGTTGGGGCAAAAGGTCTGCGCGGACGGACTTCAGTTGTTGCTCGGAGGCTTCCACCTGTTTCTGCAATAACTTCAGTTCGGGGCGGAGGGCGATACTTTCGTCCAAGGAGACGGGCGCATCGAGGACAATGACGGTGTCGGCGGGCACGATGCGGGTATCGAAATCGGCTCCTACGACGTTGCAAAGGGAGAGGCGACAAAGATTGGCTCCATTGCGCGCCTTCTGCAATTGGTAATCAATGTCGCTCCGCTTGGCATCGATGCGCAACAAGTCATTCTCAGTGGCCAATCCAGCATCCAGACTGGTCTGTGCTTGGGCGCGGAGGGCATCCATCTGGCGCAAGTAGGTTTCCAGCATCCGCACCTTCCAGCAGACTGCGATGTAGGTCCAATAGGCGCGATCGGCATCGGCCAAGACTTGCATCCGCACTTTGCGATGATTTTCGGCGGCGCAGTCCAGGCCAATGGCAGCCAAGCGGTTGCCGGCACGGATTTTCCCGCCAGTATAGAGGGGTTGCGTCAAGGCTATGCCGGCCATGTACGCCCCGTGCATCCGGAACTTCATGCCCATCATGTCCATATCGGGCCACATGTAGGCACCCGTGGCGTTGGCATCAGCCTTGGGCAGGTAGGCAGAAAAGGCTATGGCCTTGTCCAACTTGGCCTGGCGCACGCCGTTTCCGGCTTTCTGCAAGTCCTCATCATAGGCCAATGCCATCCGCCGGCACTCGGCCAACGAAAGCGTCAAGAGAGAATCCTGCGCCCCGGCAGACGTACACAACATCCATAATAGCACGCCCGCCAAGATATATTTCAGTCTATCCATATTCTTCATCATTCGTTTACAATTTGAGGTTGTTTTACGTGGAACAAGGCCGTGTAGAACAGCGGCAGCAGCACCAGCGTGATGAGCGTGCCCACGGTCAGGCCGCCCATGATGGTAATGGCCATCGACCCGTACATGGGATCGCCCAGCAGCGGAATCATGCCCACGATGGTAGTGAGCGAAGCCATCAGCACGGGCCGCACGCGGGACACGGTGGCCTCCAGCACGGCGTAGTACGGATGCTTGTGCTCCTCGCGGCAAAGGCGGTTGATTTCGTCCACCAAGACTATGGCGTTCTTCACCATCATGCCCACCAAGCCCATCATGCCCACGATGGCCATGAACGTCAGCGGTTGTCGGAAGGCCAACAGCGAAGGCACAATGCCGCAGAAGACAAAGGGGAAGCACATCAGAATCAGGATGACTTCGCGCCAATCATTAAACAACAGCAACAAGATGCCCAACACAATGAAAAGCGTCAGCGGAATATACTTCAGCAGCCCGCCGATGGCCTCGCCCTGCAACTCCTGTTCGCCAACCCACCTCATGCGGTAGCCGGGAGGGAGGGGAATGGCTTCCACCTCGTCCCGTATGTCGGCCAACACCTTGGCGGGCGTGGCTTCGTACAGATCCGTATTGGGGTCGCATTCGGCCTCAATGGCCCGCTGCCCGTTGACGCGGAGCACGGTATGCTCGTCCCAGCCCAGACGGATGCCTTCGGCCACGCTGCCCAGGGGCAGGCTCTTGTACAGGTCGTCCTGCACCTCATCGGCGGTCTTGCAGCCGGTGGCCAAGCCTTGCAGGTCCTCATCCGTGACGCGCAGGTTGAGGGTGCTCCAGACGGGTGCCTCGCCCAAGTCGGCTATGCGACTCCCGTCGGCATTGCGCACTTGCAGATTAAGCAACAACATACAGTCGGCATCGTGCAGTACGCCCACCGTCATGCCGTCCGTGGCGGCCAGCAGGGCATTGGCCACGTCAGCCCGCTCGATACCTGCCCGCAAGGCATCTTGCCGCACATAATCCACCACAAGCGTCTGTACGCGGGGCTTCCAGTTATTCTCCACGGAATAAGGATCCACGTAGGGAGAACGACGCATGATATCTTCTGCCTGCCGGCTCAGGTCACGCAAGACCGCCGGATCAGGACCGCTGAATTCGACTTCCACGGTGTGCGAGGTGGAGATGGAGAAATTATACTTGCGGATGCGGATATAAGCGTCCGGATACTTCTGGCGTAAAAGCCTGCGGATACGGGGAATCTGCTCTACCACCGTAGCATAGTCCTTGCAATCAATCATCAACTCGCCGTAGCAATCGCCGCCGGAGGTCATGGGACGTACCAAACAATAATAGGCGGGCGCACTGCCCATGCTAGCGGCCACACGCTCCACAGCCGGATTCTGGAGCAACAGGCTGCTCATCTCCAGCAAGTCATGGCGCACACGGTCCGGGCCGCTTTGGGGTGGCAAATAGTATTCCACTACGAACTGTTTGTAATCAAAGTCCGGGAAGAACACGTTCTTGACCTTCGTCATTCCATAGATGCAAAACGCCAAGACACAGACAGCCACGCCGATGGTCAGCCGTTTGTGCCCGATGAGCAAAGCAATGACGCGGCGGACAAAACGGTGCACGGGCGAATTGAGTACAGCGTTGCCTTTCCCCTGAAGGAGTGGTTCGCGCAGTGGCAACCACTCCTTTGCGCAGGCAGGAACTTGTACCAAGGCCAATACCCAACTGGCCAGCAGGCTGACGCAGAGCACCAGGAAAAGGTCGCCTGCATATTCGCCCGTAGAGCCTGGCGAGAGGTAGATGCAAAGGAAGGTGGAAGCTGCTATGACGGTGGCCCCCAACAAAGGCAAGGCGGTGTTGCGCCCGATGCGGAAGAGGTAGGTCTTCGGCCCGTAGCCCCGTTGCTTGTCTATCAGGATGCCGTCCATGATGACGATGGCATTGTCCACCAGCATCCCCATCGCCACGATGAAAGCGCCCAACGAAATGCGTTGGAGAGTAGTGCCGCACACCAAAAGGATAGGAAAAGAAACCGCAATAGTCAGCACCAGCCCAAAACCAATGATGGCCCCGCTGCGGAATCCCATCGTAAAAATAAGCACCAAGATAACAATGGCCACGGACTCTACCAGGTTCCACATGAAGGAGCTGATGGCTTGGTCCACCTTTTCGGGTTGATAAAAAATAGGCTCTATCTCCATCCCAACGGGCACTTGCCGCATCACTTCTTCCAGACGTTCGGACACCAATCGGCCCACGTCGGGCACAATGGCATCGTTCTCCATGGCCAGACAAATGGCCAAAGCGGGCTTGCCATCCACAAAGAAGCCATTGCGTTGCGGTTCGGCATAAGCGCGCTCCACGCGGGCCATGTCGCCTAGGCGCAGTTGCTTGCCGTCGAGGGTGCCGATAAGGAGGTTGCGCACGTCCTCTTCGTCCTGCAAGGCATTCAATACACGCACTTGCAAGCGGTTGCCATCCACTTGGTAAGCGCCGGCATGGACCGTGCTTGTGGCTTGTTGAAGGGCCATCATCAGTTGAGTGGGCAACATGCCGTTGCGGGCAATGTCTTCCTTGGAAAAGGTAATATTGATGACTTCGTCGCGGTTGCCCACAATGTTGATGCGCTTCACGCCCTGGATGGTCACCAACTCGCGGCGAATCAGCTTGGCATATTGATAAAGTTCGGGATACGTGTAGCCATCGCCCGTCAAGGCATAGAAAATGCCGTAGACATCCATCATATCGTCAATGACCACCGGGGCATAGCAACCTGACGGCAAACGGGAAGCCACGTCGCCCGCCTTGCGGCGCAGAAGGTCGAAGTGTTGCTCCAAATCGTCCATGGTGACGCTCATTTCAAACTCCACACTGAACATGGCTGTGCCGTCGTGGCATTCGGTCTTGATTTTCTTCACATCCGGCAGGGTGCGTAAGGCGTCCTCCACAGGTTGCGCCACCTGCAACTCCACTTGATGGGCATCAGCGCCCGGCCAGACCACGGCCACCATCGCCTGCTTGGTAGCCAGGGCAGGGTTTTCCAGCTTAGGCATCTGCACAAAGGCGATGACGCCAGCCAACAAGATGAACGCCATGAACGACCAAAACAACGTAGGCCGGCGCAAGAAAAATTCAGGAATATGCTTCATCACAACAACCCTCCTACATTGGTTTCACTGGCCGGAGCCAGTATTTGGACTTTCTCATTCTCCTGCAAAGCATGGACGCCTGCACGAACCACCTGCTCGCCGCCTTGCAAGCCGGATGTGATGACAACGCGCCCGGACTTGTCCAGCCCCGTTACATCCACCGGGATTTTACGGACAACGGAATCGGGAGACAGAGTCCAAACAAAGGTCTGTCCTTTGTCTTGGAAAACGCTTTGCGGCGGCAATGTAAAGTAGCCGGACAAAGAATCGCCCGCCAACGAAAGCTCCACCTCCACATTCGTGCCGGCCGCCAACCGATAAGGAAGGCTGTTGCGGAAAGCCAGACGCATCTGATAGAGTTGATTGCCGTCGGCCTTGGGCGTGATGCTCAACAACTCCATAGGGACAGGTTCTGTTTGCCTAAACGGAAAACGGCAGGCAATCGCGCCTATCTGGGCACGCCGGCGGTAAATATCGGCAGGCAGGCTGACCGTCACCTCCATGCGGCGCACGTCCAGCAGGTCCACCACCGGCGTACCGGCATCCACCATCTCGGCTTGCGAGAAGTTGACGCGCTGCACATAGCCGTCCACCGGAGCACGTAGACGGGTATAATCCAGTTTGTTGCGATTGACCTGCAACTGCACGCCCAGCTGCTTCAACCCCGCCACGGCTTTCTCATAATCGTTGGACGAAAGGCTGTTGCCCTCGTAAAGTTTCTGCATACGCGCCACTTCCTGCTTCAACTGCCCGTATTGTATCTCCAGGGCTTCCACCCCCAGGCGGTAGTCGGCATCGTCCAACGTGGCGATGAGTTGTCCTTGGCGCACCCAGTCGCCTTCCTGCACCATCACCCGCTCAATCTGTCCGGGAGTCTTGAAACC
>CALUOW010000135.1 GCA_944322365.1 uncultured Bacteroides sp.
GCCGCATCCCGCCCACCGAGGCCCTGCGCGACGAGTAGGCGGACACCGAAAGCGGACAGGGTGTCCGATATCGGACATCCCCGCTGATGGATAAATAACAAGCTATCAGGTGCTTGCCGTTTTGGCACGGCATTTGATTAGGCGTTGAACAATAAACAGATTATTATTAACTCATAAAAACGATACGATTATGTCAATGATCAAGTTAACGGACATTACCAAGATTTACCGTACAGACGAAGTAGAAACCCTCGCCCTCGAGGATGTGAACATGGAAGTGGAAAAAGGAGAATTCCTCAGCGTGATGGGCCCCTCCGGTTGCGGCAAGTCCACCTTGCTGAACATCATGGGGTTGCTGGACACGCCCACCCGTGGCAAGATAGAGATTGCCGGCACGGACACCACCGGCATGAAGGACAAGGAATTGGCCGCCTTCCGCAACCGCAAGCTGGGTTTCGTCTTCCAGTCCTTCCACCTCATCAACTCGCTCAATGTCATCGACAATGTGGAGCTTCCGTTGCTCTATCGCAAGGTCGGCGCGAAAGAAAGACACCGCCTTGCCGAGGAAGTGCTGGAGAAAGTCGGCTTGACGCACCGCATGCGCCACATGCCCACCCAGCTCTCCGGCGGTCAGTGCCAGCGCGTGGCCATCGCCCGTGCCATCATCGGTAACCCCGAAATCATCCTCGCCGACGAACCGACGGGTAACTTGGACTCCAAGATGGGCGCCGAGGTGATGGACATCCTCCAGCTCCTGAACAAGGAGGACGGACGCACCATCGTCATGGTGACGCACAACGAGGCCCAAGCCAAGCTGACGAAGCGGACGGTGCACTTCTTCGACGGGCATCTGGTGGGGTAAATAGGAATTTAGAAGTTGACAAGGGGACGAGTTAACGAGGCAACGAGGCCTGTTAGTAAACAGATTTACAAGTGATAAGCCCTGTCCTCGTAGTCTTGTTAACTTGTCAACTCGTCAACTAAATTATCATTTAACAGACAACACATCATTATGAAGACTATAATTTATGCCCTCTTGGTTGCAACCCTGGCCTTCTTCTGTGTCACTGCCGCATGCGCCAAGGACGGGAATGCTCGTGTAACCCAGACGCGCAAGGTCGAAGCCTTCCACGCCCTAGACATCACCGCCGTGGGCAATATCATCTTCACCCAGGCAGACAACTACTCCCTGCGCATCGAAGGCAAGGAGAAGAACGTGAACCATACCACGACCTCCGTCTCAGACAATGGGACGCTGCACATCGGCCTCAAGGGCAAATCCAGACGGGGCGATAACGGGGTCATGATTTATCTGTCCGCCCCGAGCCTGGACGGCATCGAGTTCCGGGGCGTGGGTTCCTTCCGTTGCGAAGGTGCCTTGAAGCTGGATGGCGATTTGGACATTGATGTTGACGGTGTGGGCGAAGTGGATATTGACAACCTCGCTTGTCGCAACCTCGATCTCGACCTGGATGGCGTGGGCGATGCGGAAATCACCGTGAACTGCGACTATGTGAATGCCTCCATGCACGGCGTGGGCAGCGTCACCCTGCGTGGAAACGCCTGTTCGGCCAACCTGAGCCGTGGCGGCATCGGTGACTTGGATACCAAAGGACTGCATATAGGAGAAAAATGAGACAGGCCATGCTCAAGCAATACTTCCAACAAGCCTGGAGCCAGTTGCGCCAACAGCCCCTCATCAGCGCGGTGAACGTGGCGGGCACGGCCCTGTCCATCTTCCTCATCATGCTGGTGGTGATGATGCAGCAGGTGCAGGTGGAGCCGTTTCAGCCGGAAAGCAACCGCAACCGCTTCCTGCACGTCCAATGCGGCAGCATCACTAATGAGAGTTGGGGGGAAGGCAACTCCAGCAACGGCCCCCTCAGCGTACGTAGCGGCAAGGAGATGTATAAGTCGTTGACCACGCCGGAGGCTGTGACCCTCTACACCATCGGCACCACCGCCACGCCCGTCAGCCTGCCTAACCAGCCTGCCACGGCGGTGGACGTGAAGGAGACGGACGATGACTTCTGGCGTGTGTTCGACTTCGCCTTTACTGACGGCAAACCTTACGACCGTGCCGCTTTCGATGCCGGGCAACCCGTGGCGGTCATCACCGAGAGTGTGGCCCGCCTGCTGTTCGGCACTACCGACGTGACGGGGCGCGAGTTCCTCTTGACACACGCTCCTTACCGCATCAGCGGCGTGGTGCGCGACGTGTCCACCCTGGCCACTACGGCCTACGCCCAAGTATGGATACCCTATACCTCGACCAACCAGGAGAACAACACGTGGGAAGCGGATTTGATGGGCTTGATGTCCTGCACCATCCTGGCCAAAAGCCGCGCCGACTTCCCCGCCATCCGCGAGGAGTGTGACCGTCGGTTGGCCGTGTTCAACCAAGTGATAGGCGAGAACGGCTATAAGTTCTTCAGCCGCAACCGCCCCTACGACCAAGAGAAGAACGCCATTGCCTTCGCCGCCAACTGGGAGCCAGACCTCAAGGCCGAACGCCGCAGCCGCTTGGTCATCTACCTCATCCTGCTCATCGTGCCCGCCATCAACCTGAGCAGTATGACGCAGAGCCGCCTGCGACAACGGGTTAGCGAGATTGGCGTGCGCCGTGCCTTCGGTTGCACCCGTGGCGAGATAGCGGGGCAGATATTGGCAGAGAACTTCATCGTCACCTTGCTGGCCGGCGTGCTGGGCTTCCTGCTCAGTGTGCTCTTCGCCTACGTGGGCAATGACATCATCTTTGCCCAGGAGTTCAGCAGCACGCTCAATCCGCCTACGGTCAGTGCATCTATCCTGATACATGCCTCCACGTTCTTGTGGGCCTTGCTGTTCTGCTTCGTGCTCAACCTGCTCAGTGCCGGCATCCCCGCTTGGCGTGCGTCAAGGATGAACATTGTGGAGTCGATAGGGGGGAGGTTGCATTAAATAGGAATTTAGAAGTTGACAAGGGGACGAGTTAACGAGGCAACGAGGCCTGTTAGTAAACAGATTTACAAGTGATAAGCCCTGTTCTCGTAGTCTTGTTAACTTGTCAACTCGTCAACTAAATTATCATTTATCTATGCAAAAGAAACTATTCACACAGATACGCAACGAGTGGCGCGGCAACACTTGGCTGGCCCTCGAACTGCTGGTGGTGAGCGTGGTGATGTGGTATATCATCGATATGCTCTATTGCTCGCTGGCCACCTACAATGAACCGCGCGGCTTCGACACCGAGCATTGCTACCTCGTCGAGATGGGCGTGCTGACGGACAAAAGTCCCGACTACAAGGAAGGCGCCAACTGGCACGACGACATCCTGGAGTTGGCCGAACGTCTGCGCCATCGTCCGGAGGTGGAGGCGGTCTGTCTCTCGCAGAATGCCTATCCTTATAACGGGAGCAATGGCACTGATCCGGTGGTCTATGACACCCTGCGCTCCCCCGGCTGGACCATACGCCGCTTGGCGACGCCCGACTTCGTCCGCGTCTTCCGCTACCGGGGCACGCAGGGAGAGACGCCCGAACAACTGGCCGAGATGCTGCGCAAGGGCGAGTTCCTGGCTTCGGACAATATCTATAGAAAGTATGGCATCCGCCTGACGTCGCTGGTGGGGAAGGACTTTCATCTCTTTGGCGACACGACGTACAACTTTCGCCTGGGTGCCGCCTTGCAGGACGTGAGGTACAGCGACTTCGAGCAGGCGCGGTTCTGCTATAGCTTTGTGTTCAACATGGAGCAGTTGGGCAGAGGGTATATCAACCCCGACAACGAACTCTGCATCCGCGTCAAGGACAACATGGACCACGACTTCATCGCCCGCCTGAAGGCCGACAGCGAGAGCCAGTACCGCATCGGAAACATCTACATCGCCGACATCCGCAGTTTCGCCGACATCCGCCGCGCCTTTCAGCAGAGCCAGATGAACCAGTTGCGCAACTACACCGTAGGCATGGGCTTCCTCTTGCTGAACATCTTCCTCGGCTTGTTGGGCACCTTCTGGTTTCGCACGCAGCAACGCCGCAGCGAGATTGCCCTGCACAAAATCCATGGGGCGACCAACCGCGCCGTCTTTGCCCGCTTGCTCAGCGAGGGCTTCTTCCTCCTGCTGATAGTCACCATCCCCGCCCTCATTATCGACTTCAACCTGGCCAAGCTCGAACTCAACGCCTGGCGCAACGGCACCACGTTGGAGTGGGACCGTCTGCTGCTCTGCGCCGCAGCCAGCTTCGTCCTCATCGGCCTGATGATTGTCATCGGCATCTGGTATCCCGCCCGCAAGGCGATGCAGGTGCAGCCGGCGGAGGCGTTGCATGACGAGTGAAAATAGGAATTTAGAAGTTGACAAGGGGACGAGTTAACGAGGCAACGAGGCCTGTTAGTAAACAAATTTACAAGTGATAAGCCCTGTCTTCGTAGTCTTGTTAACTTGTCAACTCGTCAACTAAATTATCATTTACCAACCGATATGTTTCGACAATACTTCCTCCAATCCCTCTACCACCTCCGCGAGAACCCCGTCATCACGTGGGTTTCCCTGCTGGGCACGGCCCTGTCCATCTGCATGATTATGGTGGTAGTCATCACCCTCAGGGCGCGGACGGCCGACTGTGCTCCCGAAGTGAACCGCAGCCGCACGCTCTACGTCCCCAACATGACGGCCCGTCCCAAGGGGGCGACCGATGGCGGCATGAACAGCCGCATGTCCGTGCAGACGGGCCGCGAATGCTTCAAGGCGCTCACCACGCCGGAGGCCGTCACCCTCTATGCCGACGTGGAGAAGGTGCGCGCCTCCCTGCCCGCCGGCGAGAAGCTGACGGCCGACATGCGGCAGGTGGACACCGACTTCTGGCGCGTCTTCCAATTCCGCTTCCTGGACGGGAAACCCTTCACCGAGGCGGACTTCCAGAGCGCCCTGCCCCGCGTGGTCATTGCGGCCAACGTGGCGCGGCGGCTCTTCGGGCAGACGGACGGCGTGGCGGGCCGGCACCTGCTGCTGAACCACGTGGACTACCAAGTGGCGGGCGTCGTGGCCGACGTCTCCATGCTGGCGGCGGACAGCTACGCGCAACTGTGGATTCCCTACACCTGCGGCACCGCCGAGGCCAATACCTGGGGCTACAACCTGATGGGGCCGATGCACGCTGCCATCCTGGCACGGAGCGCCGCCGACTTCCCCGCCATCCG
>CALUOW010000136.1 GCA_944322365.1 uncultured Bacteroides sp.
GAAAATACAGACAAAAGTACCTATATGCTGATCAATAACGCTTTTGGGGCTGAACATCCGAACTTAGTGGGTGACATCGAATCATTCTTCACAGAGCGATATGACTATTTTGACTGAGTCCTATTTTTGTTTTCAACGTTAATAGAACAATTATGAAACAGCCCATACATATTATAATAATAGGTGTACTCCTCTGCACCTTCCTCCCCCTCCGCCTGTCGGCACAACCGGCAAAAGGAGAGGCGCCCGCCGGCGATTCCTTGCGCATCAGCCTCCTGACATGTGGCGCAGGCGATGCGATATACACGCTGTTCGGGCATACGGCCATCCGTTGCGAAAACTTGACGCGCGGCACGGACGTGGTCTATAACTACGGCGTCTTCGACTTCGGTTCGGATGCGTTTGTCCTGCGCTTTGCCTTGGGCGATACGAATTATTGTTTGGAAAAGACGTCCACCCGCTATTTCTGCCAAGCCTACTACTACAACGGGCGCAATGTGTGGCAACAAGTCCTCGACCTGAGCGCGGCAGAGAAGCAACGCCTTGTCCACTTGCTGGAGGAGAATTACCGTCCGGAGAATCGCGTGTACCTCTATAACTTCTTCTATGACAATTGCTCCACCCGTCCGCGCGACAAGGTGGAGGAAGCGTTGCAAGGCCGTTTGGCATATGCCGAGGCGGACAGCGCCGGCGTTACTTACCGCGATTTGATAGAGAAATATAGCGAAGGCCACCCTTGGTCGCGCCTGGGCATGAACCTGGCTTTGGGCAGCGAAGCCGACAAGCCCATCAGCCGGCGAGCCATGGAGTTTGTCCCCTTCTTGCTGCAAGCCGACTTCGGCCAAGCGCAAATTGCGGATAGCGTTTCCGGCGCGCGTCCGTTGGTTTTGCAAGAAGGATGGCTGGTGAAAGCCTTGCCCACGACAAGTCCTCGCGGAGACGGCCTCACGCCGAACTTTTGTGCCTGGCTTTTGTTCGGCGTGACTTTGGCACTGACTATCTATGGCATCCGGCGCGGCAAGAGCGTGTGGGGATGGGATGTCCTGCTGTTCTCCTTGGCCGGTTTGGCGGGGTGCGTGTTGGCCTTCCTGATGTTCTTTTCGAAGCATCCTTGCATGAGCCCCAACTACCTGATTTTTGTATTTCATCCCTTGCACCTCGTGTGCTTGCCTTGGGTCATCTGCCGGGAGAAGCGGAGGCGAATCAGCTTCTATCTGATGGCTAATCTTGTTGTTTTAACTTTATTTATGGCACTTTGGGGCGTTCTTCCGCAAGAAATTCCATCGGCAGTTGTACCTTTGGCATTATGTTTGTGGGCAAGAAGTGCCAACAACCTCATACTCTCAAAGATAAAAAGAAGATGAAAAAAGGACTGATTACCTCCATATTGATGCTGACCTTTGGCAGCGTGCAGGCCCAATCCCTGCCCGTCATCCCCAAGTTGGTGGTGACGCTGACCATCGACCAGCTCTGCACGGATCATCTGGAAGACTTCGCTCCCCTGTATGGCGAAGGCGGCTTCCGGAGGCTGATGCGCGAAGGTAAAGTCTTTACCCAGGTCGATATGCCTTTCGCTGGAGCCGACCGTGCCTCGGCTTTGGCCACCCTCTATACGGGCAGCACGCCCTCCGTGCACGGCATTATTGGCGAAAATTGGTTGGATGCGAAGACGTTGCGCCCGGTGGATTGCGTGGACGACCCCGCCTTTATGGGCAATTACACCAACGAGAGCACCTCGCCTTCCCAACTGCTGGTTTCCACCTTGGCCGACGAATTGCGGATTGCTACCGCCAACCGCAGCTTGGTGTATGCCATCGCTCCTTTCCGCGAAGCGGCCATTATCGGGGCAGGCCATGCGGGCAATGGCGCCTTCTGGCTGAACGAGCAGACCGGCAAATGGTGCGGCACTACCTACTATCCTGATTTTCCCGCATGGATGGATGAGGTCAATGGCCGCCAAGCACCGGACACCCATATCAAGGACATTGTATGGACGCCGCTCCTTCCTGCCGAACGCTACACGTGCTTGCCGGGCGAAATCCGGGAGCCTTTCAAATACAAACCGGCCAACGAAGGGAGCCATAAATACAGCCAACTGGCACGCACGCCTTTCATCAACGACGAGGTGAACCGCCTGGCGGAAACCTTGCTGGACAAAGGCGCGCTTGGGCGGGACAATGTGCCCGACTTGTTGGCCCTCACTTACTACGCAGGCCGCTATAACCGCTATGCCACGGAGACGCAAGCCATGGAGACGCAGGACATGTATGTCCGCTTGGATCGCAGCATCGCCTCCCTGCTGGAGATGCTGGATAGCAAGGTAGGCCTGCAAAACGTCTTGCTGTGCATCACCTCCACAGGCTACGTGGAGAATGCGCCTGCCGATTTCCCGCTCTATCGCTTGCCGGGCGGGGAGTTCTATTTGAACCGTTGCGCCACGTTGCTGAACATGTTCCTGATGGCCACCTACGGCGAAGGGCAATACGTGGAAGCCTATTACGGCCGACAAATATACCTCAACCATAAACTCATTGAAGACAAGCAACTGAGCTTGCCTGAGATACAAGAAAAAGCCGCCGAGTTCCTGGTGCAATTCAGCGGGGTGAACGAAGTCTATTCGGCCAACCGCTTGCTGTTGGGCGCCTGGTCTCCCAAGATGGAGCTTATACGGAATAGCTTCCACCGCCTGCGCTCGGGCGATTTGCTCATCGAGGTGCTTCCGGGTTGGACGGTGATGCACGAAGACGGCACCGAGCACTATGCGGTGCGCACGTGCGGTCTTCCCGCTCCCCTCATCCTGCTGGGCAATGGCATTGCCGCCGAGACTATCCGCATCCCGGTCAGCGCCGCCCGCATAGCCCCCACCTTGGCCGGCGCCATGCGCATCCGTGCCCCCAATGCTTGCACGGAGTCTCCTCTTGTGCTTTGACAGGGCATAAAGTGCCCCTTGCACAAGATTTTTGTAGGAGAAGTGCAGGTAATCTGTAATGAATTGAGTAACTTTGCCGCGCCATACGCAGGTGCGGGCCAATCATTTGCTAACAATAATAAAAAACAATAATAACAGAATGGGATTCAATGAATTTTTAAGCTCGATTTTCGGCAACAAATCCACACGCGACATGAAAGAGATTCAGCCGTGGGTGAACAAGGTAAAAGCAGTCTATCCGGAAATACAGAAGCTGGACAACGACGCCCTGCGCGCCAAAACGCAGGAATTGAAGGCTTATATCCGCGATTCGGCCGCCGAACAACGGGCCAAAGTGGACGAACTGAAAGCGAAGGTGGAGAGCACCGAGCTGGAAGACCGCGAAGAACTCTTTAACCAAATCGACAAGTTAGAGAAAGAAATACTGGATATCTATGAAAAAGCGTTGGACGACGTGCTGCCCACGGCCTTTGCCATCGTGAAGGACACGGCGCGCCGTTTCACGGAGAACGAGGAAATCGTGGTGACTGCCACCGACTTCGACCGCCAACTGGCCGCCACCAAGGACTTTGTCCGCATCGAGGACGACAAGGCCATTTATGCTAACCACTGGCAGGCAGGCGGCAACGAGGTGACATGGAACATGGTGCACTACGACGTGCAGCTCTTCGGCGGCGTCGTGCTGCACAAAGGAAAGATTGCCGAGATGGCCACGGGTGAAGGTAAGACGCTGGTGGCTACCTTGCCCGTCTTCCTCAACGCCCTGACCGGCAACGGCGTGCACGTGGTGACCGTCAACGACTACCTGTCCAAGCGCGACTCCGAATGGATGGGACCTCTATATATGTTCCACGGCTTGAGCGTGGATTGCATCGACAAATATCAACCCAACTCCGATGCCCGCCGCAGGGCCTACCTGGCCGACATCACCTTCGGTACGAACAATGAGTTCGGCTTCGACTACCTGCGCGACAATATGGCCATCAGCCCCAAAGACTTGGTGCAACGCCAGCACAACTATGCCATCGTCGACGAGGTGGACTCCGTGTTGATTGACGATGCCCGTACGCCGTTGATTATTTCCGGCCCCGTGCCCAAGGGCGACGACCAGTTGTTTGAGCAACTGAAGCCTCTGGTGGAGCGTTTGGTAGAAGCGCAGAAGAAACTGGCCACGCAATACCTGGCCGATGCCAAGCGGCTCATTGCTTCGGACGACAAGAAGCAGCAGGAAGAAGGCTTCCTTGCCCTCTACCGCAGCCACAAGTGTTTGCCCAAGAATAAGGCCCTCATCAAGTTCCTGAGCGAACAAGGCATCAAGGCCGGTATGCTCAAGACCGAGGAAATCTATATGGAGCAGAACAACCGCCGCATGCACGAGGTGACCGACCCGCTCTATTTCGTCATCGACGAGAAACTGAATAGCGTAGACTTGACCGACAAGGGCGTAGACCTCATCAGCGGAAGGACTTCCGATCCTGAGTTCTTCGTCCTGCCGGACATCACCGCCCAACTCTCTGCCTTGGAGAATGAAACCGACTTGACGGACGAGGAACGCCTGGCCAAGAAGGATGCCCTGCTGACCAACTACGCCATCAAGTCCGAACGTGTGCACACCATCAACCAGTTGCTGAAGGCCTACACGATGTTCGAGAAAGACGATGAATACGTGGTCATCGACGGGCAGGTGAAGATTGTGGACGAGCAGACGGGCCGCATCATGGAAGGCCGCCGCTACTCCGACGGATTGCACCAGGCCATCGAAGCTAAGGAAGGCGTGAAGGTGGAAGCCGCCACGCAGACTTTCGCTACCATCACCCTCCAGAATTACTTCCGCATGTACCACAAGCTGGCCGGCATGACCGGTACGGCCGAAACGGAGGCAGGCGAGTTTTGGGACATCTACAAACTGGACGTGGTGGTCATCCCGACCAACCGCCCCATTGCCCGCAACGATATGAACGACCGCGTCTACAAGACGAAGCGCGAGAAGTATAAAGCCGTCATCGAGGAAATCGAGAAGATGGTGGCTGCCGGACGCCCGGTATTGGTGGGCACCACGTCGGTGGAAATCTCTGAAATGTTGAGCAAGATGCTGGACATGCGCAAGATTCCGCACAATGTCCTGAATGCCAAGCTGCACCAGAAGGAGGCCGAAATCGTGGCCAAGGCCGGACAGAGCAGCACCGTGACCATCGCCACCAACATGGCCGGCCGTGGTAC
>CALUOW010000137.1 GCA_944322365.1 uncultured Bacteroides sp.
CGTGGACCAGCCAGGGCTTGAACCTGGGACCTCCAGATTATGAGTCTGTTGCTCTAACCAACTGAGCTACAAGTCCGATGCGTCCCATAGCGGGATAGCGGGCACAAAAGTAATACTTTTCTTCGATATATGCAAGGCTAGGGACTGTTTTTTATTCAGAACTTGTATTTGCGGCGGGGATTCTTAGGAAACCAGCCTTTGCGCACGCGCTCTTCTTGCTCGAATATCTCCTTAATGCTCCAAAAAGAGGAGAAAGCAAAGACACCTAGCAATGAGGACCAAAAAAGGTTCTCCACGCATACGGATGCCGCTACACCGCCCAAGCCCAACAGCAGGAAAAGCCACCAGCAACGAGTGCCCCAATAGTATTCAGCCTTGATGACCACCGGATGGAACAAGCCGATGGTGAGGAACGTGCCGATGCCGATGCCCAATCCTGTCAGGCGCAACCATACGTCTTCCATCATTCGGGAAGGATGGGAATTTCCTTCTTGATGCTCTGCTCCAGCGAGATCAGCGTTTCGGTGGAGATAACGCCCGGTATTTCCTGCATTTTGCTGTTGAGCAGTTCCATCAGGTGTTCATTGTCGCGGGCATATACCTTGGTCAGCATCGTGTAGGGACCGGTCGTGAAATGGCACTCCACAATCTCCGGGATTTTTTCCATTTCGGCCACGACGGACTTGTACATCGAGCCTTTTTCAAGTTTGATGCCGATGTAGGTGCATGTCCGGTAGCCTAACGATTTGGGATTGACGTGGTATCCCGAGCCTACGATAACGCCCAGGTCAATCAGGCGTTGCACGCGCTGGTGGATAGCCGCGCGCGACACGCCGCATTCTGCCGCCACGTCCTTGAAAGGGATACGGGCGTTCTGCGAGATAATCTCCAGAATCTGCCGGTCAAGACTGTCTATCTTCTCCATAATGGTATGTGTAAAGTTGAAGTATTTATCAAAAAGTAAGCAAATATAGGGCTTTTATTTTAATTTATCTACCTGAATCGGAGAAAAAATGCAGGGGAGGGCGAAAAAACGGGCAAGACCCATGCTTTTGCCGCATTTGTCTTGCCCGTATAGGGGATGTCCTCGCGCAAAGAGGCGTTTATTTCACGATGTCCACCAATTCCACTTCGAAAATCAATGCGGAGAAGGGCTTGATTTTGCCCGTCTGACGAGAACCGTAAGCCAAGTCGTAGGGGATGTAGATTTCCCACTTCGAGCCTACGGGCATCATGGTCAGGGCTTCCGTCCATCCTTTGATGACGCGGTTAGCCAAGAATTCGGCGGGCTTGACCTTGCCGTCTTTTCCAGCGTGTTTGGCGGAGCTGTCAAACTCTGTGCCGTCCACCAGCGTGCCTTTGTAGTTCACCTTCACGCGGCTGGTATCGGCGGGAATGGCGCCAGTGCCCTTCTTGATGATTTTATATTGCAAGCCGCTGGGCGTGGTCTGCACGCCTTCTTTCGTCTTGTTCTCGGCCAAGAACTTCTCGCCGGCTTCTTTGTTATCGGCGAATTCCACGGCCAATGCCTGTTCGCGGAATGCTTCCATTTGCTTTTCCTTGTAGGTAGTAGCCGCCAGTTTTGTCATGACGTTCTCGCGGTTGGCCACGCCGTCCACGAATCCGGCCAACATGTCTTCGCGGCTCAGCTCCTTCGTCGAGTCATTGCCGAAGATTTGCTGGTTGAAGCCCTTTACCCATTGGTTGCTAACGGTGTAGCCCACCTGCATGCCCAGTACGTAAGCCACGTCTTTGGGATCCGTCTTGCGGGCGCCTTCGTTGAAGCCCTTGATGAAGTCGGCTATCAGTGCGGAGTCAACGCCTTGTTGCAAGAGGAATTGGTCCAAACCTTGCGTGCCGGCCATGCCGATGGCATAGGACAAGGAATCGACGTTGGTTTTCAGCGATGCTTTCGGGCTTTGTGCCGTGCACGATGCGAAGCCGGCGGCAATAGCGACGGCTGCTAAGAAAGATAACTTTTTCATTTTGCTTTCATTTATTATTTATTGTTCAATACTTTCAGGAGTTCCACTTCGAAGATGAGCGTACTGTGCGGCGGAATCAGTTCGCCTGCTCCCTGCGCGCCATAAGCCAGTTCGCTGGGAACATAGAGCCGCCATTTGGCGCCTTCGGGCATCAACTGGAGGGCTTCCACCCAGCCGGGGATGACTTGGTTGACGCCAAACGTGGCGGGTTGGCCGCGACGGATGGAACTGTCGAACAAGGTACCGTCCACCAACGTCCCTTCGTAG
This sequence comes from uncultured Bacteroides sp., assembly GCA_944322365.1. GTDB lineage: Bacteria > Bacteroidota > Bacteroidia > Bacteroidales > Bacteroidaceae > Bacteroides. The sequence goes on from CALUOW010000137.1 coordinate 2,253, forward strand.
TGGCATTCCACGCGGTCGGTCAGCTTGGCGCGCGGCGCGTCTGCGTTGCCCGGTTTCAGCACCTCGTACTGAAGACCGCTGGGCAGGGTCACCACTTCTGGGCGCTGCTTGTTTTCTTCCAACAGGCGTTTGCCCTTTTCTATGTTCTCGGCATTGGCCTTTTGCTCCAATTCCTCGAAATATTTGTTCACAATCTCACGGGCTTCGGTGTGGCTGATGGCTGTCTGGTTGCCGTCCAACACGTCTTTCACCGCTTGGGCGAAATCTTCCACCACCAGCCCGCGGGCGCCCATGCCCCACAGGTTTTGGCCTATCCCCAGGCCAATGGCATAACTGAATTTGTCCATATATCTGTTTTAGATGCCGGATGAATGCTTTTCGTTTTCAACCGGTTGTAGTTTAGCAGGGCGCAAAAGTACGGCTTTTATTTGAATGACCATGCTCCCGGTAAATTAAAATTTCTTAGCGCGGGCAAAAAATGCTCGTCCAAGTGCCTTAAAGGAGGCGTTTGCCGGGCATATATCGGCAGCGCACGGGGCATATATCGCCCGCCGGCAGGAGATATATCGCCCGCAAGCGGGGGATTGATGCGCCGGAAACGGACCTTCAAATGCAAAGAAAGGCTAAATCCGGAGGCCGGACGAACAAGAAAAGGCGAAAAGAAGTATCTTTGTAGATATATTAAGGAATGAACCATCCAAAAGATTCGAGCCATGAAGAAGAATTTAGTCGTACTATCCGGCGCGGGCATGAGCGCCGAAAGCGGCATCAGCACCTTCCGCGACGCGGGCGGCCTGTGGGAGCAATACCCGGTAGAGCAGGTAGCAACGCCCGAAGGCTATGCGCGCAACCCCGAACTCGTCATCAACTTCTACAACGAGCGGCGCAAGCAGCTGCTGGACGTCCGTCCTAACGAAGGGCACTTGGGCGTCGCTGCCTTGGAGAAGGACTTCAACGTGACGGTCGTCACCCAAAACGTGGACAACCTGCACGAGCGCGCCGGCAGCACGCACGTCATCCACCTGCACGGCGAATTGACCAAAGTCTGCTCCAGCCGCGACCCTTACGACCCGCGCTACATTAAGGAACTGAAGCCGGAGGAATACGAAGTGCGCATGGGCGACTTGGCAGGCGACGGCAGCCAGTTGCGCCCCTTCATCGTATGGTTTGGCGAGGCTGTGCCCGAAATTGAAACTGCCATCCGTTTTGTAGAGAAGGCGGACATCTTTGTCATCATCGGCACGTCGCTCAACGTCTATCCCGCCGCCGGCTTGCTCTATTACGTGCCTGCCGCCGCCGAAGTCTACTTGATCGACCCCAAACCCGTGGACGCGCACAGCGACCGCCCCATTCACGTGATACGCAAGGGCGCCTCGGAAGGCGTGAAGGAACTGCGGGAAATGCTGATTCCGTAAGGGCGGAAGCAAGCCCGCCGCCTCCGTTCCTACAGGCGCCGCCGTTCAAAAGCGGAGCTGTGCCAAGAACAGGATGCGGCGGGGTTGCAACCGGTAAGAAGCAACGGTGTGCGAAAACTCGTCCACCGACTCCTCCACATAAGTATCCGTGTCCAACAGGTTCTCGCCCCGCACAATGAGCGTAAGGCGGTTGCGCACGGCCTCGAACGACACCTCCGCATCGACAAAGCCGTAAGTCTTCGCCTTGCGGCTGTCGCCTGTCCAACGGCACAAGTCCCCATGGGCTTGCGCGCGCCAACGTCCTTTCTGCACATACAGGTTGGCAAAGCCGCTGGCAGCCGATACCGAAATCTGCGTCGAGCGGTTGCGGGTGTGCTGGAAGTTACCGCCCACGTCAAAATTGAACGCCCCGATGAACGAAGACTTCAGTTGCGCGCCTACATGATAGCCGAGCGAGCGGTAGGGCAGCCGCCCTACATCGGTCAGCACATAGTCATAGTTCGACAAACTAACGCCGCCTGTCAGTTTAAGGTTGGACGAGAGGGGAGCCAAGTAGATGTCCGTCCCGCCCGTTGCATCGAAAGCATCCCGCCCGTCCAAAGGCAAGGCTTCTGCCAAAGTGTATTCCGGCAGGATGGTCTGGCAGACGGACTGAAAGGTAGAACTGCGCAGATAGGTCAATAGGAAATGCCCCACGAACAAGTCGCTCCAATTGCCGTAGCGGTAAGACAGTCTCAGGACTTGGTTGGTAAAGTCCTTTACGCTCCCACTGCCTTTGCGGTAGCTGCTGAGCGAACTGCGCAACAGCCAAGGCAACCATTGCGACAGCGTAGGCGCCTGCCGTTGGTAGGTCCACGAAAGCTGCAAGTTATGTTTCTTTCCCGGTTGCCACTCCCAATTGGCCACCGGCAGCGGCAAGAGGTCGTTGTGCTTCCACCCCTCGTAATCCGTGCGAAGCCACTCCAACTTCGCGCCCGTCTCCAATCGGCTCTTCTTCCACTTCAACGTATAGAACAAGGACAAGGCAACAGACGTTTCTGTCCGCTGCAACGTGTCGTACGAAGCCAGCCCGAAGCGGTCGCGGTCCCAACTGACGTTCGCGCCCACGCGCAAATTGTGCCGGCTGTTGAAGTCATGAATATAGTTCGCGCCTGCCACGAAACGCATCCGGCGGTCTGTCGTCTGTTGCCCGAAGCTGCCCCACGCCTCGCCGCCGTCTGTATCCAAGCTGTCCACGCCATAGTGTTGCGGCGCGCGCCCATAGACCCAACCCACGGCCGCCGTCCATAAGCGGTTGTCGGACACGCGGTTGGAGTAAGACAATTGTTCGGACACAAAGGTCTGCCGGTTATCTGCCTGCTCGGCGTAACCATTGCCGTCGAACAACGTAGC
>CALUOW010000138.1 GCA_944322365.1 uncultured Bacteroides sp.
TAGGGGCTGCGCGGATAGAAGGGGGTCGTCTCCCGTTGCGGCACCTCCTGCACCTTGCCGAAAAGCTCGGACGTGGAGGCTTGGTAGATTTTCGTCTTCTTCTCCATGCCCAGGATGCGGACGGCCTCCAGCATACGCAGCGTGCCCACGGCATCGGTTTCGGCGGTGTATTCGGGCACCTCGAAGCTGACCTTCACATGGCTCTGCGCGGCCAGGTTGTAGATTTCGTCGGGCTGCACCTCCTGGATGATGCGGATAAGGCTGCTGCTGTCCGTCATGTCGCCATAGTGCAGGTTGACCAAACGCTTCTGCTTCATGTCGCGCACCCACTCGTCGAAATAGAGATGTTCGATGCGCCCTGTATTGAACGAGGAAGAACGGCGCAGAATGCCGTGCACTTCATATCCTTTTCGCAAAAGGAATTCGGCCAAGAACGAACCGTCCTGGCCTGTGATGCCTGAGATGAGAGCTGTTTTCATTCGATTGTCTTTCTTTTTATAGGTTTACCAAAAGCAAAAGTACGGTTTTATTTTCAGAATCCAATCGTTGCCGGCTTTTTATTCGTGGTGGTAGGGACTGCCATGCAGGATGCTCATGGCCCGATAGAGCTGCTCCACGAAGATGAGGCGCACCATCTGATGAGAAAACGTCATGCGCGAAAGCGAAATCTTCTCCTGCGCCGCCTCGTACACCCGGCGGGAGAATCCGTAAGGGCCGCCCACCACGAAGACCAGGCGTTTGGCCACCGTGTTCATCTTCCGCTTCATCCAGTCGGCAAACTCCACGGAGCGCATCTCCTTGCCTCCCTCGTCCAAGAGCGCCACGACATCGCCCGGCTGGAGCGCTTTCAGGATAAGGTCTGCCTCTTTCTCCTTCTGCACGTCGGTGGAGAGGCTTTTGGTGTTCTTCAACTCAGGAATGACTTCGAGGTCAAACGTCAGGTATCGGCGCGTACGCTGCACGTAGTCGTCGATGGCGGTAATGAAGTGAGGCTCGACGGTGCGGCCCACCACAAGGAGGACGGTCTTCATAATTCAGTTCAACAGTTGCTTTAAACGGTTTTGCGGGGGCAAAGATACGAAAAATATTATACAAGCCATTCTCCCATCTTCGTTTCAAGTTCGTTATTTGTTCGTTCCTAAGGAGACGAACTTGGAACGAACATGGAACGAAGATGGAACGAACATGTCCCGAACTTGTCCTGTCGCGGCCGAAAAGTGGTTCAAGAAGAGGAGCGGAGTAACACATGTTTACACGACAAAGAGCGGGCCACGGAGCATGTATCCGTGCACGGCTATTCGCGATACAAGGCATTCATCCGCCCGATGGCTTCTTTCATCTCTTGGCGGAAAGAGGCGGGAGACAGGACTTCCACCTCGGCTCCCCGCGACAAGAGTTCTTGGCGGAAGTCAAAGGTAGTCCTCAGGCGGTATTCGAAGATGGAGTAATCGTTCGTTGTCTCCACCTCTTGCTGGGAGGAATGCAGCGGGAGCGCGCGGATATAGAGCCGGTGCGAGGCATGCACTTTGAGGCGGACCGTCTCCAGTTTCCCATCCCCGACGATGATGCCGAAGTTGGAGGCGAAGTAGGCGGCGGGGTCAAAGTCCTTGGGATAGGCGAATTTCGTTTCCAACGTCCGCAACTCTTGGATGCGGTCCAAAGAGAAGGTACGCATCGCCCGGCGTTCGCGGCAGAAGCCGATGACGTACCAGCGTTGCCGGAAGACCTTCACGCAATAGGGTTGCACGGTGTAGGTTTGCGGGGTGTCGCGCCAATAGCTTTGGTGGAGAAGTTCTATTTCCAATCCGTCGCGCATGGCTTCGATGACAGGCGTGAGGAAGCGGCGGCCCGAGGGAATCTCCTCGAACAGGATGCGGCGTTTCAGGTGATGGCTTTCGTTGATGAGGTTGTTGACGGCAAAGGTATTGAGCAGCCAATTGCGGATGCCCCCTTTGGCGATGTCGTCCGCATTCTCTATATAGTATTGGTAGCCGCCACGGCGGTCGCACTCGATGTTGATGTCGAACACTTGCTCGATGGCCGCGCGCCAGTTGTGGAAGGTGCGCAGGGGGATGTCCGTCCCTCCGCTGAGGCGGGAGCGGAGCCATCGCTCGTTGATTTCCTCGAAAGAGATTTTCCCGGCGCGGTAGATGGTGTCCACCAGCCAGATGTATTTGTCAAACAGGTCTTTCGTCATGGTGCCGTTGTTTTTAGGATTGATGAGGCAAAGGTAGGATTATTCTATGCCATATCATAGCAGAGGTGCGGGGCATTTGTTTCTTTTCTTCGTCTTTGTGCTTTCATTTGGCGTATGTCGAGGCTATTTTTGCCTCGTCAACTCAATAAACTGATAGCATCATGAGACATCTTTACTCAAATTGGGAAGAAAAATGGGCCTTGGTAGATAAAGCCTATACTGCGAAAACCAGCGAAGAGAAGCGTAAAATCCTCCGCCAAGTGGAGGAAGAACTGAAAGAACTGATTGGGAAAGGAATAGAACATTTCGGCATCACTTATGAAAAGATGGAAAATGAGGAACGGGGAAAGCTGGATGCCTTGATTTGCGTGCGGAAGCACATCCTGAATGATATGTTCAGGCCGACTTCCGCCGAAGTGGAGCGTCTTTGCCGATTGAACGACTTGCTTCATCACTTGGACAAGGAGATGCGGCGGCGCACGGCCGAATTGTATCGTTTCCTCTTGCGCATGGGCAAGGATGCCGCCTTTGACGATGATTATGAAGTGGAGGGAGAATTGTGTTATTCCTTCAACGGCGGGCAATCCATCCTAAAGCTGGAGGACGATGCGCATTATGGCTCCGACTTTGCGTACATGATAGAGTTGGTGGACGCCTACGTGTATGAGACTTCTTATCATTACATCGAGCAATGCCATATTTCGTATAATCCCCGCCATACGCCGGAAGTGGCAGACGAGGAGTTGGACATCCGTAATCCTTTGGACGATGGCACGTCGTGGGCGGAAGGCGTCTTGTGCATCCCCCAACTGGAGTCTGTCTGCATCTGCTATCCCTTGCACGACCTCTTCAGCCATAAGCCCTATTCCGTCCCCGACATCTTGCGTATGAACGACTTTTGGACAGAAGCGCACTTGCATTGCCAACATATTGTCAGCCAAGACGGCACGCGCTACTGTCCCCCTTACGGAAAAGAAGATTCAGAGGACGCGCGCCAAGCCCTTCAATAGCTCTGAGACAAGTTCTCGACGAGTGGCCCACTTGTCCTCGGCGAATGGAAGCCACGCCGAGAACTTGTCTACAAAACAACTCCACTCTTTGCCGGACGAGCGGTAAAGCCTCGCCAACTCATGCTCCCCGTCCGCCTCCTCCAATAAGGCCAACATGCCTTGCGCCTTCTCCTCCATGCTCTCGCCGGACATTTGGCGGACGGCGCGAAGCGTGCGGCGGCAACGGGCTTCTTCGTCTTCGTCGTTCGCCGTGAGGAAGTCTTGCCAGTCGCCGATGGCAAACGGGATGCGCAAGGGATAGGGATTTATATACCTTTCGAACGCCTCTATCTCCTCCCCTTGCAAGGAGCGGATGGAGTATTTCCCGCCTTTCAGGCAGAGCAGGCGGTCCTTTTGGCAGCCGACGATTTCGCCGATTTCATTTTGTTGCAAGGAAGCAATCAGGTGTTTGTCGGCATAGAGGTGATAGACGCCTTGCCGGATATGTATTTGCAAATGATTCATACCGAGTTGAATAAAACAGAAGCCCACCCTAGGAGGCTTTGTCCCAGGGCGGGCTTCACGCAGTTTACTTATCCCATTTTCTCAATCCGGAAGTTGACCAGGCTGCATCCGCCCACAAGCGAGACTCCATACTTCCGTTCAAACTCCACGCCGATTTCCTTGATGGTAGGCTGGGCGTTGGTGCCGCTCTTCAATACTTCTACCCACATGCCGGGCGTTACTTTCCCTGTGACCTTTATGGCCGTCACGCGCCAAAGATGATTCATCATACGAATAACTGTTTTTAATGGATTAAACATAACTGGTCGGCCGGGTTTCCCCCTTGCTTCCCGTGGCAAAGGTAGGGGGAGGGTGTGCAGGATGGAAGCATAAGATTCTTTTTTTGAAGAAAATTGTGACATTTCTTCATTTTGTTTGATGGTGTGCCTCAGATTGGCATATCCCTTCCGTTATTTTGCATCGTAATCATACAGCAACTAGTATGGTTATGGGAATTAACATGTTGTCAAACTTATCAAAACAATTACAATTATGAGTATCACAAATCTGGAGATTAAGTTTTCAAAAGTCGGCATCCACACTGCCAATCATCCGAGTCAGACGAACTATATGCCCGTAGCAGTGCTGCAATTTGATAATCAGCCGAAGAGGAAAAGAGTTTATCTTGAAGGGCTTTTGTCTGATAAGAAATCTGTAAAACAAGTTTTTGCTGGTGAGACTTTTATTGTTCTTCTAATTAACGATGATTTTCACATCTATGATTTGGGAGGAGCTATGCAGGGAACTGTATCAATCAATGAGTATGGGGAACTGATGCAAATAAATAAAAGTAGCTTCGTCCTTTGTAAGGAAAAGACCGCCACATGGATAAGTGCCAAAGGAACGGTTCAAGGATCGCGAGAGCTTACCGATGAGGAATATAAATCATTGCATGAACAATGAAGCAGGATATTCAGTTGGCAGATTCTCAGACAACCGGGTCTGCACAATATTGCCGTCGTTTACAGCCCTTGCACATTTGCCCCATCCAAACATTATCGAATAGCGTCATAGCCTGGCGGACAATGGTTGGCTCGTCGGTCAGGATGCCTGCCTCGAAATTGCGGGTGGTTTCCGCCTTCATGCCGATGCCTGCCCCCGTCAAGTTGGCACTCCCGATATAGGCTTCGCGACAATCGAAAATCAGCATTTTGAAGTGCACCCTCGGACAAAGAACCCGCTCCAGCCTGTCGTATAGCAGGGGATACTTATCGAAATCCTGCCG
>CALUOW010000139.1 GCA_944322365.1 uncultured Bacteroides sp.
ATACTATCCCCATTCACATCCACATTGTTCACCGGATTGTTTGCCCCATACTGATAAGTCGACAGCGCATAATACTTCTCTGCGAACCTATCGTTGGTTGTGAACCTTCCCGTCGCCGCATCATACCACCGTGCCCCATAGTCATACCAGTTCAGCCCCTTCTTCGCATCATACTCCTTGCCGTTGTACTTATAAGGCTGAATAGTATTTGTCGAAGCGAAGGTACCGCCGAACGGATAGTAATGGTTCGTCTCCTCCACCGTACCTGCCGAGTTGATCACCACGCGGTTGTTGCCTTGGTGATCCTTCAGGTAGTAGTGGTATTGGCCATCGGAAAGAGAGACATAGCCCTCGTCCGTCAGCAACCATTTCTGCGTCCCATTCTCATAGACCACATTCCCGCAATAGTCCGTCGTGGTGGTAGACCCGTTGATTACATACACTGCACGGAGCTTGGTTCCATCGGCAGCATATGTGTAAGTGACAGTGCTTCCATCGCCGAACGTGACTTTGCTCGGCAAATTTAAGCAATTGTATTGAATCGACGTAATGTTCTTATTCAAATCTTTGCTCAAATTGCCGTTTGGGTCGTAGGCGTATTCATTGGCTTGCTTCACGGCATCCTTGAACTCGAAGCCGTTGTTGTAGGCCGAAGCCGTGGCCGCGTCGTCCACGCGGGTAAGTTGGTTGCCGCTGAGCGTGAACGTCAGGTTGTCCACCAGGCCGTAGGCCGAAGCCGACGTTTGCCCGTAGCGTTGCAAGCCCAGGATGTTGCCGTTCTTGTCGTAACCGGTCACTTTTTCTGTAAAGCGGTCCGCGTTCGTAGCGATGGACGTGCCTTCGCCGTAGGTCGCCGTGGTCAGGCGGTCCAGCCCGTCATAGGAGAACTTGTAGCCACGCAGGGTTGTCTCGTTGCCCGCCTTCCACGTCAGGCTGCTGAGGTTGCCGTTGTACTGCTTCGTGCCGTTGCCCGTGGTATAGTACAGGTTCTGGGCGAACTTGCTCCCGCCGATGCCCGTCAACCAACTGCGCAGGTTGTAGGCATACGTCTGTTGGTTGCCGGCGTTGCCGTGCAGGTTTTTCGTCTGCAGCCGGCCCAGGTCATCGTAGGCATAGCTTGCCAGCGTCGCTTGCGTGCCGCCCAGGCTGTGCGTTGTCTTCGTCAGGCGGTCTGCCTGGTCGTAGGTGTAGCCGTAGGTCTCGGTCCGGGTTGTCTTTCCGTTGGCCGTGTGCGTGTGCGTCACGGAAGACGGCTTGTCCGTCAGGGTGTACGCCGTGGTTGTCACGTCCGCGCCGCCCAGCAGGTTGGTGCGCACTTGCTTCGTCACGCGCCCTTTCAGGTCGTAGTAATAGGCTTCGTAGAGGGGGGTACCGCCTTCCAACGTCGCCAGGATGCTGCCCGTCTGCAAGCCTTTGGCGTTGACCGTCCCCGTGGGGAAGGTAGTGCGGTCCGTGAAGCCTGACTGGCTCAGGAAGTCGTAGTTGTCATAGTAGTTCGCTTGCAGCAGTTGGAAGTTGCCCAAGCTCACTCCCTGCACGGTGTAATGCGAATTGCCCAGCCCGGTCGCCGTCGCCGAGAACGTGCAGCGGACCACGGCGTTGGCGATGCTTGGACTGATAGACGACAAAGTCGGATGCTACCCAAAAATAGAAATTACCCAATACCGAATGTTACGTACAGTAGTATAAAAGGTCGGAAAACGAAAGTAGGAAGAAAACAATTTTGTCTTCCTCCTACTTGATTGAGAAAATGAATAGTTTATAATTCTTCAATTTCTTTGAAAGTATTATTTTCTAATCTTTCAAACTCCTTTCCGTAAGGTGATTCCAGATAGGGAATGATTGCTTGATCGAGATTGGCAATAGTATTGACATCATAGATAGCCAGATTGTCAGGATTGTTTGCATACTCATCGGTTTCAGTTCCCATGAAAAAACGCCAACCGCTATCATACTTATCATCAGGAACTTCACGATACATGTAGCCAACTCTTTGTTTGTTATCAACAATTTGTTTGGTTGCAAAACAATATCCCATTTTAGGAGCTAAGATTTCTATAGTCTTTTTCATAACCAATCTTTTTTTTCAAATTTATGTGATGCATTTGATTTCTTATCTTCGATTTGATAAATATCATGGTTGTTTTGGTCTTCTATAACATCTTTCCTAGTTTTATTTTGATTAGCGGGATCTTTTTTATATCGATGCCATTCATGACCATATTTATGGCCAAAGACTTCTTGTCCTTTTTCAATGGGCAATCCTGTATTTGGATCAATAAACGTTCCATCTTTTGTTTTGGGAGCAGCATCTTTCACTTTATTTTTCGTGTCGACGCGGATTTTCACTCTATTCTTTAAGGCATCATTAACTGAACGAACCTTTTCAATATTCTTTATAGAATGTACCGCATCCACTCCCTTATCCGCCACTTTCAGCGCCTTTGTCGCACCTGCCGGGACAAAAGGAACAGCCGCAGCTACAGCGTCTGCACCGAAATCGATCCAATGGCTTTGCGCAGTTTGATGGTCGCCTTTGATATGGTTGACAATGGCCGCACCGGCATCATAGACCATGTTGCCTATATCCCAGATGATGTCCCAGATTTTGCCTTCCTTGTCGATGCGAATGACCGGATTATTGGCACAATAGGCATAGACAGAAGTCGGATAATCGTATGAAGCCATCGGATCCACAGCCGTAAACCGTCCTGTCCCCGCATCATACCATCTCGCCCCATAGTCATACCAGTTCAGCCCCTTCTTCGCATCATACTCCTTGCCATTGTACTTGTACGGCTGGATAGAAGCCGATGAAGCAAAGGTACCTCCGAACGGATAATAATGGTTCGTCTCCTCCACCGTACCGGCCGAGTTAATCACCACGCGGTTATTCCCTTGGTGATCCTTCAGGTAATAATGGTATTGGCCATCGGAGAGAGAGACATAGCCCTCGTCCGTGAGCAACCGTTTCTGCGTCCCATTTTCATAGACCACATTCCCGCAATAGTCCGTGGTGGTGGTGGCGCCGTTGATTACATAGACTGCACGGAGTTTGGTTCCGTCCGCGCTGTAAGTGTAAGTGATGGCACTGCCGTCGCCGAACGAGACTTGGCTGGGCAAATTTAAGCAATTGTATTGAATCGACGTAATGTTCTTATTCAAATCTTTGTTCAAATTGCCGTTTTTGTCGTAGGCGTATTCATTGGCCTGCTTCACCGCGTCTTTGAACTCGAAGCCGTTGTTGTAATAATACGCCTCGTAGAGGCAGGCGCCGTTTCACTGCCTTTGAAGAAATAAAAATGGCTGCCTCCTTCCAGTCAAAGGACCGAAACCAGAGGCAGCCTGCGTTTTCATTGTAAAGCCTAATTCTCAGTCAAAGGTGGATCCATCGCGTTGCAATCCCTCATTCTAATTCCGGAGAAACACGGATGGAACGGGGAAATCCTATCTTACAACGTGGTCTTTACATCATCATGGCATATCCACACTGAAAGATTTTTATACTAAATGCTTCCAATTCGCCCAAAGGCCTTTAAAAGCCAGGTACAGATTAGTTGCATAAACCGTGGCAAGCCCCAGCCAAAGGGCAATGAGTATGAAAGCCCTTCCTTCTCCTACATCTACACGGCACATGGCAGTCAAAAGTATGGATATCATTACTCCGTAAATAGCGGAACATATTGCATAGACAGACAAAAACAAATACGCTATCATCTTCGCCCATTTCTTATTCAAAATAAGCGACAAAGAGCACAACACCAGCAGCAAAGAAAACACGACTATTTCATATCGCGCAAGGAATGCTGCTTGCAATAACCACCAACAGATGCTAATTTTCTCTTTCCATATGATTTGCATAATCAATCTTTCTTAATATGAAACCCCATCGGATTATTTCTGATAATAAATTGAAAAGCGAAACTTGGGAAATAGGGACTATAATAAAATCTATATAATATGGTATGCCCCAAGGATATAGAAATTGGAAGCCCCGTTTTTATCCCGACTGCATTCAAAGCCTTTTGAACAGCTATTGAACAGTGATTAGTTAGCAAATTGTATCCTTCATCCACTGCGTCAATAAAAGCCTGCCGGATTGCACTGTCTTGTTCCTTGCTTGTAGGAATCAGATACCCTTCTTGATAGCCATATCCATTTACAAGTCCATTTTCCATATCTTCGTCCGTAGTCTCCCGATTGTAAGCATCATCCATAAATGCCTGCGGAGTTGCCCACGATTTTTCTCCTCTGTTATCCATAGGACCTCCTCCCGAACTTCCATTGGTAAAATCATATATTTTGTCACCATTGAAAGAGTAATACCTCCACTGATTGGATTCATCCTGAACAAGAAGAGCTAAATGTTGGCCTCCTGAATAGTTTAAAATGACTATGCTATCCCCATTCACATCCACATTGTTCACCGGATTGTTTGCCCCATACTGATAAGTCGACAGCGCATAATACTTCTCTGCGAACCTATCGTTGGTTGTAAACCTTCCCGTCCCCGCATCATACCACCGTGCCCCATAGTCATACCAGTTCAGCCCCTTCTTCGCATCGAACTCCTTGCCGTTGTACTTATAAGGCTGAATAGCATTCGTTGAAGCGAAGGTACCTCCGAACGGGTAATAATGGTTCGTCTCCTCCACCGTACCGGCCGAGTTAATCACCACGCAGTTGTTCCCCTGGTGGTCTTTCAGGTAGTAGTGGTATTGGCCATCGGAAAGAGAGACATAACCCTCGTCCGTCAGCAACCACTTCTGCGCCCCGTTTTCATAGACCACATTTCCGCAATAGTCCGTCGTGGTGGTAGACCCGTTGATTACATACACTGCACGGAGCTTGGTGCCGTCCGCGCTGTAAGT
>CALUOW010000140.1 GCA_944322365.1 uncultured Bacteroides sp.
GCAAACTTCGTCAGGCGTGCTTCGATGTATCGCGCGGCGGCGGCATCGTCTCCCGTCAGGATGTTTCCCCAGTTTCCCTGGCAGTCGATGAGGAGGTCTTTCTGCCCCAGCTGCACCAAGGCATCCTTGATGGAGGCGTCGCCATGGGGATGGAACTTCATGGCTTCGCCCACAATGTTGGCCACCTTGTTGTAGCGTCCGTCCTCCATGCGGCGCATGGTGTGCAGGATGCGGCGTTGCACGGGTTTCAATCCGTCGGCCACGTGGGGCACAGCACGCTCCAAGATGACGTAGGAGGCGTAATCCAGAAACCACGTCTGATACATCCCGCTCAAGCGATGCCGGACATTTCCGTCCTTGGCATCGGCGGGTTTGTAATCAATATGTTCAGCGCTCCCTTCAGGAAGTTCTTTGGGGGTCAGTTTGTCCTTGTTTTCTTCGTAGTCTTCGCTCATATCTTTGTCAGGAGATTCTATGGTAAAAACGCCGTGCATGCGGCAACGCAGGCAAATGTACGAAAATCCGGAGAAACGGGAAAGATTTACCCCTGCTTATTTGCCAGTTCCTTCAAAAAGACCCCAAGAAACGCGTATTATTGCCCGCTCGCCGCGCCTCCTTCGTTGCCACTTCCTCCGCCGCTCTTCACATCGTCGTTGGTAATGCTACGCGCCACGCGCTTCACACTTGCCTTCAACTCGCCGAAACGGTAGCTGACGCTCAAACCGACAGAGGCTTGCGGATAGCGGTTCCATGACTCGGTGCGGAAGCCTGTGCCTTCGGTGTGCGAGTCAAACTTCCGGTATTTTTGCAAGAAGTTGCTGGCAAAGGCAGCCAGTGTCAGGCGTTTCTTCAAGAATGATTTGTTCAAGCTGAGCGAATACCCCACAGTGCCAGAGCCTTTGCCCTGCAACATGATCCACGGCGTCTGGCCATAGACATTCAAACTCAGACGCCAGTCGTGCTTGAAACTCTGCTGCGCGCCGCCGAATGCAAAAAGGTTCCACCCGTGGTTCTCCAATTCGTCGGCTCCTTTCAGTTGGGTGTATCCGCCAAACAGATTCACGTAGATGCGCGTATTGGGCGAGGCATTCCAATTGACGTATCCGCTGAGGGTGGCATTGCGGCTCTTGCCAATGTTATAATAAGTAGTATAGAGCACGTCTTTGCCCGTATAAGCGGCGGGATCCATGCCCGGTATCTCGTCTTCGGACACTAGGCGGGTGACAGATTGGATGCTATTGTTCGTAAAGGAGTAGCGAAGCGAGAGGTTGATGTTGAATTTCGTCGAAAAGCTGCTATAGCTCAAGTCGAACGAATGATTCTTCTCGCTATCCAAATCGGGGTTGCCCCGGCTTACGGACGATGGGTTGCTATCGTCCAAGTAGGGGTTCAGATACCAAATCCCCGGGCGATAAATGCGCATGTTGTATCCCACGCGGACGTTGGAGAAGTCGCTCATCCTCCATCCCACCGAAGCGGAGGGCACCACGTCGTCGAAGTTTTTGCGGAAATCCTCGCCGCGCCCCAACAGGTATTTGACGTTTTGGATGGTATGCTCGTAGCGAACGCCCAAGCGCCCCGACAGTTTCTTCCAATGCAAGCCATACCCCAAATAAGCGGCCAGGATGTCGTTCAGGTGGCGGTAGTGCGTGCTGTATTCTTCGTCGAAGACGTAATCCGTCGTACCGTTGGCGCGGACGTAGCGGTCGTTATCCGATGAATTGTTGCGGCGAATGTATTTGATACCCGCCTCCAATGTATGATATTGGGCAATGGGCGTGGTGAAGTCCACCTGGGCGGTGTGCTCCACGGTGTTTTGAGCCGCGTCTTCGTATTCGTCCTCCAAGCGACGCACGTAGTCGCCCCAATCGGTGGCATAGCCGTCGTCCACCTGGTATTCGGAGTATCCTTCCGATGAATCGGGGCTGGTGCTGATTCGGTAAGAGAAGGTCAACATCCGGTTCTTGACGTGCGGGAAAATATGTTGGAAATCCAAACCGCCGTCAATGGAATACCAAGAAGAAGAGCTTCGGTTGGTGCTTGCATAGCGGTAGAGGGGCGTCGCCGCAGATTGAAAAGGCGAAGTCCCCACGTAATCCGTGCTGCCGTTGCTATCGTTGCCGCCTCCCCATAAACCAAAGGAGGCAGTCACCAAGTTCAGCGTGTCTATCTCATAGCTGGCCTCCAAGCTGCCGGATTGGAAGCTGCCGTTGTTCTTGCTGTTGCCCTCGTAATCCAAGTTAGCCGAAGCCTCGGTAGGCTCCGTGGGGCGTTGGCTGCCACCCATGTAGCTGCGGGGACTGGTATTGTAATTGTAATTGTAACGTGCGCTGAGGGTCAGCTTTCCGCTTTGCACCGTACCGAACACGCCTCCGCCTGCCCCCCGGTTGCTGCCGTTGCCGCTGACGGTCACTGTATAGCCTTCGAAACCGCCTCCTTCGGTGACGATGTTCAAAATGCCGCCCACACCCTCGGCATCATACTTCGGGCCGGGATTGGTGATGACCTCGATGTGCTTGATGGTATTGGCAGGCATACTTTTCAGTACTTCCTTGGGATTGTTGCTCATCATGTTGTTCGGACGGCCGTTGACATAAACTTTGAAGTTACTGCTGCCGTTCACTTGGATATTATCCTCGCCGTCCACCGTGACCATCGGCACCTTGCGCAGCATTTCCAACAGCGAGTTGGTCTCCGAATCGGGGTCGTCGGCAATGTTGTATTCTATCTTGTCGATATCTGCCTTGACCAAGGGTTTTTGAGCGATCACCACCACTTCGTCCAACTCGTTATCCGCATCCACAATGTAGAGCGCGCCCAAATTCACTTCCTGCTCGCCGGACTTGACGGAAAAGGCGCGCACAAGTTCTTTCCTACCCACCGACGATGCAGTCAGCAGGAAGTCGCCTTGACCCGTCATCTGCGCGCCGAAGCGCCCTTCCATGTCCGTGACCATCATCTTCACGACTTTATCGGGTTTCTCTTTCTTTACGATTCGAATGGTGGCATATGGTTCTCCTTCAAGCGTAAGCGAATCGAGCACGACGCCTTTCACCAAGAACGAAGCCGCTTGTTGCGCCTTTGCCGCACCGCACGCCAGCATCAGTGCCAGCAGCAAGAATCCTGTCAATCTAAATCTCATTGTTGTCTATGTTTGGTGTTAATAACTATAGCAGGCAGCAAAGGTACGTCTCTATCGTAGATATAAACGAAAGAAGAGCGTTAAATGAAATAAAAATCATCTCAATCCTGACTTATATGTGCCCGGAGGCGGGCTGCACCCAACCCGACGTTCACCACACGAATGATGTGCTGCCGGTCGGTCAGGAAGCAAGTGGGCGTAGCTTGCGCGCCATACTCCACTTGCATCGGCGTGCCTACAGGCTTGAAGTCCGAAACGTAGATATAGTCAAACGGATAGGCGGCTTTCGTGGCCTGCAATTCCTCCAACGAAGAGCAAGGTTCGTAAACCACCACCAGCAGGTCATCGCGCGAAGTCGAATCGAAAAGTTCCTTCAACGCCTGCCGGCCGAAATCGCCCATACACCCCAGCCCGCCATAGAGCAACAGCACCTGCTTGCCGTGCGTCACCCGCCAATCGAAGGGTTGCCCGTCCAATCCCGTACAAGGAAACTCCAACAACGCATCACCCTCGCCCAACTGCCGGCACGACACGTAGCGGCGAAGGCTTTCGGCACAGACGGTATGCGCCAATTCATCGTCGAGGCGGGACAGGACTTGCCGCAAAGTGTCTTTAGACACCTCGTTGCGGGCGCGATAAAGCCCCTCCAACGCTTCGGGCACTTGCGGCGCATAACGCACGGACAGCGCGGTGAAGCGTTTCACTTGCTCGAAGGCAAACTTTGTATACACGCGGTTCACGCTGTCTGCCTTGTCGGGCATAGCTTTCAGGAGGCCCGACAGTTCGGCTTGCCGTTTCGCCAAAGCTGATGAGACGGCGGCCATTTCCTGCTTATACAAAGAATCGGGCGCAAGCGTCTGCGCACCGGCAGGAAAGACGGCGAGGACAGCGCACCATAAAGACAATGCGATTTTCTTCCTTTTATTCATTTTCTTCCTTTTATTCATGAGGCCACGTGCAATAGGGTTGTCTCATCAGTTGGGCATTGTAATAGCGCACATCGCCCGTCACCTCCTTGCCCAAGAAGGGGGGACGTTCAAAAGGTTCGTCGGGCGCCGCCAATTCCACTTCCGCCACCACCAGCCCCTCGTTGTCGCCATAAAACTCGTCCACCTCGAAGGTGTGTCCGCCAAAGGGCACCAAGTAGCGCGTCTTGTCGATGACGCCGCCGTCGCACAACTTCATCAAATCGCGCGCATCGTCCAGCGGGATTTCTTTTTCCCACTCATAGCGGCTCAAGCCGCCATCCGTCGAAGGGCCTTTGATGGTCAGGTAACCACGGTCGCCCCGGATGCGGACACGCACCGTCCGCCCCCGGCCGCTGCTAATGTAGCCTTGGACGATGCGGCTGGACGAAGCGGCGGACGACCTATAGTCGCCCGCCACCAAAAACTTGCGTTCAATTTCTTGAGGCATACGCTCAGGCCCACACGGTATAAGCCACCAGCATGATGATGACCAAGATGATAGCGATAACGACCATCGTGCGGATGACCCTCTTTCCTTGCTCTTCCTCGCGTTGCGTATGCGTCACGCGGTTTCGTTTATTCTTTCCCATAGGTATAGCATGTTTTTAAAGTTCAACGGGAAGCAAAGTAAGGCCAAATTCGGGAAGTTTGCAAGCGATTGAAGGAAAAAATTAACTTCCTGCCCCATTTCGGTGATACAGGTAGCATTCTCTGCAATAGGAATAACCCGCAAACAGACAGGACGACTTG
>CALUOW010000141.1 GCA_944322365.1 uncultured Bacteroides sp.
TTCACGGCCTCTTGCACCGCCTCTTGCGCCTTGATGGTAAAGTTGTTGAAATTCATATCTCGTTCTCCTTTCTAATTGTTTTATGATTTTGTACGCCTCTCTTTAGACAAAAGATTTGCCAAGGCGGATATACTGACAATATGTCTGTGATTCTGCCTTAAATAAAGACAATCTGTCATCTATTCCTTCTGATTCAGGCTTTATTCCGCCATAAAGGCGATAAATAGCCGTTGAGAAGAGGCGCGATAAAAAATAATTTGTAGCTTTGAGGACTTGTAATCATCAATATAGAAACAGATAAATGAATAAAACCTTGATTTTGTTACTGATAGGCGCGTTTGGCCTTTCGTCCGTATGCAAGGCGCAGGCCAAGGGCGATGCCTTGCCGGCCGATGTGGCGCAACTGGACGATAGCCTGAGGCAAGTATATGCTCCCGACGGGCGGGTGGATTTGTTCGACGTGGATTATACGTTGGCTGGCAAGCGCGTCATGTTGCGCGGGGTCACGACTTCGGCATCGGCCAAGGAAGCCTTGCTGCACGGATTGGATGCGGAGGGGTATGAGTGGACGGATTGCTTGCAAGTGCTGCCCGACACGGCGGCTTTGGGCGAGGAGACGTATGGCATACTGAACCTCTCGGTGGCCAACTTGCGTGTGGAGCCTGATTTCTCGTCGGAGATGACCACGCAGGGATTGTTGGGGATGCCGGTGCGCGTGTTGCAGCAAGACGGATGGTTTCGCATCCAGACGCCCGACCGCTACATCGCCTGGGTGCATCCCGTAGCGGTGCACCGGGTGACCCGCGAAGGGCTGGAAGCATGGAATCATGCCGACAAGGTGGTGGTCACCGCCCACTATGGTTTCGTCTTCTCCGAGCCGGACGAGGCGTCGCAAAGCGTGTCCGACGTGGTGGCGGGCAACCGTCTGAAGCAGGAGGGCATCTGTGGGGACTTCTACCGCGTCTCCTATCCCGACGGGCGCCGGGGATTCATCTCGAAATCCATCGCCAAGCCCGAAGCCGAATGGCGCAAGTCCCTGAAGCAAGATGCAGCCAGCATCCTCCGCACGGCGCACACGCTGATGGGCATTCCTTATCTGTGGGCGGGCACCTCGTCCAAGGGGGTAGATTGCAGCGGATTCGTGCGCACGGTGCTCTTCCTGCACGACATCTTGATTCCGCGCGATGCTTCGCAGCAGGCATACGTCGGCCGGCATATCGACATTGCTCCCGACTTCTCCAACTTGCAGGCGGGCGACCTCGTATTCTTCGGGCGCAAGGCCATGCCCGGCCGTAAGGAGCGCGTGGTGCACGTGGCTCTCTACCTGGGCGGCAAACGTTTTATCCATTCGCAGGGCGATGTGCATATCAGTAGTTTCGATCCGGCCGACCCGTTGTTCGACGAGTTCAACCTGAACCGTTTGCTCTTCGCCACGCGGATATTGCCGTATATCAATAAGGAACCTTCGTTGAATACGACGGAAACGAACGAGTTTTACCTATAAATAAAATGGGTATGCGGCGGGAAAAACTCTCAAGGTGCAGGAAAAAACTTCCTTTGCGCGCTCGCAAAGTTTAAACTTAGGTTGCGTTTATATAAACGTAAGTTGCGTTTTTATAAACTTAGGCTACGTTTTTATAAACTTAGGCTGCGTTTAAACTTTATCTACGGCTTTGGCAGGTTTTCCGGCGGACAAGGCGCGATTTCCCGACGGCTTTCCGGGTAGCCCGTTTCGTGGATGATGTGTGAATGTCAAACCGCAATTGACAAATTACAAATAAAGATTATGCAAAATAGAAGAGATTTTTTGAAGACAGCCGCCTTGGCCGCGCTGGGCTTGGGGACGGGCCTCCATCGGGCGGAAGCCATACCTTTATTTAATATAAACGCGAAGGCAGGGATCACGCCCCGGATGCGATTGCGCTTCTTCCCATACGAGCTGAAGTTGCGCCATGTATTCACCGTGGCCACCTATTCGCGCTCCACCACGCCCGACGTGCAGGTGGAAATTGAATATGACGGCATCATCGGTTATGGCGAAGCCTCCATGCCTCCGTATTTGCAAAAAGAATTGGGGACGTTGGAGAGCGTGATGGCTTTTTTGAAGCAAGTGCAGGACAAGATTGGCGACTTTGCCGACCCGTTCAAACTGGAGGACATCCTGGCTTGCATCGACGGCATGTCCGAGGGAAATGCTGCGGCGAAGGCGGCGGTGGACATTGCTTTGCATGACTTGGCGGGCAAACTCCTGCAAGCGCCGTGGCATAAGATTTGGGGATTGGACAAGGACAAGGCGCCTTCCACCACCTACACCATCGGCATGGATACGCCCGACGTGGTGCGCCGCAAGACGGAAGAGTGCGCCGGACGCTTCAATATCCTGAAGGTGAAGTTGGGCGGAAAGGACGACCGGCAGATGATTGACACCATCCGTTCGGTGACCTCCCTGCCCATTGCTGTGGATGCCAACCAAGGTTGGACGGATCGCCAACAGGCTTTGGACGAAATCTGCTGGCTGAAAGAGCAGGGCATTGTCATGGTGGAGCAACCCATGCCCAAGGAGCGGCTGGACGACATTGCCTGGATTACGCAGCATAGCCCGCTCCCCATCTTTGCCGACGAATCTATCCAACGGTTGAAGGATGTTGTCGGTTTGAAGGGAGCCTTCACGGGCATCAATATCAAACTGATGAAATGCACGGGGATGCGCGAGGCTTGGAAGATGCTGACCTTGGCCCGTGCCTTGGATATGCAGGTGATGATAGGGTGCATGACCGAAACGTCGTGCGCCATCTCGGCGGCAGCCCAACTATCGCCTGCCGTAGACTTTGCCGATTTGGATGGCAGCTTGCTCATTGCCAACGATCGCTTCCGGGGCATGGAGGTGGTGAATGGAAAGATAACTTTGCCGGAGCGTCCGGGCATTGGCATTGTAAAGGCGGAGGAGGGGATATGAAGCGTTTGTTGTATATCGTGGCATGTCTGGTGTTGGCGTCGGCTTGCCACACGAAGACCGAGGTCAAGCCTTATTCCTGGGAAGACGATTTGCACCAACGCCTCCTGGCCGAGTTCTGCCTGACCGAAAGTCAGGTGAAGGATTATATCAGGAAATACATTCCCGACGTGACCGACAAGCAGATGCGTGCCTGGGAGGCATCCCATGCGTTGGAGTGCATGACGCTGGACGGCGAGAAACGCTACTTCCGCAATGCCGGGCCTAATCTTTTCCGCCTCGATTCGAAGTGCCGGGACATCAAGTTGGCTCAGGAAGGCACGGCTCCCGGTGCGGCGGACAAAGCCTTGGCGCGGAATATCCCTGAGATTGTAGCCGCTTGCCGGGAGACAGACAAACCGTTGGCGGCTCCTAAACTCATGAGAGTCACCTATACGCTGACGGTGGATACCAATGTGGTGCCTGCCGGCAAGCTGGTGCGGTGCTGGTTGCCCTATCCACGAGCCGACCATCCTCGGCAAGGCCGTGTGAAGTTGTTGTACACCAGCGAGCCGGATTATGAATTCTCGCCGGCCGAATGCAGGCATAGCACCCTCTACATGGAGAAGCACGCCGTGGCAGGACAGCCCACGGTGTTCTCCGAAACTTTTGAGTTCACTTCGTTTGGCGAATGGCATGACATTGATTCGGCAAGCGTGCAGCCCTACGATACAGCTTCGCCTATATATAAAGAATATACAGCCGAGCGGAGCGAGCAGGTCGTCTTTACGCCCCGTCTCCGTCAGTTGGCCGACAGGTTGACAAGCGGGGAACCCAATCCTTGGCTGAGGGCGTGCCGCATCTTCCGTTGGATTGTCGATAACTTTCCTTGGGCTTCTGCGCGCGAATATTCGACCATTGGCAATATCCCCGAATACGTGTTGGACAATCGCCACGGGGATAGCGGGCAACTCAGCTTGTTGTTTGTCACCTTGTGTCGCCTCAGTGGCATACCCGCACACTTCCAAAGCGGCTTCGCGATGTATCCGGGCGGTTGGAGCCGGCGCGGTTGGGCTGAAATTTATCTGGAGGGCATCGGTTGGATACCGGTCGACTTGTCAGAGGGCATTGCTTCGTCTGCCAACTACGCCGGAGAAGGCCGCTTCTTCTTCATGTCCGGCATCGATTCGTGGCGCATGTTGGTGAATCAGGATTATGGCATGCCTTTGGTGCCCGCCAAGCAGCATCCACGGAGCGAGACCGTTGACTTCCAACGGGGTGAGGTAGAGTGGGAGGGAGGCAATCTCTATTTTACTGACTGGGATTATGACATGATTATCGAGTATTTGGATTGATATGTCTACGCTCTTTATGCCAGTTTGGCAGGATTGCTGCCAAAAAACAGGGAAGTTCTTGCGATATGGATTTTGGCACGACGTTTGTTTTAGGTTGAACGTCTGTCGCAAGGCAGGCGGTAATTAACTCGAATAATAACAAATAAAAAAGAATAAGATCATGGGAAAGATTATTGGTATCGACTTAGGAACTACAAACTCGTGTGTAGCCGTATTTGAAGGCAACGAACCGGTAGTGATTGCGAACAGCGAAGGCAAGCGTACGACTCCTTCCGTAGTAGCATTTGTAGATGGTGGCGAACGTAAGGTGGGCGACCCCGCCAAGCGCCAGGCCATCACGAACCCCAAGCGCACGGTGTACTCCATCAAGCGTTTCATGGGTGAGAACTGGAGCCAGGTACAAAAGGAGGTGAGCCGCGTGCCCTACCCTGTTGTAAATGACAACAACATGCCGCGCGTGGACATTGACGGACGCCACTATACTCCGCAGGAAATCTCCGCTATGATTCTTCAGAAGATGAAGAAGACGGCCGAGGATTA
>CALUOW010000142.1 GCA_944322365.1 uncultured Bacteroides sp.
GCTTCGTTCTTTACTTCAGATTCTTCAACGCCTAACTTATCGACGATAATCGCTTTCACTTTAGATGCAATTTCAGACATAACTTTTAGTTTTTAGTTAATAATTTGGTTTATTTCTTTAATTTTGCCGTGCAAAGGAATGAATATTTCCGCGACTGTGCAAATATTTCGGACAATAAGTGCTTATTTTTGCACATTTTTTATGGTTTTGTGCATAAACATCATCGATTATGACTAAAAAAGTAGCAATTTTGGCTTCGGGAAACGGGACGAACGCCGAGAACCTCATCCGTTATTTCCGTCGGCGGCAGAGCGCCGAAGTGGCGTTGGTGTTAACTAACAGGTCGGCGGCCTACGTCTTGCAGCGCGCCGAAGCCTTGGGCGTGCCCGCCTTGTGCTTTAATAAGGAAGAGTGGGCCGACGGACAGCCCGTGCTCCATGCGTTGGCCGCCCACGGCATCGATTTCGTGGTGCTGGCCGGTTTCCTGGCGCGCGTGCCGGGCAACATCCTCCATGCCTATCCCCAACGGATGGTCAATATCCACCCCTCGCTCCTGCCCAAGTTCGGCGGCAAAGGCATGTATGGCGACCGCGTCCATCAAGCCGTCCTGGAGGCGGGCGAGGCGGAGAGCGGCATCACCATTCACTACGTCAACGAGCGCTATGACGAGGGAGCCATCATCCGTCAATACGCCTGCCCCGTCCTGCCCGGCGACACGCCCGATACGTTGGCTGCCCGCGTCCACCAGCTGGAGTACGAACATTACCCGGAGGTAGTCGAAACATTGCTGCAGGCTTTGCCAAACATAGTTGCGCCCTTGGAAGACTAAAGTGAATCCGGGGTATCCCCCAAGGCCGCCTCTACACTCCATGGATCGTAGGCAGATGATCCGCGGAGTGTGAGGCGATGATCCGCGGAGTGCAAGGCAACAATTCGTGGAGTGACGGACGACGCCCCCTCCCGTATTAACCCTTATTGCATACATCAGGATGAAGTGGCTTAAGCTAAGTATTCAAAATTAAATAAGTAACTAATCATATTTAGCTTATACTGTAAATGGGAATTTAGCGGGACGGTGAAACCGTCCGACTCTGTTTAACCGTGGGTGGAGCGAAGCGACACCTGCGGTTGGTGTGCGATGAGCGCACTCCGACCTCAAAGAGGTCGAAAGCCTTTTAATGAGATTGAACCTCTACCGAGGTTCTTTAGCAGTGAGCGTTTCATACCGAAGGTGTCGCTTCGCTCCGCCATTGGTTACGCATAGTTGAACCTCTCCGGGGTTCTAAAGAATGAATGGATAAATGGCCATTTAATTTTGAACACATACTTATAAAGAACATCCGCAGATTCAAGGCAATGAGTATAAACTGTATCTCTACGATCGCGCTGAAAATAAAACTTTCCAATCGCAGTTCCCGTCCTCCTACCTCTTCTTTTGTAAACATCTGTAATTTTATCAGATAAGCGGCAATCTTCCGTCGGAAATGAAATATATGCACAAGATGAAGAAAAACCGCCTTAGGGACATGTTCGTTCCAAGTTCGTTCCATGTTCGTTCCATGTTCGTTCCGCCTTGGTCGCCATGGGAACGAACAAATATCGAACATGAAGCGTACTTGTCCGGTAGCTTTTGCGGAATTATCTGTAAATAATTGCGATTTCCTTGCGCGGGCAACAGGGATTCCGCGAATCTTGCGTTTTTGCTTGAAAGGCATTCGGGCGTGCGGAGGGGATGTCCGCCGAGGATGAGGACGGCTTTCCGGCTGCTTCCTGCCGGGATGGCTGACCGATGTCGCTCGAAAGGATGGCGACGGAAATAGAAACGAGTCCTCTGCATACAGTTTGGCGTCAGTGGCTGTTAATTATCCCTTAAATGCCACGCGAGTGTTTGCGAAAAAGAAATAAAAGTTTTATATTTGCTTCAACCCTCTACCTATTATTACCACATGAATTGGGGTATTATTGGAATTAACAATGGCTTTTATATAGGAGATCAAGTATCTGGAAACGGATATGATTTTTCTCAAAGTAGATATGATATAATAAATATTTATCCTACTGCAAATTGAGAATACAGTATGCACAGGTGATTCAGCTTAATCATTGCGGGTGATTTTATGGCAAGTTTGTTTATTCAGGCTCTTAAACTTATATCGTTATGAAGAAAAAAGATTTTATGATTGCGACGGTCCTCTTGTTGGGCTTGTCGGTTGGAAGTTGTCAGGATGATGGTATGGACATGCCGGAACCGGTGCCCAATGCTTATCAAGCCATTGAACTGACGGAAGCTGAGACACGGATGGCGACGGCAGGCAATGACTTCGCTTTCCGCTTCTTTCAAGCTGCAGAGAGCATCCTGCCATCGCAAGAGCGCGGACAATTGTTTGTATCGCCGTTAAGCGCGTCGTTGGCTCTGTCCATGTTGGACAACGGCGCCGCAGGGACCACGGCGGCCGAGCTGGCAGAGGTCTTGGGCTTTGGCGGGTATACGCTGGAAGAAATCAATGGATACAACCGGAAACTGGTGACGGAATTGGCGGGATTGGATAACACCGGTCGTCTCTGCATGGCCAATTCGTTGTGGCTGAACGAGGGATTCAGGGCGCTTGATGCTTATCTTGCGATACTGGCAAGCGACTATGACGCCGAGGTGCAGACGGTGGACTTCGGGAAGGCATTGCCTGCGATGAATGCGTGGTGCAAGGAGAAGACGGACGGGCTTATACCAAAGCTATTGGACGAATTGGATACAGAGTCTAAACTGGTGTTGATGAATGCCCTCTATTTCAAAGGCAGATGGACAACGCCTTTCGAGAAAGAGGAAACGGGGAAAGGCGAGTTCCGCAGGGCGGATGGTTCGGTCTCAACGGTCGACTTGATGCACGTGGAAGAGAAGTTTGCCTACGTGGCGCAGGATGGATATGCGGCTGCCCGCTTTCCGTTTGGGAACGAGGCCTTCAGCTTGACGGTGATATTGCCGGACGTGGGCGCCGCTTTGAATGACTGCATCGGGGACCTGGATGCAGAAGCATGGGAGCTGCTGCAAGAACAATTGGACAGGACGGCCCTATCGCTGGATGTGAAGTTGCCTAAGTTCAGGGTGGAAGCTACCCATGACGTCAAAAAAGTATTGATGAGTATGGGGGTTCGGCAGGCTTTTGCGGAAGGAGCCGATTTCAGCCCACTGAGCGCTGCCCCCTTATTGCTCAACGAGGTGCGGCAGGCTGTTTCTTTCCGTGTCGACGAAGAGGGCGCGGAGGCTGCGGCATCCACCGTGGTGGGCGGCATTGCGGCAGGAGGCATGATTGAGGCGGACGCCCGGCCTATAGACTTCCACGTGCAGCGTCCTTTCTGCTGCGTGCTGTCCGAGCAAGGCACGGGTTGCATTCTGTTCATCGGCAAGGTAGAGGGCTTCTAAAGCCTGTTTGCCTCCGTCCTTTCCCCCGTGCTAACACGGTTTGCACCCGGCAGAAAGCCTTCGCGCTTTCTCCCACCTCCACACAGATGTCGCGGATGATGTTTGCCCATTCACCCGTGGCATCTGTTTTTTATGTCGGAAGCGCCGCTTCACGCATGGCGAAAGAGGTATGCCTGCCGCTCGCGCCGCAGGGGATAGTCGCCGCGCAGTTGCTCGAATTGTTCGGGATGGGCCTTCAAGGCATCGCTGTCGCGGCGCGGGTCGTACATTTGCAGGTAGGCTTCTGTCTCGGTGGCGGCGGTGATGACGGGGTTCAGCGGCTTGGGGGGCACGATGTGGAAGTCTGGTTTGATGCCGAAGAAGCGGCAAAGGGCTGTCAGCGCCATGCGCGAGGCATTGGCCTTGCCGTCGGCCGAGTAGCCGGCAATGTGCGGGGTGCCGATGAATGCCTTTTGAAGCAGCGTGCGGTCAATGTCTGGCTCATGCTCCCAGACGTCGATAACGGCATCGGAGACCAAGCCTTCGTCGAGGGCGGACAATAGTGCCTGCGTGTCGGCCACTTCGCCTCGCGATGTGTTGATGAAGACGGGGCGGCGGCGGAGCATCCGAAAGAAAGTCTCGTCGGCCAAATGGAATGTCGGGTATTTGCCGTCGCGTACCAAGGGGACGTGGAACGTCAGCAGGTCGCACTCTTCGGCCAAGGCGCTGAGCGGGCGATAACGGCCTGGACCTTCCGCATCCTCGCGGGGAGGGTCGTTGAGCATCACCTTTAGTCCCATGTCGGTGGCCACTTCGGCTACGATGCTGCCCACATGGCCCACGCCTACGATGCCCATGGTGAGCCCGGCCAGCGGTTTGTCGCGTTTCATTTGCAGCAACAGCAGGGCGGAGTGCAGGTATTGGGCCACCGAGGGGGCGTTGCAGCCGGGCGCGTTGGCCCATTGGATGCCGGCTTGGCGGCAGTATTCGGTGTCAATGTGGTCGAAGCCGATGGTGGCCGTGGCGATGAAGCGCACTTGGCTGCCTTCCAGCAGCGAACGGTCGCAACGGGTGCGCGTGCGGATAATCAGCGCGTCGGCATCCTTGACCAGCTCCGGCGTGAAGGCGTTGCCGGGCGCGTAGACTACTTCATCGGCCACCTGTTCTACGGCTTCGCGGATGAAGGGGATTTTATTATCGACAATAACTTTCATATTTCCTTTTTCTAAAACCCTTTGGATTTTGGGGCTGCAAATATACGTTTTCTCGGGCGGAAAGTCAGCATTTCTTTCTTCTTTTTTGTTAGTTTGGGGACGTT
>CALUOW010000143.1 GCA_944322365.1 uncultured Bacteroides sp.
GCACGGCACACCACCACCGCCCAATACTACCGTGACCTGAAACGGCAGACGGGAGAGCTTGAAGCCAACGTGCGGCAGTTGCAGACCGAACGCCAACAGGCAAAGCAGGAACTTGACGAAGTCAAAAAAGAAATCAAGTCGGAGAAGCTGGAAGCCGCCAAGACCGAGGCGAAAGCGGCACTCGTGGCAAAAGTAGGTTCTCTTTTGGGTAGCGGCAGACTGAAAGAGTTGGAAGCCGACAACCGAACCTTGCAAGGCGAGGTTGCCGCCCGTGACGAGAGTATCGAATTATTGCAAAAGCAGATGGAGCGGCAGCAGGAGGAACACAGCCGCCAATTGATGGAACTGCAAGCCAAGTACCGCAGGGAAATGGCGGACAAGGAAGCGGAACACCAAAGGGAAGTGTCATTCCTGAAATCCATCATCCAAAAAGCCAAGAAATGGTTTCCGCTGTTCCAAGAGTTGGTGTACATGGAAAAGTTCTGTCTGAAAGTCGGTTTCAACGAAAGGCAGACCGCCACGCTCATCAGCGGCAAACCACTATTTTACGAGGGCGAGCTTTATTCGGAGGAACACAAACGGAAATTCAAAACCGAGGAAGCTGGCTTCCAAGTAGTGAAAGACCCGAAAAACAAATTCAAACTCGCACTTGCCATCAACGGGCAACTGATTGGCGAATGGTTCAAGGAGCAGTTTAACAAACTGTTTTCATCCATTCGGAGGACAATCACACCGCCCTGTAAAGACAAAGATATTAGGTTATAACCAATGGTAACGGGAGGGTAGCAAGTTTGTGTTTTGGGCAGACCAAAACCGCTTGCCTACCTTCTATAAGCATGTTATTTCTTATTGGCTTGTCTTCTATCTTTAATAATCGCATCCTTATTTTCCAATGCCCATTCTATTAGCGCATTAATATGCGGTAATAAAGAGCGTGTCCGTGCCGTTAGCGCATACTCGACCCTTGGAGGTACTTCAGGATATACAGTACGAGTGACATATCCGTCGTCTTCCAATGTGCGCAGGGTTACAGTCAGCATCTTTTGTGATATGTCAGGGATTTCACGCTGTAATTCTTTGAAGCGTATCGTTTCCTTGTCAGCTTTGTTCAGCGTGTATATAACCAAAAGCGACCATTTGTCACAGAGTTTGGCTAAGATATTCCGTATCGGGCAGTTTGGGAATACGGCATCTTCTATTGTTGTTCTATCCATAATAATATGTATTTCAAATCGCTCTACAAAGGTAATCAAATTTCTTTCATACTGCAAGAAACTTTTTTCAAAAATATTTTTGCCTGTAAATGGCTCATATACAACAATAGTTACTTCTGTGTAAGTACCTGATGTTCAAGTATCTACTTGCGGGATTCAAAAACTCTTTCTAATTTTGCAGCACAAAAGAAACAAAGATACTTTTAGTTAGCAATAAACTTTTTAATGACGTGGAATTATGAAGAATGTAACATTGATTGGAGCGAGCGGATTCGTTGGAACCGCCATCCTGAACGAATTGTTGGCAAGAGGTCACAAAGTAACAGCTGTGGTGCGCAATCCCGAAAAGTTGAGCGTATCAAGTACAGACCTTAACACCGTCAAGGCAGATGTGGCCGATACGGACGCTCTGGCTAATGCCTGCAAAGGCAAAGATGCCATTATCAGCGCATACAATCCCGGATGGAGCAATCCGAACATCTATGAGGAAACCCTGCGCAACTATCCGCTGATTTTGGATGCCGCAAAGAAATCGGGAGTCAAAAGATTGCTGTGTGTGGGCGGTGCAGGCACGTTGTTCTGCGCTCCGGGGCTTCGAGTGGTTGATTCTGGCGCTATTCCCGATGCCATCATGGGCGGTGTCAAGTCGCTCGGCGAGTTCTACCTGAACACATTGATGAATGAGAAGGACATTGACTGGGTTTTCTT
Source organism: uncultured Bacteroides sp. (assembly GCA_944322365.1). GTDB lineage: Bacteria > Bacteroidota > Bacteroidia > Bacteroidales > Bacteroidaceae > Bacteroides. The sequence continues at coordinate 1,923 of CALUOW010000143.1, forward strand.
CTCTCCGGCGGGGACGCTTGAACCCGGAAAGCGGACAGGGCAATTCCGTTTGGGCAAGGATGACCTTATCGTGGATGAGAATGGTAACAGTCACATTTCCGTGGAAGACTACGCCGTGGCGATGGTGGATGAACTTGAAAACCCGAAACATCATTATGAGCGTTTCACTATCGGATATTAAGCAAACTATCGTATAACTCAAAAAAACAGAAACAATGAAAAAGGCATTATTAATTTTGTTCAATCTCTTAACAATCACAGCTATGGCACAGACTAAAGGACATTTCGAGGTGCATGACCTCAGCAATTTCAAACTGCACGTTTATTACACCAACGATGCGTTGGGCGATGCAAGTTACATCATAGAGGGAAAAGATGCCCTTGTAACTATGGAGTAGCCGCTGTTCAAGGACAATGTGGCTGAATTTGACACCTACCTTTCCAAGTTGGATAAGCCCGTGGGGACACGCATCACGGACTATCACGTGGGAGGAACAGGGAAACATGACGTGGTAATGGTTCAAGGCATGCCTGAATTTACCAAAGGTGAAATCTATGGCGGCATGATGAAAGGCTTTGCGCAGGCTTTCGGCAACGCAATGACAGACATGCCAACGGGTAAGACATCGGAAGTGGCTTTCGGTACGACACAGACATGGGCAGGCGTTACTTTTGAGTTCCGTCATGGGGCGACATCGGATTTTCCCGGCGCAAGCATCCTGATTGGCGGAAAGGTTTATTACACCCATTGGACTCCGGCAAAGGCGCATGTCAGCCACTTGCAAATTTCTTCTCCGGCTGCCATTGATGCGGAAATTGCGGAAGCAGAAAACTCATTGGCTTCGGGTGCGACGCTGTTCATTGGCGGACATGGAGGCGCGGCCACACGCGATGCGGTAGAGTTCAAAATCGCTTATCTGAAAAAGATGAAAGAGCAGCTTGCCGCCAACAAAACGGCACAAGCTTTCGTGGATGCCATGAAGCAAGCCTATCCCGGACTGCCCGGAGAAGCCGGATTGGAAGATTTGGGCAAAGCCCTCTACAAATAAGGTACTTGAATAGTAACGCTTCGGACGGTACTTGAGAATGTCGCACCGTCCGAAGCCTTTTCAAGCAATAAGTAAAAGAACTTCAATCATGGAAAAAGCATTTGATTTTTTAAGCAGCCACAAGGAAGTGGCTTTTGCCACCGTGGAACAGAACAAGCCTAAAATCCGTGTGTTTCAAATCATGAAGCAGGAAAGGCATACCCTCTACTTTGCCACATCACCACACAAGGAAGTGTACCGCCAACTGCAAGAAAACCCAGACATTGAGTTGCTCGCCATGGATGGGAACATATCCGTGCGGGTGACCGGACGTGCCGTGTTTGATGTATCGGACGATGTGGCACGTGAAATCTATGCGGATAATCCGGTTCTTCCACGCCTGTACAAGCAATATACCGATTTGGCTTATTTTCGCCTACCAGTTGCAAAGTTGGATTATTACGACTTGACACCGACACCTCCCACTTTCAAGCATTATGAATACAGTGAGTAGGATTGACAATTTGCGGTATATACTTCGCACTTTACTTGCTGAACGGGAAGAATATGCCGGGTGGCAGATACCCGATACGCTGGAAAGACAACAGTCCATGATGCGGGCTTTGCTCAACGTGCGCCCTCCACTGCCTGTAAGCCCGGAGTTCCTGAAAGCGCAGGATGCCGAACTGAAACAGCAGCTTGCGGACAAGGGTGTTGTAACCTTATCGGACATCCCATTGTGCCAATCTGACAACAGGTTTCGGATATGGCAGGGGGATATAACCCGGTTGCAAGCGGATGTCATCGTCAATGCCGCCAACAATGCCTTGTTGGGATGTTTCGTGCCTCTGCACCGCTGCATTGACAATGCCGTTCATTCGGCGGCTGGCGTACAGTTGCGCTTGGAGTGTGACAAGCAGATGCGGATGCAGGGACACCCGGAATCTACGGGGCGTGCCAAGATAACCAAAGGCTATAACTTGCCTGCTCGATATGTATTGCACACGGTCGGTCCGATAGTCCGTAACGGGAAACCTACCCCTGAACAGGAAAAGGAACTGGCGGATTGTTATCGTTCCTGCCTCATATTGGCAGACACGTATGAGATAAAAAGCGTTGCTTTCTGTTGCATATCCACGGGTGAGTTCGGTTTTCCACAAGAACGGGCGGCACATATAGCTGTAAATACAGTACGTGACTGCCTTGCAACAACCGTTCATATTCAGACCATCATATTCAATGTGTTCAAAGATGAAGATTTATCCATTTATAGACGGCTTCTATCGTAAAGCGACCGTTACAGACGGCTATAACACCCGATTATTGAAGTTGTGCCATGCCTTCAAGGAAGCGGAGCATGTTGTCATCGGAGCCGGTGCCGGTTTTTCAGCGGCGGCAGGCTTGGAATATGGCGGCAAACGCTTTACGGACAACTTCCAAGACTTTATCGCCCGATATGATATGACCGATATGTACACTTCCTCATTTTATCCCTTCCAAACGGAGGAGGAGCGATGGGTATATTGGGCAAGGCACATCCTTATCAACCGCTATGATGTGCCTGCAACGGATTTATAGTCAAAAAGAAATGGTTTGCGAATTACACAAACGGAACTTGAGAGTTAGAAGTGACTCTAACTCTTCT